>JBJELF010000009.1:0-32405 GCA_051879015.1 Lachnospiraceae bacterium
GGTTTAGTGATTGCGGCGATTCTAGTTGCAGTAAAAATTAAAAACGCAAAAAATACGGATGAACTATAATTGTGCAGCTGGTCAAAGGTAGTACGATGGAAAGGATTAATTGGTAGGAAAGGATAAATGTGAATAATATGCCGAGAGATATTGCGAATGGATTAAAGAAGGAATATGAGGCATTGAAAAAGAAGTATGATCGATTAGAACCAAAATATATGAGACTGGCCGATGAATATCCTAAGTTAGAGAAAGAGCTTGCTGAAAAAGAAGCCTTCAATGAAGAGCTTGCTAAGGAGATCGAGATGCTGAAGGTGGAAATTGAGCGTTTACAGGTATTGTGAAAGGCATAAGAGTTTTGTAAAAATCGCTTAAAGGGAGAAGAGAGGATTAAAAATGGAAAACAATCATGCTGCCTTGTATTCTAAATATGAGGAATTGATGAAGCAATATAATGAGTTAGAGCCCAAATACCAGGTATTGCAATACAAATATCAGCAGCTCAAACAGGAAATTAAATATCGTGATAAAGTACGCGCCAAGCGAGAAGCACAGATTCAGGAACTGAAGCAGCAGTTGGAACAGCTGAAGGGTTTGAACAACATATAAAGAGTGTGGTATAGGCACTGAGTACAAAGAAAGTCGTCGCAATGATTGTTTGCGGCGACTTTTTTATAAAAAATCAGCAAGAAGACCCATGCTTGCCTGTACTCTTTGGTTGCTGGATGGTGGATAGCTTACGGAAAGAATCAATCCTCTACTCAATGCCCGACTCTTTAAAGATAAAACGAATAAATTCAGCTGTATTGTCTACTCGCTCACTGTTGAATATAATACCCAAGATGGTTTCGTGTTTTTCGTAAATACCGTAGTCCTCAAAAATAGTACAGTCGTCCAGCTTGATGCCAAGTGGATAGGTATTGCCATCTTCATCTGTGTAATAATAATAGTAATCTTCTACCAGCTCTTGCACATCGGTTGGCAGACATTCATCGAGTCTCTGGAAAAAGCCCGTCTCGGCAAAATAAAGAAATTCAGGTTCCTGAGAGGAAATAAAATCCAAGTCTTTGACGGTGATAAGAGCTTCCAGAAAAGCAGAGGAGTTGTAGGTTTCCTCGTCCCAGACTTCTACATCAAAGGATGCACCTATATGAAATTTTACTTGCTGCTTTTTTGAATCCATGTCATAAAGCTGCCCTACATCATTTTGAAAATCCGAGATGCGGGAGGTATCGTTGGCATTGATAAGAACACCGTACAGCAATTTTTCCCGTTGTCCTATAATGGTCTGCCAGATGGCTACAACCAGATAAAAGCCAATACCAATAAATAAAATTACATGCCATTTGTAGTAACCAAAGTAGTAGAGAAATTTTTGCCAGAGAGAGGCGTCCTTTAATTTGGCACGCTGCTCTCGGATTTCATCGCTCATTGCCATAATAAACCTCCATGCCCCGCAAGCAGTGGAAATAACCCTGCCGTTATATTGGGAATACGTCTGATTTGTAGTCTGTCATAATAAGCGGGCGTATCAGATGACACGCCCGCCAGTTGATATTCTTTATGTTAAAAGAAAAATGTGTTTCTACTGTGATAATTACAGATTAAATCCAAAATATTTTACTGCATTGTAGTAAGAGATATCTGCTACGATTTCCTCCAGGATGTCCATATCGTTTGCAAATTCGCCGTTTTCTACCAGAGTACCAATCAAATCACACAGAATTCTTCTGAAATATTCATGTCTGGTGTAGGAGAGGAAGCTGCGGGAGTCGGTCAGCATACCTACAAAACCAGGAAGATTTCCAAGATTTGCCAAGGAGAGCATCTGATTCTGCATACCAATCTTGTTGTCATTGAACCACCAAGCGGAACCCTGCTGAATCTTGTTCTTTACACCGCCGCCCTGGAAGCATCCGAGGATGGTACCGATGGCTTCATTGTCATTTGGATTCAAGCTGTAGATGATGGTCTTTGGCAATTCATCAGTGGAGATAAGGGCATTTAAGAAATCAGCAAGCTGTGCCGATGGTGCATAGTTGTTGATACAATCAAAACCGGTATCTGGACCTAACTTTGCGTACATGAGCTGGTTGTTATCACGCTTGCAGCCGTAGTGAAGCTGAAGTACCCAGTTTCTCTTAGCATATTCTTTGCTGACTGCTACCATAAATGCAGTCTTGAACTTGAGCTCTTCGTCTCTTGTGATGCTGCCGCCAGCTAGACGTTTTGCAAAGATTGCTTCCAACTCTTCTTCAGAAGCTGGCTGATACATAACGTATTCCAATGCATGGTCGCTGACGGAGCAGCCATTCTCTGCAAAGTAATCCATACGAACAGATAAAGCAGCTTTCAAAGAAGCGAAAGAGTTTACTTCGATGCCGCTGACATCAGATAATTTCTTTAAATAATCCAAATATTCTGGCTTTTCCAAGTTCATTGCCTTGTCAGGTCTCCAAGCTGGCAATACCTGTACATCAAAGCTCTCGTCTGCTTTAATCAATTTATGCCATTCAAGCGTATCGATAGGGTCATCGGTGGTACAGATTAAAGTAACATTGGACATTTTGATTAAGGTGCGCACGGAAAGCTCTGGCAATTTCGCATTGCAAAGATTCCAAACTTCCTCAGCAGTGTTCTTATTTAATGCACCGTAGTAGCCGAAATAACGCTGCAATTCCAAATGACTCCAATGATACAGTGGGTTACCGATTGCTTTACCAACAACTTCTGCCCATTTGAAGAATTTTTCTTTGTCGGAAGCGCCTCCTGTGATATAGTATTCGTCTACACCAGCGCTGCGCATCAGACGCCATTTATAATGGTCTCCGCCCAGCCAAACCTGTGTAATGTTTTCGAAGGTTCTGTCTTCAGCGATTTCCTTTGGATTGATGTGGCAGTGGTAGTCCAGAATTGGAGTTTTCTCTGCTACATTGTGAAAGAGTGCCTTTGCTGTCTCAGTAGAGAGCAAAAAATCTTTGTCCATAAAAGCTTTCATAGTTTGTTCCTCCTAAATATATACAGATGATGTAAATCATCTTAGTATTAAAATGATGTTAAAAATTGTTTTGACCTTCTTATGTTTTGCGGGTTCCAAGACCATGCTTTTTCCAATATGAAATACATGACCTTATATTAAAATTTAGTTGTCTCCCGGCATACATAGTTTCCAGTAAAGATAATGCGTCTGGCTGCGTCCTTTCCATTGAAAATGTTCATTAAGGTATCAACCAAATGTTTGCACATGGCTTCCAGATGATTGTCAATGGAGGAGAGTTCCTGCATGCAGCAGGAAGTTAAATAGGTGTTGTTGTATCCGACTACCGCTAAATCTTCCGGGACTCGCAGCTTATTGAGATAAGCATATTTGAGGGCACCGATGGCCAGCAAATCTTCCGATGCAATGACTCCATGGAAGGAAGCTCCAAAGGATTTAACTGCCTGAATAAACTCGGCAATATCCTGAATATCATGGACATCCCCGTCATACTGCTGCACATTAAATTTATTGAGCGGAATATGGTGGTCTGCGAAAGCATCTCGAAAACCCTTTAATTTTTTCATGCCGCTGTGGGATCGAGAATTGTATAAATAGAGGATATCAGAGGTACCAGACAGAATCATTTTTGTGGTCACATCAAAGACTGCCTGATAATCATCGCAGGTGGTATAGTACACATTGGGATAATCAAAGGAAGCATTTAAAATCATGATGGGCACTTTTTGTGCTGCCTCACAGATATATTGATTGTCTGCATCGCTTTCATAGATGAAGCTAGAGCCAATCAAAACGATGCTGTCTACATTGTTGGACAGAAGCAAATTCATGGCCGATTTCTGGTCCTTTAGTTCATAGCCAGTACAGCACAGAAGAGTGCTGTAGCCGCGGGCACGAAGATTTTGTTCAATATGGTAAAGTCCCTTGGCCAAATAATAATCAGATGAATCAGCGCACAAAATACCGATAGTGGACATGGAATTAAGTCCTAAACCGCGGGCGAAGGCATTTGGTACATAATCATTTTCTTCAATAACATCTAATACACGTTTTCGGGTCTTTGGGCTTACTTTGGTGCTGCCATTTAGAACACGGGAAACGGTGGCGATGGATACGCCGGCTTTTTGAGAAATATCATAAATGGTCATATATGTGCTGCCTCCTTTCCTGGGGTTTATTTTTTATCCGATCGTTTAAGGAGACGACATATGCATTGACAATGCGTGAACTGTTTGGCATCATTGAGGGACACCAATATCTCCGCCAACACGGCTGTTCTTATGTGAAAGTAATGGTTATTGACGATATGCTTATTCATGTAGTAATTGCGAGAGCGTAAAGCGCGGAGTAATTGACGTTTATGTCTGGTGATGTCTGCGAAGCAGATATAGGAGCTTTGTAACTGTTCGCAATTATTTAGTTAACAGAATAATTAACATGATTATACAATGGAATTGATAAAAAATCAATCCAATATTGTAAGAGCTTTCATGATTTTATTAAATTGTTCGACAAAACATACAAAAATAGATTGAACTCTAAAGCAAAACATGAAATAACAAATAGAAGGGAAAACTTTATTGAAACTAATATGGAGATTTTTGAAAAAAACCTAAAAAAAATTGAAAAAAAATAGTGCAATATTTTAAAATGTGTGCTATAATCGTGTAAACGCTTACATGATAGCTTAAAAATAGTTCCTATAAAAATTCAATATTGCTTTTTACAGATTGAAAATGTAGGAAATATAGTATATGGTAACGATTTGAAGGGTAAAACCGTTATCGAAAATACTTATCACATTTATTTTAAGCTTTCCAAAAGCGAAATATTTTAGGCAAGGGGAGACGCGATTTATGAGAAAATTCAAGAGAGCGGCAGCATTGCTCATGGCTTCTACTATGGTTCTTTCTATGGCAGCATGCAGCAGTGGCGACAACAACGATAACAAGAGTACTACACAGGGTGCGGACAGCACTGGCGGCAGCAGTGCTGCAGATGGTGCGGCTGCTGACAGGGTTGCAGCAGCAATTGCAGCAGGCGGTGAGACTGAGATCGACAACAAAGCAGCTGGAGTTGAGTACGAGGCATGTACCTTGACCTTCTCCTGGTGGGGCGGTGACTCCAGACAGGCAGCTACCGAGGAAGCAATCAAAGCCTTTGAGGAGAAGTATCCAGGCATCAAGATTCAGCCTACCTACGCAGCATGGGGTGGTTGGGAGGACAAGATGGCTACTTTGTTCGCCACCAACACAGCTTATGATATTAATCAGGTAAACTGGAACTGGCTGACCAGCTTCAGCTCTGATGGTTCTAAGTTTGTTGACTTAAGTACCGATGAGATTACACAGTATTTGGATTTGAGTCAGTATGATGAGAAGGTTTTGAGCCAGTGTATCGTAGCGAATGAGCTGCAGGCAGTTCCAATCTCCATGACAGGACGTATCTTCTACTGGGACAAGACCACTTTTGATGAGGCTGGTATTGGTGTTCCTACATCCTATGAAGAGTTGTTGGCAGCAGGTAATACTTTTAAGGAGAAGTTGGGTGATGACTATTATCCATTGTCTCTTGGTGAGTATGACCGTATGATTTTGATGGTATATTATCTTGAGTCCGTATATGGTAAAGCTTGGGTAGAGAACAATACACTTCAGTATACTGCAGAAGAGATTAAGACTGGTTTCGAGTTCTTACAGACATTGGAAGAGAATCATGTTACTCCAACCGTTACGAAGCTGATTGGTGATGGTGCATCTTCTTTGGATCAGAACAGCAACTGGATTACTGGAAAGTATGCAGGTATCTTTGAGTGGGATTCCTCTGCAGAGAAGTTCAGCAAGGCGTTGGAGCAGGGCAGAGAGTTTGTAGTAGGTTCTTATTTTGAAGATTTTGGTGATTATCATGGTGGATATTCCAAGGTATCTATGGCATTTGCTATTTCTGAAACCTGTGCACATCCAAAGGAAGCTGCGATGTTCATCAACTTCATGTTAAATGAGAAGGAAGGTGTAGTACCGCTTGGTTCTGAGAGAGGTATTCCAGCAAGTAAGAGCGCTTTGGCTTACTGCCAGGCTTGGGATGAGGAAAATGCAGAAGAGATTGCATCCAACGAAGATGTTAATGCTAAGTTGAGCGGCTTGACTGTAGAAGCAAACGGCAAGGTATTGGCTTGGGTAGATTTCCCATTGGATCCATACTTTGAGGATTCCAAGCTGAAGGGTGATACTGGTGTTTACTATGATGTAATGGATGGTATTGCTTATGATGATTACGATCTTGATACAGCAGCAGAGGTTCTGATCGAAGGTATCAATAGCGTATTAAATGGAAGTAAATAAAAAGAAAGTGTAGTAACGATTCTGTCAAATGAATCGTTACAGGAAATCCATAACGCAGGGGTGCCGCCGAAGCGGGTTTTGGCGGCACCCCTAGTTATGAGTTTGGAGGTAAGGATGGGACAGAATTCTATGTTAGTGGATGAGATTCATTCTGGATTGAAATTATTTGCAGGCTATGCTGAAACGAAAGATGCAGAGGTTGCAAAGCAGATTCAAAGTCTAATGCAGCAGTTAAAAGATGCTGGCACAGATATGTGGAACCCAGCCTTGAACCCAGATTGGATGAAAAATCTATATAAGGCTATGCCGTTTTGGATGGCATACGAGACAGTTTTTCATGGCAAGGGAAACTACTTAGATATTTTAAATATCTTTCGTGGAATTCGTTCCACAATGTTTGATTCAGAAAAACATTTATATCGTTCTGGATATGATGTGAGTTCAGAGAAATCCGAGAAAGCAGAGTTCATGCTCAGGGACAGTGCATGTATGATGATGATTTTTGTGGATGTGATGACTCACATGAGTATAGAAATTTTTGAGCAGTATAAGGAAATAGAAGGTTTTTTGAAGGAAACTTTAAAGGGTATTCTTGCTTCTCCCGAGATGATGGCTCAGATTGCAGCTTACAAGAATGATGATTGTGAGGACAAGGACGTTTTGGGCAGCGTCATGTTGGCTTATGCAATCCTGGTAGGCTGTCGGACATTGGGGGCTTTGTCCGCAGAGCATTATGAAGAGCTCGGAGAATCTATCTTGGAGGCTTTGTTTGACAAGGTGGATGTAAAGGAAGCGGCTGATTACATCTCTGGCAGGATGTAGGGCGCTTATATCTGTTCTTATGAAAAAGGAGGAAGAAGAGCATGAGCAATGCAAAAAACAAGAGCATGAGCAATGCAAAAAGCACTGGATTGGAAATGCCGGCTTGGAAGAAAGCAATTAAACCTTGGATTGGTTTCTTCTTTATTTTACCATGGTTGTTTGGTTTTCTGGCTTTCAAGATTATTCCATTTGGTATGTCGCTGTTTTACAGTTTTACCGACTACAACATGTTTAAGAGTGGTCTGAACTTTGTTGGTTTAGAAAACTACATCGAGGTATTTACTGTCCGTTCTAAGGTCACAGCATTGGGCGTTACTTTTAAATATGCCTTCATGACCGTTCCATTGAAATTGGTTGCAGCTTTGTTTATTGCGTACATCTTGAATTTCAAGATTAAAGGTGTAAATCTGTTCCGTACTGCTTACTACATTCCATCTATCTTGGGTGGTTCCGTGGCTATCGCTGTATTGTGGAAGGCTGTTTGGGGCGATGCTGGTGTTGTAAACAGTGCATTAGCAATTTTTGGTATCAATGGACCAAGCTGGCTGAGTGACAAAACATTGGCATTGTTTATCATCTGTCTGCTTCGTGTATGGCAGTTTGGTTCTGCTATGGTTATCTTCCTGGCAGCTTTGAAGGGTGTGTCAGAGGATTTGTATGAGGCCGCTTCTTTGGACGGTGCCGGCAAGGTAAGACAGTTCTTTTCTGTTACCGTACCATTGATTACTCCTATTATTTTCTACAATTTGATTACACAGCTCTGTCAGGCATTCCAGGAGTTTAATGGACCTTACATTATTACAAAGGGTGGTCCTCGTAGTGCCACTACATTACTCTCCCTGTTGATTTACAATGCCGCATTCCAGGCTCATGAGATGGGCGAGGCAAGTGCAATGGCTTGGGTTATGTTTATCATTCTGTTAGTATTCACCGTTATTTCTTTCATCAGTCAGAAGTATTGGGTATACTACGGAGACGAAGATGGGAGGTAATTGACTATGACAATGCAGCAAAAGCACTTAGTGCGTACTATTTTCAGTTATGTCGTATTGATTTTGGTAGGATTTTTTATGATTTATCCTCTCTTGTGGATGGTCAGTGCTACCTTCAAAGACAATGCGGAAGTATTTGGTAACTTAAACCTGATTCCAAAGAATCCTACTCTTGAAGGTTACAAGAGTGCAATGGATAACTACGGTGGCGATATTAATATTTGGAAGGCATTATTAAATACATACTCCTATGTAATTCCTAAAGTTGTATTCACCATTATTTCTTCCGTCATCACTGCTTATGGTTTTGGACGTTTTAAATTCAAGGGAAGAGATTTCCTGTTTGCTTGTTTGATGGGTACTTTGTTCCTGCCACAGGTAGTATTGAATGTACCACAGTTCATGGTATACAACGAATTAGGTTGGGTTGATTCTCCATTTTATTTGGCAATTATCGTACCTACTATTTTTGCAACGGATACTTATTTCGTATTCATGTTGGTTCAGTTCTTGAGAAATGTACCAAAGGAATTGGAAGAGGCTGCACATATTGACGGATGTAATGCAGTACAGACTTTGATTAAGGTTATCGTTCCAATGTTGATGCCATCTATCGTATCCTGTGCATTGTTCCAGTTTATGTGGTCTTCTAACGACTTTATGGGACCATTGCTTTACGTCAGCACACCTGAGAAATATCCTGCAACTTTGTTCGTTAAGTTGTCTATGGATGGTGATAGCGGATTCCATTGGAACAAGGTTTTGGCTTTGTCCTTGATCTCTATTATTCCTTCCTTGGTTGTATTCTTCTTAGCTCAGGATCAGTTCGTAGATGGTATCTCTGCTGGTGGTGTTAAGGGTTGATTTTTATTGAAAGAGTTTTTGATGTCACGAAATGTATCACAATTTGTAGATATCATTACTTGTAGAGGGGGAGGGTGACTTCCCCCTTTCGTTGTTTATAAGGCGTTGGTCCATATGGAGATAGCTGTTGAAGCGACAAGTGGGCGGCGTAATGAGTTGTTGGGAGATATTCCCTGCTGCTCGACTATATTTCTGTGAGAGGAATTGATTATGGAAATTAAGTTGTTGATGAGGACGGCACGCAGTGCGGTAATTGAGATTGTAGATGGCGGTGTGTATTACACTAAGGAAAAGTATCAGATTTATTTAAATGGGAAAGCCTGTGATGAGGTAGCTACAGTGGTGCATTCCATTTTTGGTTTAAAGCCTTCCACTAATTATCATCTGACCTTGGAGAAGGATGGATGCGTGCTTGGAAGCGTTGATTTTGAGACGAAATATGAGTTTGTCACTTTAAATGTGAAGGATTTCGGTGCAGTAGGCGATGGAATCAACAACGATACCAATTTCATTCAGGCAGCTATTTTAGCTTGTCCAAAAGATAGTCGTGTGTTGATTCCAAAGGGCAGCTACAAGATTACCTGTTTATTTTTAAAAAGCGATTTAAATCTGGAGTTAGCTGAGGGTGCTGAACTGGTGGCAGAAAATGATCGTACATTGTTTCCAATTTTCCCAGGTTTGATTGAAAGTTATGATGAGCAAGACGAGTACAATTTGGGTACTTGGGAAGGAAATCCAATTAAGTCTTTTGCTGGAATTATTACTGGTGTAAATGTAGAGAATGTGGTACTATATGGACAGGGAAGCATTCATGGAAATGCTGGTTTTGACAACTGGTGGTATAATGAAAAAGTGATGCGCATTGCTTTTCGTCCAAGACTGATTTTCTTAAATCACTGCAAGAATGTACAAGTACAAGGTTTACTGGTACATGACAGCCCATCCTGGACCATTCATCCATATTTCAGTGATGATTTAGGATTTTATAACATCCGCATTCGCAATCCAAAGAATGCACCAAACACGGATGGTATTGATCCAGAATCCTGTAAAAACGTGGAGATTGCTGGTTTTGATTTTTCCTTGGGCGATGACTGTATCGCAGTGAAGTCAGGAAAAATTTACATGGGAAGAAAGTATAAGAAACCATCCGAAAATATTTATATTCATCAGTGTTTGATGCAGGATGGACATGGTGCCGTTACGATTGGTTCTGAGATGGCCGGGGGTGTCAAGAATTTAGTAGTAGAAAATTGTATTTTCAGTCATACGGACCGTGGACTTCGTATCAAGACAAGACGTGGTCGTGGTAAGGATGCCATCATTGATCAAGTGATCTTCCGCCATTTGGAGATGGATCATGTTATGACACCATTTGTGGTAAATTCTTACTATTTCTGTGATCCAGATGGCAGATCAGATTTTGTGCAGGATAGAGCACCAAAGCCAGTAGACGATGGGACGCCAAATATCAAGACTCTGGTTTTCGAGGATATTCATGCTACTAATTGTCATGTCGCTGCTACCTATTTTGAGGGCTTGACGGAGAAGAAGATCGAGGAGATTGACATGAAAAATGTGAATATCTCCTTTGCGGAGGATGCCAAGACCGATGTGCCAGCTATGGCTCGCGGAGTGGATGCGTGTTCTAAGAGAGGTATCTTTGCGAAAAATGTAAAGAAGTTGGTGTTGGATCATGTCATGGTGGCTGGACAGATAGGACCAGATTTGATACTTGAGGAAATTGATGAATTGGTAAAATAGATGTCTATTAGCCAGGAATCTTATGTGATGTAAAATAGGAGGATAGAAAGATGCAGGTAGGAATTCGTTTACATGATACGGTAAAGCTTCCATTGGAGGAGCGTTTGCCAGTGGTTCATGATTTGGGCTTCAAATGTGCCCATGTAGCATTGAGCAAGGTGATTACGGAAAACTCAGTGGCAAATAGTGCGCTGACACCGGGCTATGCCATGTACTTAAAAAAATTATTTGCCAAGAATGATTTGGACATTGCAGTGTTGGGATGCTATCTGAATTTGGCAAATCCAAACCAGAGCGCATTGGCACAGATAGTGGAGAAGTATAAGGCTCATATTCGCTTTGCGGCACAATTGGGCTGTGGTGTTGTCGGCACTGAGACTGGTGCTCCAAATGAGCAGTATCGCTTTGTACCAGAGTGTCATACGGAGGAAGCTTTGCAGCTTTTTATTAAGAATGTGAAACCAATAGTGGAGTATGCCGAGAAGATGGGAGTGATTTTCGCTATTGAGCCAGTGTTCAAGCATATTGTATGGAATCCTAAACAGGCGAGAAGGGTGTTGGATGCGATTGACTCGCCAAACCTGCAGATTATTTTTGATCCTGTAAATATGCTCGATATCAGTAATTACGAACAGCGTGATGAAATTTTTGAAGAGGCGATGGATCTGCTTGGAAAAGATATTGCAGTGCTTCATTTAAAAGATTTTGTGGTAGAAAATGGGGATTTGAAGTCAATTGCAGCGGGTACAGGTATGATGAACTATGAGAAAATTATGAAGTTTGTCAAGGCACAAAAACCATATATCCACGCTACTTTGGAGAATACCGTGCCAGAGAATTCCGTTCAAGCCATGAATACCATGTATGAAGTCTGGAGAAATGCATAAAACATGCATATAAGAAGATAGAAAAGAGGAACAGACGATTGAACAAGTTTTTTAGTTCAGAAAATCCAGTCTTTCGATTTATCAATATGATTGGATATTTATGGTTATTGAATTTAATATTTTTAATTTGCTGCCTCCCGATTGTAACAATCGGAGCATCCACCACAGCCATGATTTATGCTTGCATCAAGCTGCAGCGCGATGAGGGAAGTATGGTAAAAAATTTCTTTAAATCTTTTAAGGAAAATTTTTTTCAAAGCACAATTCTCTGGCTGATGTACGCAGTCGTTGGTGTGTTGATTTTAATTTGCTTTATGACGTGGAAGAGTATCTCTGGTGTAATGGGTAATACGGTGTTAGGTGTAGCCTGTATTGTACTTGTGCCTTATGTGCTGACTATTTTGTATGTGTTTGCAATTCAGAGCCGCTTTGTCAATCCCATAAAAAAAACATTGCGCTACTCTTTTACGATGTCTATTATTAACTGGAAAATGACCATTCAGATGGTAATTATCGTGGCGGTAGTGCTGTATCTTAATCTGTTTACGGTGGCTTTTGTCAATATGTTTATGCTGCTGATTGGATTTGCGCTGGAGGCGTATATACTGACTTTTTATTACAATCGTGTTTTTGAACCTTATATGCCTGAGACAAAAGCAGCAAAAGAAAGCGGCAGATATGTCGAAAATCCAGATGATATTCCAGATGAGCCAGTTCATGTGCGATTGACCATGGAGGATGTGCAGGCAAGAGCATCAGAATTTTCTATTGATCCTGACAAAGATAAATAAAAAAAATAAGAGCAGATAGATAGCGGTAGGTAAAATCAGATAACAGCAAATGACAAATAAAAAGAGCAATCACAGTGAGAGTAGAATTGTCTGTGATTGCTCTCTTTTATTATTTTTTCTTGTAATCAAATATGTAACGCTCATATCCATTGATAATAGTAGTGGATTTATAAGAATTGAGACGTTTGAAATCGCTTCCGTAAGTGGCATGGACATGACCATGCAGGAAATAATCTGGATTGTATTTGTCTAACAAATTAATAAATGCACGAAAGCCACGATGTGGTAAATCGGCACTGTCTCCTAACTGGTAGGCTGGTGCATGAGTGACTAGGATGTCAAAGCCGTGGCTGCGCCATAGACGAAAACGTAGTTTCTTGATGCGTTTTCGCATCTGTCTTTCTGTAAATAAATATTGTCCCGTTTTGTACTGCATGGCCCCTCCAAGACCTAAGATGCGTACTCCTTTGTATACATAAAGGTCATCATCAATGCAGATACAGCCCTCAGGAGGCGTCTCATTGTAGCATTCATCATGATTTCCATGAACATATAAGACGGGTGCGGTTGTAAAAGTGGCTAAAAAAGATAAATATTGAGGAGCCAAATCGCCGCATGATATGATCAAGTCAATCCCCTCCAACTTGCTCTTCTCAAAAAAATCCCATAGATATTTAGACTCTTCGTCCGAAATGACTAAAATTTTCATAGTACAGTGGTTCCCTCTCCCTGACATTTCCCGCCGTGCAGGATTGAGATGATTGGCTGAATTGTTTTTCTTTTAGAGCTCTTTACAATAGTTTCTCATCTGGAAGTTAATTATATATAAAATATAAGTAAAATTCAATACAAAAATATCGGTATTTTAATGGTTTCCTCGGTGAATAGTAACTAATTGTATTGAAAAAAAGGATTTTTGTGTTATACTAACTATTAGTGCGAGTTCAGCAGTAAAAACAATTAGGATTAGAGAGGTGATTCCATTTTGAAAACATTAATAGAAAAGAAAAAAATAAGAGAAAAGAAGATAAGCGGAGAAGATCTTCCTACAGAAGGGGAGGTATTTTTCGTAATCAATATGTGGATAGAACAGTTATGAGCTATATCGTATTTGATTTAGAATGGAATCAAGCTGAATCGCTGTTGGAAGAGAAGGATCTTCATTTTGAGATTGTGGAGATTGGCGCTGTAAAGCTGAATGAAAAACTTGAAATTGTAGACCGTTTCTCTCAGTTGATATCTCCTTCTGTTTATAGTAAATTAAATCCTGTGACTAGTCAGGTGATTCATCTGACTGATGGAGAACTAGCCAATCAAGGACGTCCATTTACGGAGGTGATCAAAGAATTTTTTAAATGGTGCGGAGAAGATCCATTTTTTTGTACCTGGGGAACGATGGATTTGAGTGAATTGCAAAAAAACATAGATTTTTATGGAGTTGAAAATCCGTTTCCGAAGCCCCTCTATTATTATGATATTCAAAAATGGTATAGCCTGTTTTATGAAGATGGGAGAATTCGCCGTTCACTTGAATTTGCGGTGGATAGTTTGGTGATTGAACAGAACGAGCCATATCATCGTGCCTGCTCGGATGCATATTATACGGCTCGAGTGATGCAGACAATGGATTTGGAGGCACTAAAGCCGTATGTATCGATTGACTATCATCAATTGCCTCAAAATCGCAGGGAAGAAATTTATCACATATTCAGCAACTATTCTAAGTTTATTTCTCGTGTATTTGAGACGAGAGAAGATGCGATGCAAAATCCTCAAGTAACGTCAATGGTCTGTTTTTTGTGTGGAAAATCCGCATCTTATCGAGCTAAGTGGTTTTCTGTCTATGGAAAAAATTATTATGCTTTGGGATATTGTCCTGTTCATGGGTATTTAAAGGGAAAAATTCGTTTTAAAAAGCCTGAGAATAAGGAGGCAGGATTTTTTGTGGTGAAGACTATTAAACGTGTCGGCAGCGAGGAAGCCAAGGGAATTTTGGAGAGAAGAGAAGCCTTGCGCGACAAACGCAGGGGACGTCATCAAGAATCTGATGAAGAGTGAAAAAATTGCTTAAAATATGATGCGGCGTGTTTACACGCCGCATTTTTACTTATATAGGTCTTTTATGTCTAGTGACGTCTGAGGCGTCCATATCGACGTCGGGTCTTGTGATGAATATAAAGCACAAAAGATAGTAGGGCAATCAGTATCAGCAAGAATGGAGGCAGGACGGCAGAGAGAACGATAGAAAGCATCTCCTGTGTATCCTTAGAAGAGATAATCAAAGTTTCTTCTTTTTCTATCTTTAAAGGATTTTTGACAACTGCCTGCGGAGCAAACAGAGAAGCTGTTCCAAGCGGATAACCATTGAGCGAATAGTTTAGGGTGTAGACACCATCACTGGAAGTAGTCAACTGAGTATCCAGGTTAGAAAACTCTCTGGTAGAAGGCAGCAATACATGAGAGTTGGCACTCATCTGCAGTAGTTGAATGGTCGGAAATGGGATATTCAACAGTGAATCAGCAGAACTGCTTCCGCTGTAAATCGTATCGTGAGTTGCAGCATTGACTACACTGAAATTTTGAAATCCATATTCCAGTAAAGTTTTTGTATCGATAAATTGTTGGGGTGCTTCTGCATTCATGGTAACACAAATTAAGTCAATGGAGCCATCGCTGGCATAGGTTGTCAGACAACGACCAGCCTCGTCGGTCCATCCAGTTTTTCCACAAATCGCCTTCTCATAATAGTATTCTGTGTTGATGCGAATCATGCTGTGCGTGTTGGCCATAGGAATATCCTTATCCAGTAACTCATCTGCATAACGATAATAGGTAGGAGAAGAAGAAATTTCTACAAAACTGGGGATGTTGACACAAGCTTGTAGAATTAAAAATAAATCGTAGGCACAGGTGTAATGATTTTCATTATGTAATCCATTGGGATTGACAAAATGAGTGTTAACGCAACCTAGTTCTTGTGCTCTTTGATTCATCAGCTCAACAAAGCTGTCCATATCGCCACCAACCTGAATGGCCAGTCCATTGGCTACTTCGTTGGCAGAAGGGAGCAGAAGACCGTAAAGACAGTCGCGAACTGTCAGAGATTCATTGGGACGCATACCAATGTGACTGCTTCCAGAAGGAATTGTGTTGACTTCACTGGCCGTAAAAGTATGAATATCGTCCAAATCACAGTTTTCCAAAGTAAGAAGCGCTGTCATTAACTTGGTAGTGCTGGCTGGATACATCAATTTTGTTGCATTTTTTGCATACAGAATGACACCAGTATTTAATTCCACTAAAATGGCAGCTTCACTGGAAATTTGAGGTGCATCTGGCCAATCGGAGGTTGGCAGAGAATTGATTTGGGAATCCACATCGGCTTTCTTATCTGCAAAACTTGGAAAATTTAGATGGCTTACAATCAAACAGAAAAGCAGGGAATATATAAAAATATGTTTTTTCACAAAGTATCGTTTCATAGAGTATGCGTTCCTTTCTATTATGTATGCTCTATACAACATAAGGCAACGATTCAGCTAATATCTGAGTCTGATAGTGCTGATGCAGCAGGTCACTCGATTTTAGCTGAATCGTGATAATATCATTGTATGCAGTTTTAAGAATGCATTCGTTTGATTACTTTTAAGCGTGTAAATTCTTCTCGTTCTTTTTCCTCCAATGCATTGGCGATGCTAATGGTCAGTGACTGGTAACGAGGAATCGTGATATTTTTCAATGCGTTGGCACGCTTCTGTGTCTTTTGGATATTGGAAGCAAGGCGGTAAGCGGAGTTTTCCACCATGGAAAGCTTGATTGTCAGTGCTTTTACCTTTTGAAAACTAGCGCAGGCTGTATCCAGAGATTCACGGGTGTCAAAAAAGGTATAATTGGGTTTATCTGACATTGTAGCATCGTACTCTACTAACGGAATCTCTGTACCCATGATACTGCGAGTCTTGATGCGAATGCCGTTATCCTCGGGAACTGAGTTTGCGATAGCTTCAACTTTTTGAATCCCAAGGTCAATATTGGCAAGCTGCAATGCCCTGTAGGCAGCGGTGAAGGTTTCATCAATCTCCGTCTGTATATTGGAAGCTTCATCAATTAAATTCATCAATTCCTTGATGAGAATATTACGTTTCTTATCCATCAGTTCATAGCCTTGCTGTGCCAATTTGAGTGAATTTTTGGCGGCAATTAAATTGCCTTTGGTGGGAACGGCATTTAAATCCATAAAAAATCCCCCCTATCAATAATATTTATTCAACAGCTTGGTATCAATACGGTCCAATTCTTCTCTTGGCAGCATACGCAGCAGCTCCCAGCCAATATCCAAAGTTTGAAGAATGCTTCGATTCTCTTGCTCACCCTGTCCAATGAAGCGGGATTCAAATTCCTTTCCAAAGGCTAGGTACATCTTGTCAGTAGCAGAAAGTTCATCCTCGCCGATGACGGAAGCCAAAGAACGGGCATCTCCCACCTTGGCATAGCAGGAGAATAGCTGGTTGGCAACTGCTTGATGGTCTTCTCTCGTGTAGCCAGCACCAATACCGTCTTTCATCAGACGAGACAAGGATGGCAGTACACTGATGGGCGGATAGACGGACTGACTATGAAGGTCACGGTCCAGTACAATCTGTCCTTCGGTGATGTATCCGGTTAAGTCAGGGATTGGGTGAGTGATATCATCATTTGGCATGGTCAAAATAGGAATCTGTGTCACAGAACCTTTAGCACCTTTTACGATACCTGCACGCTCATAGATGGTAGCCAGCTCACTATACAGATAGCCGGGATAACCCTTTCTGGAAGGAATTTCACCTTTGGAGGAAGAAACCTCACGCATAGCCTCCGCAAAGGAAGTCATATCGGTTAAGATAACCAAAATATGCATATTTTTCTCAAATGCCAGATATTCCGCAGCAGTGAGAGCAACTTTTGGAGTAATCAAACGTTCCACAACAGGGTCATTGGCTAAATTTAAGTACATAACTACATGGTCACTGACACCACTCTCCTCGAAGGTCTTGCGAAAAAAGTTAGCCACATCATATTTGACACCCATAGCGGCGAAGACGATGGCAAAATTTTCATCGGAGCCAGTGCCAAGGGAAGCCTGATTTACAATTTGAGCTGCCAGACGGTCATGAGGAAGTCCATTTCCAGAGAAAATAGGAAGCTTCTGTCCACGAATAAGGGTAGTCAATCCGTCAATGGCAGAAATACCAGTCTGAATAAAGTTTCTTGGATATTCACGGCTGACTGGATTTAAAGGCTGACCGTTGACATCGCGTTTGGTTTCTGCATGAATCGGAGCTAATCCGTCGATAGGAGTTCCGATTCCGTTGAAAGTACGTCCGAGAATTTCCTCGGAAAGTTCTACCTCCATAGGATGTCCTGTCAATCTTGTATGGGTATTCATCAGAGAAATATTTTCCGTACTCTGAAATACCTGAATGACTGCACGGTCTTTATAACATTCAATGATACGGCCTAATTTCTTCTCCGCACCATTATCCACGGAAATTTCTACAATTTCATCGTAAGCTGCGTCCTCCACACCTTCCAGTGCAATCAGAGGACCGTTGACTTGGCTTAAGCCTAAATATTGAATTGTCATTTTATTGTCCTCCTTTTAAGCATTCTTTTCTAAGATTTCCTGATAAAAATCGTCGATGGCTTTGTGATAATCATGAAACAGTTCCAGATGGTCATTGGGCACATCATATTTAATATTTACCACACGGTCAAAAATATTACTTTGCTTGAGAATGCTCATAGGCATACCCATGGCGATGAGCAGCTTAGAGCGCTCATAGAGGTACAGGATGGTCTGCATCATCTTAAATTGTTTCTCCAGAGAGACGCAGGTATCGTCTTTGTGGAAGGCATTTTGCTGTAAAAATCCCAGACGGATGACACGGGAGATTTCAAGTACTAATTTCTGGTCATCTGGAAGGACATCCGAACCAATCAGTTTGACAATCTCCATCAAAGAACTTTCTTGATTTAAGAGAGAGATAATCTGATTACGGAAGTGGATAAAGTCCTTATGAACATTTTTAGTGTACCAAGGGGCCAAATCATTGACATATTCGCTGTAGGAGGTCAGCCAATGGATAGCGGGGAAATGTCTTGCGTAGGCAAGAGACTTATCCAATCCCCAGAAACAGCGAACAAAACGCTTGGTATTTTGGGTGACAGGCTCAGAGAAGTCAGAACCTTGTGGGGATACAGCACCGATGATAGTGACGCTGCCATCGGTTCCGTTTAAGTTCTGCATATAACCAGCTCTCTCATAAAAAGCGGAAAGTTTGGAAGCTAGATAAGCTGGGAATCCTTCCTCAGCAGGCATTTCCTCTAGTCGGCCAGACAACTCACGCAGTGCTTCCGCCCAACGGGAAGTAGAATCTGCCATGATAGCTACATGGTAGCCCATGTCGCGGTAGTATTCTGCTAAGGTCAAGCCAGTATAAATGGAAGCCTCACGGGCAGCCACTGGCATGTTGGATGTGTTGGCAATCAAGGAAGTACGAGCCATTAGCTTGTTGCCTGTACGTGGGTCTACCAACTCAGAAAATTCTTCCAATACCTGAGTCATCTCGTTTCCACGTTCCCCACAGCCAATGTAGATGATGATATCTGCATCAGACCACTTGGCAATGGAATGCTGGGTCATCGTTTTTCCAGTACCGAAGCCGCCTGGTATCGCAGCGGTTCCGCCTTTGGCAATAGGGAAGAGGGTATCTAAAACACGTTGACCGGTAATTAAAGGCTGGGAAGCTGGAAAGCGATGATTCGTTGGTCTTGGAATACGAATCGGCCATTTCTGTGTCATAGATAATTCCTTTATTTCACCTTTTGGAGTTTGGAGAGTAATCAGGGTCTGGTCAATGTTGTATTCCCCGTCATTGACGACAGAGAGTACGGTACCCTCCAGATTGGGAGGTACCATAACTTTGTGCAGGATGGCGGGAGTCTCAGGTACTTCTGCAATGATGGTACCTGGATAAACCATCTGACCAACGGTAACGGTGATGTGGGTAGGCCAGAGTTTGGTTCTGTTCAGTGCGTCAACGCTGACACCGCGATTGATATAGAAACCACTGTCCTTTGCAATTTCACTTAGAGGGCGTTCAATACCGTCAAAAATGTTGTTGAGGATACCGGGAGCTAAAGTTACAGAGATAGGGGCTCCTGTGGAAATGACTTCTTCACCCGGTTTTAAGCCAGTGGTCTCCTCGTAAACCTGAATGGTAGTACAATCGGCGGTCAGTCGAATAACCTCGCCAACTAGATGTTGTTTGCCGACATACACCATTTCATTCATGCGGAAGGAGGTCTTGCCGCTGATATAGATGACAGGACCATTAATTCCGTAGATAATTCCTTTAGTTGCCATTTGGTGTACCTCCGTCAAACTTGAAATTTTCTTTGGTTTCCTGATATTTTGTGTCGAAAGAATAATCAATTAAAATATTTTTCTTTGGAATAACTGCACGAGTGCCGCCGCCGAAGGAGAAGGCACTGATCGTCAGCATGGTATTCGTTTCTTCCTGCAAATAGGAAAGTTTGTCTTTATCGTCAGGATCAATATAGATAATAATCTGCTCATCCTTGGCAAAGGATTTTTCTTTTTTAATTTGTCTGACAAGAAGCTGAGTATAGGCATCACTCTTTTTGTACTCAGTCAATTTTTCAGCTACCTCAGCGAAGAGTTTTTCTTTCAATTCACTGTGCTTTAAGCTAAGCCGATGTTTGATGTGCATTTGTTCGCGGGCCATTTGAGCGTTGCCATCACGTTGAATGCGCTCTTTTTCATGACGAATCTGGAGTTCTGCCTTTTGTTGTTCTGCTTCCTGATGTTCTTTAAAAATTTTTTCTAAAGCAGAGGAATAATCTTCCAGTGCCTTACGACTCTCTTCGTGGGCAGCCGTTATCGTAGTGTTTCGAAAATATTCCAGCTTTTCTTCTGTTGTCATAAAACCCCACCTTCTTTCTTTACAGTTTGAGCCCAATCGCTTCATTAATATAGGATGTAATAAAATCGGGACGACGACCGGTACCGTGACGGTCCGGCACCTCGATAATCAATGGCATAGAGTGGGTAAGCTTGGCATGCTGGATAACCTCTGGAAAATCGCGGCCAAATTTTTCTGTCAGCAGCAAAATTCCAATCTCTTTGTCAGCAAAGGCGTCCTCCAAAGCCTGCTGCAGTTCCTGTTTTTCATGGACAACGCAGCCTTCTATGCCGGTGAGGCGCATACCCGTGTAAGTATCGATATTATCACTAATCAGATACATTTTCATAATGAAACCCTCTCTTACAGACGGCTGATAATCATGAAAGCAATAATCAAACCGTACAAGCAAACACCCTCTGCCAAACCTACGAAAATCAGGGACTTACCAAGTACGGAGGAGTCTTCGCTGATGGCACCAAGAGCTGCGGATGCAGCAGAAGAAACGGCGATACCACCACCAAGACAGGAAAGACCGACAGAGAGGGCTGCACCAATGTAACCTAAACCAGCAGCGGAGCTGGCAGCTTCAACCGTTTCCTCAGCAGCAGCGGCTTCTGCGGGAGAGAGTGTGACAATGGCAGCGGCGATGACAACAACAGCGGCAGCAGCTACATTCATAAACAAAGTTTTCTTGTAGCGCTTTTTGCTCTGCTTACCTAACAAAAAGTAAGCAAATGGGATAACGATAGTTAAAGTCAATGCGATAATAAATAAGATAGATGTAATAAGATTCACGATAAATAACCTCCTAATGTAATGCTTATACATAATGATTCCTGTATGTTGAAGCCTGCAAAGCAGGCATAAATATTTGAGTCAAACAATTATTTGGCCATTTTGTAAGGGTGAAATTCGCGGCCGCTGCCTTTGTAGAAACGGCTGAAAAATTCATAGTATTCCAAACGAAGTACTTGGATACCAACAATCAGTCCCTCAAAGCCGCAGACGAACAAATTTCCAAGAATGACCACAATCCAGTTGAGAGAGCCACCATTTTCTGCTCCTGCCAACATCATAACAACCTCCATCATAGCGCCGTGGCTGACTGCGAAGGCACCGATACGGATGAAGGAGATGGTATTGGAAAAGTAGCTCAAGAGCACCTCAATCAATTCAAAGATTGCCTGGACAACAATCATCACGGGACCATTTGACTCTTCTGCTTTCTTCTTTAGTACAAGAGCCGCTACCTGCTCCTTAAAGCCAACTAAAATCAGCGGAACGACAAAGAAGATGACGAGAATCATAGTGGCAGGAAGAGTATGTCCAGTCATATATAATACAACGGTCAAAACGACAGCTGCATAAAATACCAGACCAGCGATACCGTTGGTATCAAAGTAAGCATTTTCCAAATCACGGTTTTTGAAGCAGACAATGATGTGCAAAATCATAGTGATGATAATCATTGCCATACCAAAAGCGATGGCCACCACGAAGACGGTGTTTAAACTTCCGATGAATGGAAGGGTTGTCATTGCTTCACCCGGTTTAAGCCACAGAGCAGGAATTACATCTTCAAAACCAAAGACGCTTCCGAACATGAAACCGAAGAACATAGAGAAAATACCTGCGTAGCCGATAATTCCAGCCAAGTCCATTTTCTTTAATTTATATAAGGTAAAGCCGCCGATACAGAGCAGAAGTCCATGCCCTACATCGCCGAACATCCAACCAAAGATAAAGGTGTAGGTAAGAGCCAAAAACAAAGTAGGGTCAAACTCATCGTAGGCGGGAAGTCCATACATGCGTGTATACATCTCAAATGGTTTGAGAATCTTTGGATTTTTTAGCTTGGTTGGAGATTTGGCGGAGGCAATACTTTCCTGATTTTCGATGATACAGTAAATATTGTCATCCTGTTCCGTTTCTTTGATAAATTTTTTGCAGTCGTGATCTGTCATCCAGCCACAGAGAATGTAGTAACTCTCAGAACCGTTTTTGCTTGGAGTGCAGGCTGCCATCTTGCGAATATCAAAGTTCTGGGCAAGATGGGACAGAACCTCATAGGCACTGACAATATTTTCTGCGTAGTCCGACAGCATTACTTCTTTTTTGGCGTTGAGATTCTCTTGCTGCTTGGAAATATCTTCCAGTTCATGATCAATTTGCATTACAATTTCAGCCGGGGTACCTGAATATCCGTCTGGAATACGAATTCTCTCAAAGTGAATGGATTTGTAAGCTACATCCACTTTGTAGACCTGATCAGCCGGCGCAAAGCTGACACCGTAGATGTATTCATTATCTGAGTAGCATCTGTAAAACAGTGTGTTTACGGTATCATAGATAAAATTAGTAAATGTGGCTTCATAATCCTTGGAGATACGACCAAAACGGTATTTGATATGCTGGAATTTTAAAATTTTTTCCAAATCAAAATCAAGATTGATAAATGGTGTGATGGTATCTCTTGTGCGAAGCAGCTCTGCCTTGTGAGCAGTAAGGGTGTCTGTCTGTTCTTTTAGACTGGCCAATGATTGATAGGCTGTTTGAACAGTGTCAATCGCTTGTTCAGGGGACATTTCTTTGGGCTGGGATGTCTGATGAGATAAATACTGCATCAATTCTTCAGCACGGTGGAAACTCTCCTTGTAGGGATTGACGGTGTTAAATGGTCTTAAGTCAGCAGCAGTTTTTAACTGGGACAAAGCATTTTCTAAATGAATTTCATAACGGGACAGATATTTCCCTGTCATGCGGTCAATGTCACTTTGAGGCCCAGTGATGCTGACAAATTGCATTTTTTCAATCAATGATAGTCACCTCCCTGAAAATAGTAGTATAAAATTGTGGATTATCATTTACGAGGGCAACGATGACAAATCGGGTGTGATGCCGTATCGAATGGATTCGATGATACGAATCACTTGATTGATTTCCTGTTCCTTCTGGTAAAGATAATGGTTAATAGATGCAATAGAGTAAGGATTATGGCGGCTGGTGCTTTGGAAGATTGCTCCGACAAGCTGCGTATAGAGCTTTTCGATAGAAAGCATTCCTCCGGTGGGATTATAATGCTTGACATAAGGAGTCTGCTCAAATAGCTGAATCAGCTCATCAAGAGTCTCACTTTCAACCATTTTTGCCAGCAAATCCTTCTTGATACGATAGTTGATAGGGACGATGAGGGAGTAAATCTCAACCGCATTCATTCGATAAAACTTCTTGGCGCGGAAAATCCATTGAAGATTGAGCAAGTCAATCTGACTGCCAAAGGCTTCTGTAATGAGCTCTCGTTCCTTGCCTTTCAAAATTTTGTCCTTTTCTTTCCACAAATAATTGAAATAGTGAAGGTCCAGACTGGTCTCATAATCAAACAAAGTAGCTTGACTGGATTCGTGAACGGCGTGCAGTGTTGGATAGTAGCGAGAATTTCGCATACAGTGGATGAAATCATCCATATTTTTGCATGTACTTAGTTCATTCAGGTCCAGATCTGAATGTTGATTAAGAAAATTTTGAAATAATTTGAAGTTCAGGCTGACTACCGTATCGGAATAGGCACTCTGCAGGCAAACCTTTAAGAGTGCGATTTCATAGTGCATGAAGTATAAATCTAAGAACTTTCGCTGGTTGAGATTAGCAAAGTGATAAAGCTTAGAAAAATCATGATAAAGCGAGTAAATCAGATTGGACTCAATCTCTCGGCGATGGAGTTGATGAATACTATCTTCCGAAAAAATATCCGCATAGGACTCAAAATGATTGAGATAGGACAGGGCCTCTGATACGCTTCCTGTGGCAGCGAGATGCTGATATTCTTCTGGTTTGATGAGTTTACTCTTCATGGCACGGACTTTTGTGGTAATACCACTGTAGGTAAAAATTCCAGACATGTATCATCCTTTCTGTTCAAAATCCTGCGGTTAGTCCATTAAGATAGTCTGTAAAATGGAATCAGCAAGAGTCGTATGATTTTGAACATAATTATTTTCCAACTGCTGCAGCGTCTGTTGGGTGGCAGTTTCCTGAGCAGACAGCTCAAACTGAATCTGCTTGTTTAGGTCTGTTTGAAGCTTGGCAATCGTATCAGCAGTGGATTGTTGGAGTATCTTGTCATATTCAGATGTCTTCTGTTCCATCTGTGCAGCAATGACTTTTTTTTGGGAATCCGTCTGTGCACGGACAGAAGCGGCATCTTGTTCTATGGCATAAAGTTGTTCAATTAGTGTATTCATAGATGCCCTTCTCCTTTCTTTCATAGTTTTTGTAAAGTCTCGTCTTTTTTCGGCAGATAACACTGTTTTCTTACATGCTTTTCTAATTGATTGAAAACATGTGATGCGTGGAAAAGCAGAGACGGTTATATAGAGTGTGTTCAATAATAATGTTTATTGAAAATACTTTCATGGTAGTAATATTTGATAAGATTGGCATTTCTATACTTAATTCCTATCATACATCTTTTTGTGCAAAAAGTCGATAGTTCATTTTAACAAAAGAAAATTAGATTGAAAAAAGATTTTATGTTTATTTAAATTTATTTTTTAAAACAGTTGCTATTATTTTATGTTTTGGGTATAATGATGATAAATTTCTGAAATTGATAGCACCTATTCCAAGATTGTTGAAAATTTAAGGGGCATCAAGGTGCTGGAATGGAGATTAATATGAGACTTCGCAATATTAAAGGTGCGCGGGAAGTCATGACAGAAAGTCGCTTCGTCGTGCAAAATTATAAAGAAATGGCAGGAAAGTGGAGTGAATTTTTCAACAATACAAATCCACTGCATATAGAGATTGGCATGGGAAAGGGACAGTTCATCACTGCGTTGGCTCAGCAAAATCCTAATATTAATTATGTAGGTATTGAAAAATATTCTTCCGTGCTGTTGCGCGGTGTAGAAAAGCAGGAAGAGTTGGAATTGCCCAATTTGGTGTTTATTCGCATGGATGCGGAGGAAATTGTGGAGGTATTTGCTCCGGGAGAGGTGGGTCGTATTTATCTCAATTTCTCGGACCCTTGGCCAAAGGATCGTCACGCCAAACGTCGTTTAACTTCGGTTCAGTTTATGAATCGTTACAATATTATCTTGGCAAAGGATGGACGTGTAGAGTTTAAGACAGACAATGTGGATTTGTTTGACTTCTCCTTGGAATCTATTAAAGAGGCAGGCTGGCAGCTGCCGCAGGTGACAAGAGATTTGCATCACAGTGATATGGCAGAGGGAAATGTTATGACTGAGTACGAGGAGCGTTTTACTCAGAAGGGCAATGCTATCTGCAAGCTGGTAGCAGTACGTTAAAGATATGACCTTTTAATTCTATCATCATAGTATGATTATGATAGAAAGATGAGGTGACTTTGATGGCACAATTTTCCTTGAAACGACAGATGGAACTGTGGACCTTTGATAAGAAAAAGCTTCATAAGAGTGTTTTACAAATTCAAAAATCAATCTCTGAAGTCAATCATACTTTAGAGAATAATCCTTTAAAAAAAGGAAACGATAAAAGTAGTCAAGAAAAACAAACCAAAACACAATAATGATTCAGTTTGCTCTTTCAATGAGCGACTGAACCACAGAAAACGTAATGGAGGTAGTACAAATGGCAGCAATAGTAAATGATAGCAATTTCAATGCAGAAGTGTTGGAGAGTGATATCCCCGTATTGGTAGATTTTTTCGCTACATGGTGTGGTCCATGCCGTATGTTGGCACCAGTTGTAGCAAAGCTGGCTGAGGAAATGGCAGGAAAAGTGAAGGTAGTGAAGGTAGATATCGATGAAAGCCCAGAGGTCACTGAAAAGTACGAGATTATGGCAGTACCTACTTTAATGATATTTAAGAATGGTCAGTTGGTAAATCAGATGACTGGAGTACAGCCAATTGATGTGATTCGTCAGGCATTGCAGTAGAATCGGTTCTGTGCAGCTGACATAACCGTGATTAAAATTTCGAAAGTCCTAAAGTTGCAAGTGAAATATTTGCAGTTTTGGGACTTTTTTTGCAGAAAAATAAGATAATTGTCTCTGCGGAAGTAGCTTAAAAGTGCAAAAATTCGTTGTATTTTCTTGATTTTTTTTAGGTAAATGCATTAACAAAATGGAAATTTTATGATATGATGATACCAAGGTCAGGAGGTCATACGTTTCATACCTACATGAAAATGTATGGCTTTGAGACCCGCCGGAACATGAGAATGTAGCAAAAATAGGGTGGATTTCCCATCTTTTTGAAATATTATAAAAAATATAGAAACAAAAAAGAGTCCAAAAAATCAGAAAAATTTGCAGTAAAAGATTAAAAAAATTAAAATGTCAACTAAATGTGTGCAAATATATTATAAAAGATTGTTTGTACTTTTCAAAGAATACGGTAAGATATAATCATCATTATATACATAGGGAGGAAAATACGATGAAGGAAATTTATGAAGATTACTACAGACAATTGGGCTTTAACATTGCGAAGTACAGAAAGCTCCGTAAAATGACACAGATGCAGTTGGCAGAGGCGGTGGATTTAAGCCGTACACATATCAGCAATATTGAGGCAGCTCATATGACAACCCGCGTATCAATAGAAGCTTTGTTTGATATTGCAAATGTGTTGGAAATTCCGGTAAAGGAATTGTTTGATTTTGAAGAAATTGAGAAAAAGTAAGGAATCGGTGATGAGTGCTTTATAAAGTGCGAAGTATGGACATGAAGGGTAAATTAAAGTGCCAGTACAGTGAATGGAAATGAAGAAAAAAGATCGAGATAGAAGCAATTAGGTATCGTGTACTGTCAGGATCTTTTTTTTTGTATGTACAAGTTTGTATTAAGAACGGTTATCTATGATGTCAGAGTCAAACTACCTTTTGACTCTGGCATCATTATATTAAAATGTATAAAATAAGCTTGTCAAATAGAATAAAAAGTGATATTATCTCTATTAATGTATTTCTACTCACGATCTACGGAATGGTCATCGAACTGAGGGTTGTTTCATAGATATCGCAAAAAGGAGAAATGGTCCATGTATAAAAGGAACACGCAGGGCTGGCTAAAACATTTGGACTTTGTTATCATTGATTTTCTATGTTTTCAGATGGCCTTTATCTTGGCTTATTGGCTGCGGTATGGCTCAGGAAATCCATATGGCAGTGTACTATATCGAAATATGGCAGTTGTAATGGGATTATTTGATATTATCGTGGCAGTGTTGTTTGACACTTATAATGGTGTACTAAAGCGAGATAATTACTATGAATTTGCTATTACACTTCGAGAAATGATTTATATTGAATTGATGACTACCTTTTATCTTATTATGATTCAAGCAGGAGAGGAATATTCTCGCTTTGTATTATGTGTGATGGGGGTTTTTTATTTTATCATTAGCTATCTGTCAAGAATAGCCTGGAAGCGGTATTTGAAGAAAAGAGCTGATTATCCAGGGAAACGCTCGCTGCTGATTATCACTACATCAGACCGAATCAGTCGAGTGGAGAGCCGAATTCTTCACAGTAATTATGATTTTTTCCGCATAGCGGGCTTGGTAGTTTTGGATAAAGATATGAAAGGGCAGATGGTAGATGGTGTGCTTGTCGTGGCAGATGCAAGCGATGTGCTGGAGTATGCCTGCCGTGAGTGGATTGATGAGGTATTTCTCGATGTTCCCTTTGATGATAGTAATAATGCATTGTCAGATAAATTTAATGAGATGGGCGTGATTGTTCATCGAAAACTCACAAGAGAGAGCGAGCATATAGGCAGAAAAACTTTTGTAGAAAAGATTGGTGGCTATACAGTGCTGACAATCAGTATCAACTACGCTTCCACAGGTCAGCTGCTGCTGAAGCGATTGATGGATATCGTTGGAGGCTTAATCGGATGTCTCATCACAGCTGTCTTATACATTATCTTAGCTCCTATCATTAAAATTCAGTCGCCTGGTCCTGTATTCTTCAAACAGGAGCGAATCGGTCGAAATGGTAAAAAATTTAAAATGTATAAATTTCGTAGTATGTATATCGATGCGGAGAAACGCAAACAGGAGTTTATGAAGCAAAATATCATGAAAGATGGCATGATGTTCAAATTGGAGAATGACCCGCGAATCATTGGAAGCAAGTTGCTCCCAGATGGTACCTATAAGAAGGGAGTTGGAAATTATATTCGAGACTGGAGTTTGGATGAATTTCCACAGTTTATTAATGTACTCTTAGGTGATATGAGTCTGGTAGGAACTCGACCGCCGACTGTGGATGAGTGGGAAAAATACAAGCTGCATCATCGAGCAAGAATGGCTATCAAACCTGGTATCACTGGGATGTGGCAGTGCAGCGGTCGAAGCAAAATTACAGATTTCGAGGAAGTAGTGAAGTTGGATACTCAGTACATCACAGAATGGAGTTTGGGATTAGATTTAAAACTGCTTTGGAAGACTGTGATGGCAGTGATGAAAAAAGATGGAAGTATGTGAGAAAAATAGGCGAATGCACGAAAAGCTGTGTTCGCCTTTTTTATGTTGCGGAAATATCTTACAAAAGTAACTTGCAGCACAAATTTTAGTATTAATGAGAGGAGATAGGAGTTATTTTAATGTTGGATGCATAAATTTGTCTCTTTACAAATGATAAAAATTCTTTTATACTAGGGTTTGTGTCTGCCTAAAAAAGACATTTGTATGTCAAACGAAAGAATCAGGCAGAATTTAAATGACTAGATTGGAGAGAGACAATGAGAGAATTAACAGAAATCCGCTGGCATGGACGCGGCGGACAGGGCGCAAAGACTGCTGCACTTCTGTTGGCAGATGCTGCCTTTCAGACAGGAAAGTATGTGCAGGGCTTCCCGGAATACGGTCCAGAGCGAATGGGTGCACCGATTACAGCGTATGACCGTATCAGCGACCACCCTATCCGCGTACATTCTAATATTTATGAGCCAGATTTTGTGGTTGTAGTGGATGACACCTTACTGACTGCTGTTGATGTCACAAGAGGTTTAAAGGCAGATGGTGCGATTTTGGTCAACACTACCATGTCAAAGGAGGAATTACTTCCTTTATTAAAAGGTTATCAGGGAGGAGTCTACACCATCGATGCAAGGGCCATCAGTGAGAGAACCTTGGGAAAATATTTTCCAAATACTCCACTGTTGTCTGCTATCGTACATATTTCGGGATTAATGAGCGAAGAGGTTTTCATGCGAGATATGGCAAAATCCCTTGGACATAAATTTGCCAAAAAGCCAGAAGTATTGGAGGGCAATATGCAGGCACTGAAGGATGCATGGAAGGAGGTAGCACAATGAGTAAAAAAGTGACAGAAATCAATGAGCAATCTCCATGGAGAGATTTGACAGAGGGCTTGGAGGTTTATGAGCCAGCTACTTCAAGGTTGTTTGAGACGGGTGAGTGGAGAACAAATACACCAGTAGTTGATGAAGGCAAATGTCGTCAATGTCTGCTTTGTGTACCTTACTGCCCTGATTCTTGCATCACCGTCAAGGGCAAAAAACGTCAGCCAATCGACTATTTTCACTGCAAGGGCTGCGGCATTTGTGTCCGTGTCTGTCCGTTTGGTGCAATTACTATGAAGGAGGGCAAATGAGATGAGTATTCAAAAGAGTATGTCAGGAAATGAAGCAGTTTCAGAGGCAATTCGTCAGATTAATCCAGATGTTATGCCGGCCTTTCCAATTACACCCTCGACCGAAATTCCACAGAATGTGTCCAACATGATTGCAAATGGTTTGATTGACACGGAATTTATTCCAGTGGAGAGTGAGCACAGTTCGATGAGTGCAGCCATTGGTGCATCTGCGGCGGGAGCAAGAACCTTGACCGCCACCTCCTCCTGTGGTTTGGCCTTTATGTGGGAGGAATTGTATGTAGCAGCCTCTGATCGACTTCCTATTATGCTGCAGTGTGTCAATCGTGCCTTGACAGGACCAATCAATATCAATACGGAGCATTCCGACAGTATGGGAGCGAGAGATGCAGGTTGGATTCAATTGTACGCGGAGGACAATCAGGAGGCTTACGACAATACAGTACAGGCCTTTTTGATTGCAGAAAATCCAGCGGTGCGTCTGCCTATTATGATTTGTCAGGATGGTTTTATCACCAGTCATGCAGTACAAAACATGGAGCTTTTGGAGGATACTGCGGTACGTGCCTTTGTGGGCGACTATGAGCCAGAGCATTATCTGTTAAATAAAGATGAAGTAATGGCACTGGGCGCTTATGCCGTTTCCAACTATTGTATGGAGGCAAAGAAAGCACAGGCTGAGGCGATGAAAAATGCAAAGAAGGTTATTTTGGAAGTGGCAAGAGGATTTGAAGCACTTTCTGGGAGAAAATATGGTCTCTTTGAGGAATACTGTCTGGAAGATGCTGATTTTGCCATTGTGGCTATTGGTTCCGTTTGCGGTACGGTAAAGGATGCGATTGACCGATTGAGAAAGCAGGGAATCAAGGCTGGACTTTTGAAAGTTCGTGTTTTCCGTCCATTCCCAGGTGAGGAGATGGCTCAGGCATTAAAGAACTGCAAAGCCATTGCGATTATGGATCGCTGTGAGAGTTATAGCGGGCAGGGCGGTCCTTTGGGAGCTGAACTGATGGCAGCATTATATCGTGCAAAGGTGACAGCGGAGGCAGTCAACATTGTGTACGGTCTCTGCGGCCGCGATGTGACTGTCGCTGACATTGAGAGGGTATATGAAGCTTTGCGGCAGATGGCAGCAGGTACGAAAAAATTTAGTGAGTATCCATATTTAGGATTGAGAGAGTAGGTGACATCATGGCAGAAATATTTAATTTTAAAGAAATTCAGGAACGTCCAGACCGTCTGGCACCAGGACATCGTATGTGTGCAGGCTGCGGCGGTACGATTGCAGTAAGAAATGTGCTGAAGGCATTGCATCCAGGAGATAAAGCAGTGATTGGAAATGCGACTGGCTGTTTGGAAGTATCTACATTTATGTATCCTTACACTGCCTATGAGGACAGCTACATTCACAACGCTTTCGCTAATGCAGGAGCAACATTGTCTGGTGTAGAGGCAGCCTACCATGTTTTAAAGAAAAAAGGAAAAATAACGGACGATTATAAATTTATTACCTTTGGCGGTGATGGCGGAACTTATGATATCGGTTTTCAGTCTCTGTCAGGTGCTATGGAGCGTGGTCATGACATGGTATATGTCTGCTATGATAATGGTGCTTACATGAATACTGGTATTCAGCGTTCTTCTGCTACTCCAATGTATGCAGACACCACCACCACACCAGCAGGTAAATGTTCCGCAGGAAAGCCTCAATATCGCAAGGATTTAGCGGCTATCATTGCAGAGCATTATGTACCCTATGTGGCTCAGACAACTTTCATTGGAAATATGAGTGACCTTTATAAAAAATCTGAAAAGGCGATTTATACACCGGGACCAGCCTTTTTAAATATTATGGCGCCATGTCCAAGAGGATGGAGATATGACACTCCAAATCTGCCAGAAATTTGTAAGATGGCAGTGGAGACTTGCTATTGGCCTCTGTTTGAAGTGGTGGACGGCAAGTGGATTTTAAACTATGAGCCAAAGAGAAAACGTCCTCTGGAGGACTTTTTGCGTTTGCAGGGACGTTTTAAACATCTGTTTAAGCCAGGTAATGAGGAGTTGTTGGAAGCTTTTCAGAAAGAGGTTGATAAACGCTGGGCTGACTTACAGATGAAGTGCAGCAGATAAGAGCAATCCATCTATGTTTAATAGGTAGGTGCAGTCGTCTTTCAGAAAATAGACTTAAGACATCCCTTTCTTGATTTTGATGTAAGCGGTATTCATTATCGTCAGGTATCAGTTAAAAAAGTAGTGTAATTTTCTTATATTGATGATGTTGGGGTTAAAAGGTTATACATTTTCATCCAAGTATGGAATGTATAACCTTTTGACTCTGATATCATATTATAATATAGAGAAAGGAAAAGGA
>JBJELF010000010.1:0-32368 GCA_051879015.1 Lachnospiraceae bacterium
CGCATTTAAAATGCAGCGGGTAAAACTGCCCTCTTCTTTGCTGGACTGCCATCCTGTGACTACAATAGCTCCCTCATTAATGCTAAGGCTTTTGTCAGGAATCATTAAATCTTCATCAAATTCCATCTTATAACCCAATCCAAAACATTCTGGACAAGCACCAAAAGGATTGTTAAAAGAAAAACTTCTCGGTTCCACTTCATCTACACTAGTACCACAATCTGGACAGGCAAAACTTTGACTCAGCATCATCGTCTCACCATCAATCACATCCACCATCAAAAGTCCATCTGTTAACTTCAGTACATTTTCAATAGAATCTGTCATACGAGGCTCTATGCCATCACGAATCACCAAGCGGTCCACAACAATCTCAATGTTGTGCTTCAAGTTTTTATCTAACTTAATCTCTTCTGATAAATCATATTGATTTCCATCTACTCTCACACGAACATATCCACTTTTTTTCGCTTGTTCCAAGACTTTCTCATGGCGTCCCTTTTTGCCTCGAACCACAGGAGCTAATAACTGAATTTTAGTGCGTTTTGGCAAACTCATCAGTAAATCCACCATCTGATCCACCGATTGCCTGCGAATTTCTCTCCCACATTGTGGGCAATGTACAATACCGATTCGTGCATACAAGAGACGCAGATAATCATAAATTTCTGTTACTGTACCCACTGTAGAACGAGGATTTCGATTGGTCGATTTCTGGTCAATCGAAATAGCTGGTGACAATCCTTCAATACTCTCCACATTTGGTTTTTCCATCTGCCCTAAAAATTGTCGAGCATAGGACGATAAAGACTCCATATATCTTCTCTGCCCCTCGGCATAAACTGTATCAAAAGCCAGAGAAGATTTGCCCGAGCCACTTACACCTGTAAGTACCACTAGCTCATCTCTTGGAATATCAATGTTAATTCCCTTCAAATTATGTTCTTTCGCACCTCGAATGCGAATATATTGTTTCTCCGACATGTTTGCCTCCAATATTTCGTAATAATTCAGTCCAAAGCACAAAATATGCGCTGAACGGTGTATATTTACGATTCAGTCATATATTTCTGTAATGCCAACATTTGATCACGCAGCTGCATAGCCGCCTCAAAATCAAGCTCTGCTGCCGCCTTACGCATTTTTTTCTCAATCTGTTGAATTAATTTCTTTAATTCCTTTTGACTCATGGACTCTGGATCTTTCTCCAACTGATAGGAGACTTCTTCTGCTTTCTTAGAAATACGAATCAAATCGCGTACTGCTTTTTTGATAGTCTGAGGTGTAATTCCATTCGCCTCATTATAAGCCTGTTGAATCTGACGTCTTCTCATGGTCTCTGTGATGGCTCTTTCCATAGACTCTGTTCTTGTATCTGCATACATAATAACATGTCCATCTGCATTTCGAGCTGCTCGTCCCACCGTCTGAATTAAAGATGTAGCAGAACGCAAAAAGCCCTCCTTGTCTGCATCTAAGATTGCCACCAGAGCAATTTCTGGAATATCCAATCCTTCTCGAAGCAAATTAATACCAACCAGTACATCAAACTGATCCAAACGCATATTTCGAATAATTTCTGCTCTCTCCAGAGTATCAATGTCAGAATGTAAATACTCCACACGAATTCCGGTTTTCTTAAGATAATCGGTCAAATCCTCCGCCATTTTCTTCGTCAGGGTAGTCACCAACACTTTATTTTTTTCCTTGACTGTCTTACGAATTTCACCAATCAAATCATCAATTTGTCCCTCAATTGGGCGTACCTCAATATTGGGATCTAACAAACCAGTCGGCCGAATCACCTGCTCCACTCTCAACAGTTCATGTTCTTCTTCATAAATATTTGGAGTAGCTGAGACAAACATTATCTGGTCAATTTTACTCTCAAACTCTCCAAAATTTAATGGACGATTATCCAGCGCAGAGGGCAGACGAAATCCATATTCCACCAAAGTGCGTTTTCTTGACTGGTCCCCTGCATACATACCACGTATCTGTGGCAGAGTAATATGAGATTCATCTATAATAATCAGGAATTCTTCTGGAAAATAATCAATTAATGTGTAAGGCGGTTCTCCTGCTTTTCCTCCTGACAAATGACGTGAGTAATTTTCGATTCCTGAACAAAAACCAGTTTCACGCAGCATTTCCACATCATACATCGTACGCTCTCGGATACGCTGTGCTTCGATGTATTTATTCTGACCTCTAAAATATTGAATCCGTTCTTCCATTTCCTGCTCAATCGCTTGAGCTGCCGCATCAATCTTCTCTTTTTCCACTACATAATGAGAAGCTGGGAAAATTGCTACATGATTCAGCCAGCTCTTAACAGCTCCCGTCAACGGATCAAACTCACAAATACGATCTATCTCATCTCCAAAAAATTCCACACGTACTGCTCTATCGCCATAGTTAGCTGGAAAAATTTCAACTACATCTCCATGAACGCGAAAAGTACCTCGCTTAAAATCTATTTCATTGCGGTCATATTGCATACTGGTCAATTGACGCAGAACCTCATCTCGTTCCTTTTCCATACCAGGACGCAATGAGACTACCATTTCTTTATAATCAATTGGGCTGCCAAGACCATAAATGCAGGATACCGATGCCACAATAATAACATCCTTTCGCTCTGCTAAGGCAGCTGTTGCCGACAGACGAAGTTTATCAATTTCATCATTAATTGCCGAGTCTTTCTCAATATAAGTATCAGTCGAAGGTACATAAGCTTCTGGCTGATAATAATCATAATAAGATACAAAATATTCTACCGCGTTTTCCGGGAAAAATTCTTTAAATTCACTGTATAGCTGCCCAGCCAATGTTTTATTGTGAGCAATAATAAGAGTTGGCTTTTGTAATTTTTCAATGACATTAGCCATAGTAAATGTTTTTCCAGAGCCAGTCACTCCTAGCAAAGTCTGGAATTGATTTCCTTGCTGAAACCCTTCCACCAGCTGAGCAATCGCTTGCGGCTGATCACCTGTTGGCTGATATTCCGAATGTAGTACAAATTTACTCATTGGTTTCCTCCATAAAATCAAAGTTAAGCGAAACAATGTTCTCATTTCTTATGTCTTATTATAGCATAGAATATAAAAAAAGTACAGAACAAATTGAACATTTGTTCTGTACTTTTTGGGTCTCAATCACTAAGCAAATTACTATAGTACTAGTATATTACTCTCTTCGCTATTATTTTACCATTCTCCTCCCATTTTGCTGAAGGCCGTGATAATGCTGTCGACTCCAAGCAAAATCAAGTAGAAGCCAATAATGAACGCAGCAGACAGAAGAGAAAAATAAGGTCGAATAATCATCAAAATGCCCAACACAAGTCCAATAATATTCACAATCAAAGTAAAATAATACATAAGATTTCCAGCTGTAAAACGAATCATATTCAGATGAGAAAGCCTCGAAATACAATGTGCAATAAACCAGATTGGAAAAAGCAACGACAATATCCATTTCCCCGCTCCAGGATATACAAGCAGCATACAACCTGTCATGACACTTAAAACTCCAGTGATCAGTGACACAGTCGGGCCAAAGCCTGTGTGCCGATCAACTCGCACGAAAAATACAACGTCTGAAATACCTGTAACAATAGCAACCACACCATAAATAACTACGATACTTGTCAGCATACTATCTGGACGAACAAAACTGAAAATTCCAAGCAGAATCAGCAAAACTCCCGCAATCAGTTCCATCCACCCAAATGTTGAACGTCTTCTCATTATGCCTCACTTTCCTTTCTATTCAAAATTTCCATAAATTCATCTCCAGTAATTGTCTCCTTTTCATAAAGGAACTGTGACAATTCATCCAGTTTTGCTCGGTTTTCCGTCAAAATCTGCTTTGCCTTGCTATGTTGTGTTTTCACTAACTCTATTACTTTTTTGTCAATTTCTTTCTGAGTATCAGCTGCACAGCAAAGAGAGGTATCGCCTCCCAAATACTGATTGTTCACCGTTTCCATAGCCACCATATCAAATTCTTCACTCATTCCATATCGAGTAATCATAGCACGAGCTAACTTTGTTGCCTGCTCAATATCATTCGATGCACCAGTTGTAATCTCCCCAAAAACAATTTCTTCCGCAGCTCGTCCTCCTGTCAAGGTTGCAATCTTGTTCTCAATTTCTTTCTTAGTCATCAGATATTTGTCACCCTGCTCTACCTGCATCGTATATCCTAATGCACCAGAAGTTCTTGGAATAATTGTAATTTTCTGTACTGGCGCAGAATTTGTCTGCAAGGCAGCTACTAAAGCATGACCAATTTCATGATAAGCTACTAACTTCTTTTCTTCATCAGAAAGGACAGCATTTTTCTTCTGATAACCCGCTATAACCACTTCAATACTTTCTTCCAGATCAGCTTGATTTACTACAGTACGACCATTTCGCACCGTACGAAGAGCCGCCTCATTCACAATATTGGCAAGTTCAGCTCCAGAAGCTCCAGAAGCCATACGGGCAATAACATGAAAATCTACATCATCCGCCACTTTAATTTTCTTCGCATGAACCTTCAAAATCGCTTCACGACCTGCAAGATCTGGAAGTTCTACCGGAACGCGACGATCAAAACGACCTGGTCTGGTTAAAGCTGGATCCAAAGATTCTGGACGGTTAGTTGCTGCCAGAATAATAACTCCATTATTCCCTTCAAAACCATCCATCTCAGTAAGAAGCTGATTTAATGTCTGCTCACGCTCATCATTCCCACCAAATTGTCCGTCACGCTTTTTACCGATAGCATCAATCTCATCAATAAAAACAATACATGGAGCCTTTTCTTTTGCCTGCTTAAAAAGATCACGCACTTTAGACGCGCCCATTCCTACAAACATCTCCACAAATTCAGAACCCGAAATCGAAAAGAATGGTACATTTGCTTCTCCTGCTACTGCCTTTGCCAGCATAGTTTTACCAGTACCTGGAGGGCCTACTAACAAAAGACCTTTTGGCATAGATGCTCCCACATCAGAATATTTTGTCGGGTTATGCAGATAATCCACAATCTCAGCAAGATTCTCCTTCGCTTCATCTTCACCAGCCACATCATCAAAGTGAATGCCCTCTGTGGACTGAACGTAAACTTTTGCATTGCTCTTTCCCATTCCAAAAGCCATAGAATTTTTGCCACCAGCCTGCTCTATGAGTTTTTTACTTAAATATTGTCCTAATCCTATAAAAATCAGCATTGGAAGTATCACTGTCAAAAAGATACTGAGTAACGGTGACATCGTCTTTTCAATATCTTTTGAAAATTTAGCTCCTGAATCATAAAGTCTCTGCGTCAATGTTGGATCATCCATAGCTCCAGTCTTATAAATTGCCGAATTTTCTTTATCAGTAAAAATAATCTGAGAATCTTCCACCTGCACTCTGCCAATATTCTTTTCTTCAATCATCTCCATAAAAGTTCCATAGTCAACTTCCACTACCTGCCCTTGCAGCAACAGCGGTGAAACGATCATATTGAAGAAAAGAATAATCAATATCACAATTCCGTAATAATAAATTAATGGTTTTTTTGGTGACTTCACTTCTTTCATAATAAACTCCTTTTCTTTTGATATGTTTCCTCACCATTGTTCACCATAAAAGCAAATCATTTTCACACTTTAATCACTTTTTATATGATAGATGAGAGGTTACAATCAAACTACTATAATACTAGTAACCAAATCGACCAGAATATCAAACAACAATACATTACGCTATTTCAGTCAATATCGTTTACTCTACAAAATAAACCCAATTTTCTTTTCTTGGATGACAGAGAGGATACTCTCCATCTACATATCCCAATGCACAATGTCCAATGCCTTCATATTCACCTTCAATTCCCAGCGACTTAAGCAATTCCTGCCCTTCTGGACGTTCAAATTCCTCTTTTGCTCTGTGAACCCAACAACTTCCCACACCTAACTCGTGAGCAGCCAGCATCAAATTACCCATCACCAAACTTCCGTCATAGACATGAGTTCTACAATTTTTTTCTGCCAACACAATTAAAATAACTGGCGCACCGTAAAATGGATCTTTCTGAAAACCACCAATCTCTGCATTCCAGCCAGAAATTTTATCTCGCAATTCCTTGTTTGTGACTGCAATGATGATTGGGGACTGTTGATTTCTTCCAGTTGCCGCATAAGTACCTGCCTCAATAATCTGATCCAACACTTCCTTTGAAATCATATCTGGTTTAAATTTACGCACACTTCTTCTTGATTTGATTTGTTCCAATACTTCACTCATGATAAAACCTCCTGATATTTCTTTTATAATAAGCGGGTTCCAAAGTCATGCGTTTCATGTTTGCATGGAACGCATGACCTCTTGACCTTGGTATCATAATACAGTTAAAATAATAGACTTCCCACCTGATATACCAACACGGCACAGCCCCATGCCAACAACAACTGACAGACTACTACACCTAACGTCCACTTCCAGGAACCTGACTCACGCTTAATGGTTCCAATAGTAGCTGCACAAGGCGTATATAACAGACAAAATACCATTAGAGCATAGGCATTCACTGCTCCAAACTGGTATTGAGAAAGAGTGTTTACCATCTGCGCCATACCCTCAGCAGAATTCACATTAGCTACACCAAAGAGTACTGAAAAGCTGGAAACTACCACTTCCTTTGCAGAGATACCACTGATGAGTGCCACCGCAATCTGCCAACAGCCAAGTCCAGCCAATGAAAGAGCTGGTTCCAATCCCTTTCCAATCATTGCTCCAAAGCTAGCAGACACATCGGTGGTCATGCCAGTAAAATTGAAGTTTAATACAAACCATAAAATAATAGAAGCTAAGAAAATCGTAGTACCTGCCTTGCTTAGATAATCCTTTACCTTTTCCCAGACATAAATCCATACTGTATGAGCATTTGGAATCTTGTACTCCGGCAATTCGATAAGCAGCAGATTATTTTGCTTCGCCTTTGTCGCCTTTCCAGTGATAAAAGCAATTAAAATTGCCATAAAAATACCAATAACATACAAAGAATATGACACAATCATGGCATTGTTTCCAAAAAACATCTGAGAAAACAGCACATAGATTGGCAGTCGCGCCGAACAGGACATGAAAGGCGTCAAAAGAATAGTACGCATACGATCCTCCTTACGCTCCAGAGTTCGGGTTGCCATAATCGCCGGTACTGTACAGCCAAAGCCCAATACCATCGGTAGAAACGCCTTGCCTGAAAGTCCCATCTTACTCATAATACTATCCATAACATAGGCTACCCGCGCCATATAGCCGCTGTCTTCCAAAAAAGCTAACGCCAAAAATAAAATAAAAATATTGGGCAAAAAGGTTAAAATTCCTCCCACACCAGCAATGATTCCATCTACCACCAAACTGCATATCCAGTCGCTAACATGGAAAAATTCCAACAAATTTAAGGCAAAGACAGAAATCCATTCCAAGGCTATCTCAAAATATCCTTTCAAGAAATCTCCCACCGTAAAAGTAAAGAAAAAGACCAGCGCAATAATCGCCAAAAAGGAAGGAAGCCCCCATATCGGATGAACTAACAGACGATCCACCCGATCAGTCCAAGCTGATTTTTCCTCATGATGAAACAGACATTCCTTGATAATTTCCTCTATGTAGTCGTATTTCTGATTGATAATTTCTTTTTCATAGCCTCGGTCAATGATATGGTCAAGGTCCACTGGATGATCTTTTATCACAGTTTCGTCCTGCTCCAATAATTTGATTCCATGCCAACGCAAAATCTGATGATCCTCACCATATTCTTTACTGATTACTGCCGAGATTTGACGAATTTTCTCCTCAATGCCAGCATCATACTTTACGATGGCCTCATCTGGAACCTCCTTGTAATGATGAACTACTGCATGCATTAAGGTATTTAATCCAGTCTTCTTCCTCGCTGACACTGGTACCACAGGAATATTTCCCAACATTTCTGGAAGGCGATGTAAATCAATTTCCAGTCCTCGTTCTTCTACAATATCCATCATATTGAGTGCCAGTACTACCGGCTTACCCAGTTCCAACAGCTGCAATGTCAGATACAGATTTCGCTCCAACGAGGATGCATCCACAACATTCACAATTACATCAATACCTTCTGAAAGAATCTCTCGTCTCGAAACCTTTTCCTCCATCGAATAGGAAGTAAGACTGTAAATACCTGGCAAATCCACCAGAATCATTTCCGTTCCCTGATAGGAGAAATGACCTTCCTTTCGCTCCACGGTAACGCCTGGCCAATTGGCAACCTTTAAATTTGCTCCTGTATAAGCATTAAACAATGTAGTCTTACCGCAATTAGGATTGCCTGCAAAAGCCACACGGATTTCTTTTGGCTCATGCATGCTGTGTCACCTCCTTCACAATGATACCCTGAATCAAGTCCCGTCCCAATGCCCAACGGCTGCCGCGCACACGGATAATCATTGCCCCTTTTTTGCGGCGAGTCAACACAGAAATGATTGCTCCCTCAGTTAATCCAATAGCCTGAAGCCGACGCATCACGCCCTGTTCTAGCGAAATATTCTCTACTGAATAGTTTGCACCTATTTTTCCATCTACTAATGTCATATTCTTACAGCAGATTATTCTGCTCCTCCTTCTAAGGCACAGCTACTCCGCCAAATTATAAAACATTTGGCGGAATAATTGCAAATTTTTAGAATAAATTTTATTAAGCCCTGTCTTTCACTCTAAACAATTCTTGATTTTTTCGATCATCTCTGCATATTCATCCTCAGTCAAATACGTTTTATTAGGATTCATCTGGAATACACCGCCCCACTCATCCTTATCTTTATATTTTGGCACCAAATGCATATGTAAATGACAGCCCGTATCTCCATAGGCCCCATAGTTTAATTTATCTGGTGCAAACGCCTTGTGAATCGCTTTCGCTGCTTTATTAACATCAGCAAAAAAACGATTTCTCTCTTCATCACTAATATTTACAATCTCGCTGACATGATCCTTATAGGCCACAATACATCTGCCTGGTTTACTCTGCTCCTTAAAAAGAATCAACTGGCTTACGTCCAAATCACAAATCTTAATGCCAAATTTTGCCAATGGCTCTCCGCCCACACAATAACCACAATTACAATCTTTCATTTGAATTACCCTCCTATTACCTTAATATCCAATCCCTCCGCTTCTATAAACGGCAGTTGATTGACTCTAGCCTATTTTTTATTGGCTGCTGTAACTTTATTATAAACTTTCTAAACCGTAAATGCAATTATATTTTTATAATTCTGACTTTCTGCAAAACCACCCCTAAAGATGAAGCATGAGGAATCAACAATACAAAAAATGGAACTTATAGTTGATTCTATTTTTAATAGGAAAAAAGAGGGATCATATCATCAGGATGTTCCCTCTTCTTTTGACATATCAAAAACATTTTTATAACTTTGTATCCCAACGGCCACACCATACATTCTCATCTGGAGTACCCTTAAATTCACTTTTTCCAACTAATTTTTCTACCAAAGCGTGCACTACCTCTGGACTGGCATTATAAGCATTGATATAACAATGACTCATAGTCATGTCGATCAGCAAATTTGCAAGGTTCAGACTAACAAAGATGGTTGGAACCTGCGATGCATACCAAGGCTGATCCGTTGGCAACGTCCACTTAACACGCATACTGTTCTGCTGTGCAAAACCTACTTGATTGCTGATAACCAACACTGCATCGCATTCCTTTCTAAACTGCTCCATTTTGCCCTTTCCTTTGGCAACTATTTCTGGATCATCGGCATAAGTCACTTCAAAGCCTGCAGCCTCTAATTCCGTGCGAATTAAATTTTTCATTGGAGCATCATTTGGCTTTTCTAGTTTACCTGCTACCACATGTCCATCGCCTGCCAGATAGACAACTCGCAGCTTCCTGCTCTTTTCTGGATTCAATGGCAGATAATGCTTCGTATCTTTTACTAAAGTAATGGCTTTGTCCACACAGTAAGCCGCAATTTGTTTATGCTCCTTGCAGCCAACTACGCTGATTCCTTCCTTTGGAGGCATCAAAGTACCATCTGCCTGCTTTTTGTGCAAGCCAATAGCAGCCTTTACACCTAAGATGCGCATCAAAGCATCCTGCATACGCTCCTCAGTAATGACACCATTCTTATAACCGTCCATCATATATCCAAAATCTTCTTCCATATCATTAAAAAACAGAAACATATCGCAGCCCGCTGCAATGGCACCTGGCACCTGCTCTGCTCGAGAACCGGAAGCAAACATACCAATCATGTGAGAAGCATCGGTCACAACCAGACCATTAAATCCTAATTTTTCTTTTAAAAGTCCCGTAATCAATTCCTTGCATTCCGTGGCCGGCAAAATTTCCTCATCTGCCACTGGATGTCCTGCCAGAGCTCTCTGCCATGCAGGCTGTGCAATATGACCAGCCATCACAGTCATAACACCGTCATCAATCAATTCTTTATAAACTCTTCCAAAAGTATTCATCCAGGTATCGCAGTCCATATCATTGATACCCATCATCAGATGCTGATCATTTTCCTCCGTACCGTCGCCAGGAAAATGCTTGATACAAGTTGCCACATTACACTCACGTTCCCCCTTGAAGAAAGCCTTCGCATAGGTAATTGTCTCATCCACATCATGACAGAAGGAGCGTAACTGCACAATGGTATTTCTCCAGTTATAAAGCAAGTCAACAATCGGAGCAAAATTCCAGTTGGAACCAATTGCCATCGCCTCCGTGCCGCCTACCTTCGCTGCCAAATAAGCACACTCTGGATCTTTAGAGGCTGCCGTTGCCGCACCGCAGGACACATAAGTGCCGCCTCCTACGCCGCCATTTCCACCTTGCTCACAGTTAGAAGCAATCAGCAGCGGAATACGGCTCATTTTCTGAAAATTATTATTTTGCTCCCAAAGACGCTCCGCTGGATTGCTACGGTAACGCAATGCACCCGGATGATAGTTGTCAACTACTTTCTTAATATCTTCTGGTCTGTCACTCGTCACCATATTGACAAACAACTGACCAACCTTCTCCTCATCACTCATACTAGCAATGGTATCCATAACCCATTTTACGCCCTCATCATCCAGATAATACGGCTTTGCTTTCAAATCAACCATCTTAAATTCCTCCTTAATTTTTATATCTCAATCCAAATCCATAAATATACTCATTTCCAGCTGCATCGCAATATGCATAGGTCAAACCATCCTTCAAATTTCTTTTCACTGTAATCGATACGCATCATCATCTCTACATAAACCTTCTTACCCGCCAACTTATCCTTAGTTAAAGGCAACAAATTATCCCGATTTTTCAGAAGTACTACTGATTTTTGATGAGCCTCATAGGCCACTTCTTGACTTTTTGCTGTATTGACCAAGGCATTGGCTTTCTCCTCATCTACATAAGGATTTTCAAACAGCCCCAAAACAAACAATTCCTTCAGTAGACGAACCACCGCACGATCAACAATTTCCTTGGAAACCAATCCTTCCTTGATAGCTGTCAAAAATGGGGTTGGATCGGACTCTCCCGATACCATATCCGTTCCTGCATTGAGAATCTTAGCATCTCTTTCTGGCAGACTCAAATCTTCTGCTCCCCAAGCACAACTCTGCATTACTCCTGTATCACTGAGGATCAAATCCATTTTCACGGGCACCACCACCTGGAAAATGCTTGCTACTTCATTGTAATCATTCCATTTTCATCTGGTTTAATAGGAAATACTTCCATAAAATCTGTCACCAGCAAAATTAGCGGAATTCCGGTCCAACACAGAGCGGTTTCTACAGCCCCCAAAATACGTCTGCCTTGATACCAACGATGTCCTCCCATCCAGCCAGTGAACAACATTAGCCACATATAATTTTTTTTCTTAAAGGTATGTGGTTTTTTAAAACTGTCATACCATTTCATAAATTTCCAGATAGGTCCCCATACACCATAAGTATTTTCTTCCATACCTGCCTCCCGCTGAGCAGCCTGCAGTTCAAAATCCAAATCGGTCAAGTCCGCTGCATTTCCAAAACCAAACTTTTCCTCATTGGCATCATACTCTTTTCGGTCGAAAACAGGCACTGAATTTGCCTTGGAAGCCCAACTTGAGCCTTCGTTCTCTGCTGATTTCTTTTTATTCTTGTATTTTCCTTTTGCCATAATCAACCTCTCTAACCTACATTCCCCCACAGTGTGTCTGTGGGGGAATTTTGATACATTATGCATTCTTTGCTGTCTCTGCCTTAATGCGAGCTACCTCATCCTGAATCTCAGCCATCTTTTCCTTTGTCAAAGGATAGAACTTCATAGCAACTACGTTCAAAATCCAACCGATAGCAGGAAAACCAAGGAAGCAAACAAGAGTACAAACCAATACACCAGTACTGTATGCATCGTACTGGGTTGGCAATGTGTCAGTATAACCAATCAACGCATAGACCAATGCAACGATGGTCGCTGCCAAAGAAGAAATCACTTTATCAACGAAGGAGAACAAAGTTCCCATCAAACCTGGTACATAACGACCAGAGCGATATACTTCATAATCTGCACAGTCTGCTGTCATAGGGATAACGATACTTCCGGATAGCTGTGAAAAACCTTTCATTAAAATATATACCAACAGGAATATGACCGCTAACAAGCTCCAGTTTGCACCTACAAACAGATTGCCATAACTGCTCAACTTTGTCAGAGAGAAAGTTGGCAGCAAAAACTTTCCGCCATGTCCAACGATAACAATGAGAGCCAATATAAAAGCAGAAGTAAGCGCACCATATGTACCTACAACCAAACACTTTTTTTGTCCCATCTTACGGGCAATAGTACCAATACCAAAGATACCGATAACTGCAATCGGAATAGCGGTTATTGCCGATACGGATGACTGCATTGCATAGTTACCAAGAATAATACCGTACAATGCCATTGTCACAGCGGAGTTCGTAGTACAGTTCAAAGCCAACTTATCCGAAGATGCAGCCACAACCAACATCTGAATACCACGATTATGTGCCAAAACATCCGCATAATCACGGAAAGATACCTTCTGCGCTTTTCCAGTACCAAAATACTTCACATTATCCTTGCGGGCAATACCGATAATCGCGACAATTGCAAGAATTGCCGATAAAATACCAATTGTTATCTGCATAGACTGCCACATTTCTGGGTTATAGAGACCAGAAATGGACTGCAGCCCTTCCTCAGTCGTAGTAACTACCTTTTCCAAAGCTGGATTCTGTGCAATCAATGCAGCAATTTTTTCTGCACCCTCTGTTGTTGCACTAGTCACAGAATACTTTGGAATCATAGTACTATATAGATAAACTGGCCAGAACAAATTCATCAAAATGATATTGTAAACTGAGTCAAACATAGAGAACACAGGTCTCTGCTCTGGATCATTGGTCAAACAGGATTGTGCAGACTTGGTAACTACACACTGACAAGTATAACCAACAATGTAAATCATGTACATGATGATAAACACAATAAAGCGAGCTCCGCCTGGAATCAATGGGATAAAGCGGAACATACAGAATGTCATTGCAAACAAAATAATTTGACCAGCAATGATAAATGGACGGTTTTTACCAATCTTTGTATTAGTGTTGTCCACTACCATACCGATGAATGGGTCTGTCACACCATCCCAAATTCTCATAATAGTCACAATGGAACCTGCCAATACCGCACCTACTCCGACGATACCTACTAAAAAGTAAGAGATAGATGCCACTAACATCATATAAGCGTTGGTAGAGGTGTTATTCAGTGCATAAAACGCAATTTCCCACATTTTCGCGCGATGCACGCCATTTTCTTCTAAAGGTTTTGATGCCATATTCAATTTCTCCTTTCATTTCTTTAGCATACTATACCACCTATGAATTTCTGCAGCTGCCCCCTTTGCATTATCCCCCTTTCTTTTTCATTTGCCATCTGCAGCATATTCATAATCAAATAGAAGATTAAAAACTTCTTCTATTCGCTGTCTGCGCGTCATATCTCCCTAATAAAGATATCTCTCACACAAACATATACATTAAAAACTTCTCAATGACCTCATCTTTTTGTTTCACTGCGAAGCTTCTTTTCAAAAATATGTTTCATCGGTTGCTTAATCATTCATCCTCTCCCTGATGAATCTTCTTTCGATAATCTTTTGGACTGATTCCCAGAATTTTTTTAAATACACGAGAATAATAATTTGCGTCCTGATATCCCACCTGATTAGCAATCATGGACATAGAGGAGTGAGTTGTATTGAGCAAAATTAATGACTGATGTATTCGCGTCTGGTTAATATAATCTGTAATTGTAATCCCTGTCTCTTTCTTGAACAATGCCGACAAATAACTGTTGGTTACATTGCATTCCTCTGCCAGCGAAGCCAACGATAATTCCTGTACATAATGGGAATCGATATAATCTAAGCAAAATTGAACCAGCTGAGAATTATTTTTTCTAGAATAATTTTTAACTAACATACAATATTTACGAATCATCGTATTAGAAAGCTTCTCTAACTGACTCACACTAACTGAGTTTTCTATCTGAATAGCAAATTGAGTGGATAGATTATCCAAATGAAATGGATGAACCGAACCTAATTCCACAGCCTTTCGCAGCAAAGTATTCAGCACAAACATTAAATTTTTCTTATCCCGAAGCTGATCTGAGACTCTAGGAAGCAAACGAAACTGCTGAAATCGATGATGATAAATAATAGCTTTATCGATATCCCCAACAGAAACGGCCTTCATCATCTCTCCCTCTACCTGGTAGCGCTCCTCCAATGTCTGCAATGTCGTCTCTAAATCCAGATGCATCTCATAATCTGGATAATTATCTATGAAGGCAGCTGTCTGCGGATGCTGTACAAAAATAAACTGTACATTTTCCCCTAATAATATTTTGAATATAGGAAGTAAAATATCCTGCCATAGACTTAAAGAGGAAATAACAGGTACTCGATTATAAAATTCTTGAATATTTCTGCGCTGATCAGGAAGAGCACGGAACTGCTCTACCATTTTCTGGATAGTATCCATACTGATTTCCTGAGATAAAACAGGACCTAATATTCCATATTCCCAACCATATTCCTCCTGCAAAGACTCCGGAAAAGCAAAGGCAGTATAATAAACCTGCAAATCATCTTCAAAAAAGATGACCTTTCCCAACTGCACTGTCTCTTTTATCAAGTTTATTTGATGATGATAGGAATAATCTTTAAACATTTGTGAACGAAATCCATAATCATACAAATTTAAATTATCATAAGGAGCTTTCAGCAGAATCATCTGAATTCCCAATGACGCCATTTGGCGTTGAAAAAAATATAACAAATCAATTTGCATATCATTGCTCCTTCTCCCTCTATTGTTTCACAATCTGATATACGACTTTAAATTTATAGCATATTTTTATCTTCAATTCAACCAAACCTAAAAATAATCCTAAAACTAGCAAAGATTGTCCGTGGTTTTCTTATCAATCCCTAGTTATAATATTAATGATATCAGGGTCAAAAGACCTTTTGACCCCAACATCATATCAATAACAGCTCAGTCAGGCATTACTGATTGAATTGTTATGATTTCTAAGTATTAAATAAGGGGGGATATGTACGATGGATAATGTATTTTCAACTTTCTCAAAAAAACATGATTACTTAATCTGTATCGACTCAGATGGCTGTGCAATGGACACAATGGATATCAAACATATCAATTGTTTTGGACCGTGCATGGTAAAAGAATGGCATTTGGAACAATGGCAGGATGAAATTTTGACCCGCTGGAATGCAATCAATCTCTACACCATGACCCGAGGCATTAACCGTTTCAAAGGTCTGGCAATTGCACTAAAAGAAATCGATGCACAATACTGTCCAATTGAGGACCTAGATAGCCTGCTGCAATGGGTCGATACCTCAAAAGAACTATCAAACAAAGCAATCAAACAGATAGCTGAGGAAACAAGAAGCATCGCACTGCAAAAAGCATATCAATGGTCTCTCGCAGTAAATGCCTCTATTGAAAAGCTTCCAGATGAATGCAAACAGCCTTTCAATGGCGTAAAAGAAGGATTAAAAAAAGCTCATCTCTCAGCTGATATTGCTATTGTCTCCTCGGCAAATCCAGAAGCAGTGATAAAAGAATGGAATGATCACGGATTGATGGACAGTGTAGACATTATGCTTGCTCAAAATGTAGGAAGTAAAGCATATTGTATTGGAGAGATGGCAAAGAAGGGATATGACAAAGCAAAAATCTTGATGGTAGGTGATGCGCCTGGGGATCGCGATGCCGCATCAAAAAATGGAGTTCTGTACTATCCAATTTTAGTTCGCAAGGAAACTCAATCTTGGGAAAAATTCACCAATGAAGCACTGGATTTGTTCTTGAATAATGCCTACGCCGGCGAATATCAGGCAGCTCAGATTCGTGCCTTCGAAGAAAATCTTTCTAATTCGTAAAGAATAAATTTATGTGAAACAAAATCATTACTTAAATAACTCAATAGGAGGAACACAAACATGGTAGATTTGACAAAGGCACCTTTTTTTCTGGATAAAGAACAGCTTACATGGGTGGAAGACACCATTGCTTCTATGACACTCGAAGAAAAAGTAGGACAATTATTCGTACAAATGCGCAAAAGTCTTGAGCCTGAAGTAATTAAAAATACATTAGCAACCTATCACCAAGGTGGTTTGCGCTGGCAGGGCGGCGACCGCAATGGCGTTTATAATCAAAATAAGTTATATCAGGAAAATTCAAGAATCCCTCTTTTAATCGCTGCAAACTGTGACAATGGCGGTGATGGCTGTCTTTCCGATGGTACTTTCGTAGCAACGGCCGCAGAGGCTGCTGCAGGAGGTGATACCCAAACTGCCTATGATATGGGTTATGTAGCTGGCCGTGAAGCATCCAGCGTTGGTGTTAACTGGATGTTTAATCCCTGTGCCGATATTTACATGAATTGGAGAAATACCATCGTTAACACCAGATCTTTTGGAGACAACGCAGACCAAGTCATTATGAATATTCGCGCTTATATCCAAGGAATTCACCAAAGTAATATCGCCTGCTGCTGCAAACATTTCCCTGGAGATGGCGTAGAAGAGCGAGACCAGCATCTCGTGCTCGGTGTCAATGACTTATCCGTGGAAGAATGGAATAACTCCTTCCGCAAAGTCTATCAGACCATGATTGATGAAGGATTGGAGAGTATTATGGTGGGACATATCGCTCTTCCAGAAATGAGCCGCAAACTTCGCCCTGGCATCAAAGACGAAGAAATTATGCCAGCGACCCTTGCTCCAGAATTGTTGACAGATTTGCTGCGTGGAGAGATGGGATTCAATGGTGTTGTCATCACTGATGCCTCCCATATGGCCGGTATCGCTTGTATGGAAAAGAGAGAAATTGCCGTTCCAAAAGCCATCGCGAGCGGCTGCGACATGTTCCTTTTCAGCAATGATACCGCTGAAGACTTTGGATATATGATGGCTGGGGTACAAAATGGTATCATCACCGAAGAACGCTTGTCCGATGCTCTGCACCGCATTCTCGGCTTAAAAGCAAAACTGAGATTATATAAAAAAGAAATGTCTATTCCAGACCCGTCCGTCAAGGAACAAGTAGTAGGCTGTGCAGAACATCTGCAGTTAGCAGAAAATGCTGCAGAACGCTGCATTACCTTGGTAAAAAATACACGACACGAAATTCCTATTAATCCAGCTGTTCAAAAACGTGCCCGTCTTGTATTTATTCAATCCACTCCTACCTCAAAGGGATATAAAGCAGACCCCGTAAAGCAGGTGGTTATTGAGGAATTGGAGCGTGCTGGATTTGATGTAACTGTTGCACCAAACTTCCACGATTTGGAAGTAGAGAAAGGTGTCAGCCCAATGAATATGCTTACTATGATGAACTGCGGAAAGATGGAGGATTACCGTGCCAATTATGATGTAACCTTCCTGGTCATCAATGTCAAAGGCTATGCTCAGGAAAACAATGTTCGTCTGCGCTGGAGCTGCAATCATTCCAGTGAACTTCCTTGGTATGTAACAGAGGTTCCGTGCGTCGGCATCAGCTTAAACTACACAAATCATCTGATTGATGTGCCACAGGTACACACATTCGTCAATGCCTATGGCTCCACTCGTACATCAATTCGTACCGCCATCGAAAAGATTTGCGGAAAAAGCGAATTTACTGGTACCGCCAGCGACACCGTATTCTGCGGAAAATGGGATACCAGATTATAAGTGACTGAGTGATTAGTCTGCTTTCTCCTTTTTTCATAGATTCCCTCCGCCAGCTACCCTTGCACTGGCGGAGGATTTATTACTTTTTCATAGAATTATAGCATTCCCTTGGTGGAAAGCACATCATTAATGCGCTCATCCTTCTGAGTGGCCATATCCAATGCTTTTGCAAAAGCTTTAAAAGCCCCTTCAATGATATGATGATTATTAGAACCATAAATCTGCTTAATATGTAAATTCATCATAGCACTGTAAGAAATAGCATAAAAAAACTCTCTCACCATCTCCGTATCAAAATCACCAACTCGTGGTGTAGTCAAATTTAAATCACAAATCAAATAAGGTCTGCCGCCCAAATCAATAGCACATAAAATCAAACTTTCATCCATCGGCAGCATCATAGAACCATATCGCTTCATTCCCTTTTTGTCACCGATAGCCTGCAAAATTGCCTGTCCCAGCACAATACCGGTATCCTCGATGGTGTGATGACAATCTACATCCAGATCTCCGTCTACCTGCACCACCAAATCAAACAATCCATGACGTGCAAAACTGTTAAGCATATGGTCAAAAAATCCAATTCCTGTTGAAATGTCTGTTTTTCCCGTGCCATCCAAATCTAACCTTACATAAATATCGGTCTCTTTTGTTGTACGCTTAATCTCTGCCATTCGCATTCCAATCACTCTCCTTCAAAACGCACACGAATCGAATTTGCATGTGCAGTCAATCTCTCCGACTCCGCAAACTGGATAATATCTTTATGAATCGGCTTCAATGCCTCCTTGGAATAATAAATAATACTTGATTTTTTAATATAATCATCTACGCTCAATGGAGAGAAAAATTTTGCTGTTCCATTAGTTGGCAATACATGATTTGGTCCAGCAAAGTAATCCCCCAGAGGCTCCGAGCTATACTCACCCATAAAAATAGCGCCTGCATTACGAATCTTAGTCATCACTTCAAACGGATTTTTGGTCACAATTTCCAAGTGTTCAGACGCAATCTCATTCGCTACATCAATGGCTTCCTCCATGTTATCTGCCAGCAAAATATATCCATAATTGTCTAAAGATTTGGAAATAATATCACTTCTAGACAGAGACTGCAAAAATACATCAATTTCTGCTGAAACTCTCTCTGCCAACGCTTCGCTGGTTGTCACCAAAATAGCTGATGCTAATTCATCATGCTCTGCTTGAGAGAGCAAATCTGCTGCCACAAATCTCGGATTGGCAGTCTCATCGGCAATGACCATAATTTCACTCGGTCCCGCAATACTGTCAATACTTACATGACCATAGACAGCCTTCTTCGCCAAAGCTACATAAATATTTCCAGGTCCGACAATCTTATTGACTTTTGGAATAGACTCCGTACCAAAAGCCAAAGCTGCAATGGCCTGCGCACCACCTACCTTATATACCTCAGTCGCACCAGCTAAATAAGCTGCCGTTAATGTCACCGGATTCACCTTTCCATCTTTTCCAGGTGGTGTCACCATAGCAATACGCTCTACACCAGCCACCTCTGCTGGAATAATATTCATCAAGACAGAAGAGGGATAAGCAGCTTTTCCTCCTGGTACATAAACACCCACGCTCTGCAATGGCGTCACCTTCTGACCTAAAATAGTACCATCTGGTTTACTGTCAAACCAACTATACTGTTTCTGTTTCTCATGGTAAGCACGAATATTAACTAAAGCCTTCTTCATAACCTCCAAAAGCTCTGGCTCTACTGCGGCTACAGCCTCATCGATTTCTGCCTGCGTGACGCGAATGGTATCTGCTGTCACCATCGCACCGTCAAATTTTTGGGTATACTCAAAAATTGCCTCATCCCCACGCACCTTCACATCATCTACAATGGCTGCCACACGGTCTGCATAGACAGTGTAATTATTGGGGTCACGTTTCAATAAATCTGCCAAAATATTTTTCTTTGCCGCCTCATTCAATCGAACTGTTCTCATATCCAATTTCTCCTTATAATATACTCTTTAATTCTCTAATAATCTTTGTAATTCGCTCATGCTCCATCTTCATACTGACCTGATTGACAACCATGCGCGCAGACAAAGGACAAACCTCTTCCAAAACTACCAGACCATTCTCACGAAGAGTAGAACCAGTCTCCACAATGTCCACAATTACTTCTGCCAAACCGACAATAGGCGCCAATTCAATAGAACCATTTAACTTAATAATCTCCACCGTCTGATGCTTTTTATTATAAAAATAGTCCTTAGCAATATTTGGGTACTTTGTTGCGACACGAATTAATTCATGATGTTTTAAATATTTCATAGATGATTCCGGACCACAAACACACATGCGGCACTGCCCTTTCTTCAAATCCAGTACCTCGTAGATGTTCCTTCCTTCCTCCAAAATCGTGTCTTTCCCCACAACACCAATATCAGCAGCACCATATTCTACATAAGTCGGCACATCTGAGGGCTTTGCCAGAAAAAATCTTAACTTTAATTCCTCATTGACAAAAATTAGTCTTCGGGAGTTTTTATCCTCCATCTCCTCGCAGGTAATACCAATCTGTGCCAACATTTCCATCGCCTGCTTGGCAAGTCTGCCCTTTGATAAGGCAAAGGTTAAGTATCTATCACTCATTTTTTCCACCTCAATCCAACAAATCTTTCAGAGAAACCACACTGGAAGCACCTGTATCCGTCGCAATTACCTGCACTGTCTCTCCCGTCTCATCAATATACAAGAGACCACCCACATAACTTCTGCGAGCATATTCCATGTAATCTGACAAACTTTTTTCATGATATTTTTTCATTACCTGCAGACTGGTACCTGTGTTACGCAGCTGATTTGCCAGCTGCAAAGCAAGGACTTTTTGTTTTCTGTCATACAGTAAAATGGTCCCCATAATATCCGTATCAATATTGATATCCTGTCGTCTCATGGCAGCCATCAGTGAATCCACTAAAATAGCAAAACCGATGGAAGGACTTTCTTTTCCATACTGAGAAATCAATGTATCATAACGACCGCCCGCCGCAATGGCTTCACCCGTACCATAAGTGTAGGCTCTAAAAATAATGCCCGTATAATAGCGATATTGACTAACCATACCTAACTCAAAGGTGACATACTTTTCCAGACCATACACTTCCAACAGACCATACAATTTTTGCAAATGAAGCAATGCTGCTCTTGATTTTTCATTTTTGACCATCTCCAAAGCTTTCTCCAACTGCTCCAAATCACCAAACATCTGCGGAATCTCAATTAAAGCATGCTTTAATTCTGTAGAAATTACCTTTTTCTGCACTATTTCTTCCATACCAAAGAAGTTTTTAACTACCATCATGCGAGTCATTTCTTCCTTCTCATCCTCAGAAAGCTGTGCTTCCTCCATTAGACCTTCAATAATATCAATATGTCCTAACTCAATCTGAAACTCCTTTAAACCTACCTTTTTCAAGCAATTAGCCAAAAGGGCAATCATCTCCGCATCAGCATCCGATGTTGCATCATTAATCAACTCGGCACCAATCTGCGTGATTTCTTTCAATCTTCCTTGATAGCTGTTATTATTTTTAAAAGTTTCTCCCGCATAGAAAAGGCGAATCGGCATATCCTCCTCCATAAAATATTTAGCCGTACAGCGTGCCACTGGCGGAGTCATATCTGGTCTCAACACCAACGTATTTCCATCGCGATCAGTAAACTTAAACATTTCCTTTGAAATCGCACTTCCAGTTTCTTTATTAAATACATCAAAATACTCAAACATTGGAGTGCGAATCTGGCGAAAGCCAAACAGTTTCAATAAACTTTTAATCTGCTCCTCCAAAGTTTCTTTCTGTGCACATTCCTGATAGTACAAATCTCTCACACCTTCAGGCGTGTGCAATAACTTCTTTTTCATAATGACTAACTACCTTTCTCTTTCTATAGCTTTATCACTGTAAAGTGATAATATGATAACGCATTAGCACAGTGCATTATACAGACTTTTTGATTATTTGTCAATCATCTACTGATAAGATCCAACTGCAGCTGCTCTAAAAAATGGATGTAAGCTCCGCCTGTTACTTTAATTTGAAAACTTCTGTCCACCTCTTCATAGGTAAAACTCTTTCGTCCACCCTCCTTAGCTCGCTCCCAAAATTGCTTCAAATCCCGAAAAGGCATATAATAAGCCTCATCTTTCTGTGAAAAATACAGAATAATAAATGCAATTCCCTGCTGTTGCTCAAACTGTTCCATAAATGCAATCTGATGTTCATGAACATTCTGCAACGCAAATGTCAACGAAGCACATTCTTTGGCATCAAAACAGACAGGCACACCTTGTACTACTCCAATGTAATCCACCGTACTTTTTTGATCAAAGTAAGCCAAGGTAATCTGCCTTGTATCTTTATCAATGCGCACTGGCGTAATAGGAGTGGGTACTTTCTGAAGTAAAGCCAATTTTTTGCTGCGGTACACATCAATCGTATAATTGAGCATCTCCTCTAAAACAGAACCTCTCAACCCACGGGTGTTCCAAGTGGCCATTCCAATCCCTCCCCTATCAATATTTTCTCAAATTTTCGAGGAAGAGGTGCCTCAAAGCAAGCCTCAGACACTGATGCCAGAGCACCTTCCAACTTAGGCATCTCCAAACAATAAGCATGCAAAAACTGAGAGCTAAGTCCATATTTTCTTTTTAATATCTGATTCCATCTGGCATCACCATATTTCTCATCGCCAGCCAGTGGATGTCCCACTGAAGCCAGATGAGCTCGAATCTGGTGGGAACGCCCTGTTACCAGCAAAACCTTCAAAAGTGTTACTCCTCCATTGCTCACTAAAGGCTCATATACTGTCTCAATCCATTTATCTTCTGGAAAATTTGCCTTACTGCTGACAAAAACACGATTGTGCTGCTCATCTTTATGCAAATATCCTGTCAGAATCTGCCTCTCCTCCATCTTTCCTTTTACTAGACATAAATAGTATTTATGCATCTCCCTTGTCTGAAATAAATGGCTTAGCTGCTGCAGCCCAGCCATAGAAATACCTGCCGCCAAAATACCACTAGTATTGCGGTCTAAACGATTACATACCGAAGGGTGAAAGCTGCGCAAATTTTCTTTTGTCAATTTTCCCGTCTCTAAAAGATAATCAATCATTAGCTCTACCATAGACTCATCGTCTGGCTTTGCTTTCTGAGAAAGCACTCCGACCGGTTTATTTAACAAAAGAATATGCTCATCCTCATATAAAATCTGCAGCTTGTTCTTACTTTTTGTCCTCACATTTTGCACTTCCACATGAGAAAATTTTTCAAATGTCTCATCAGAGAACCAAACTTCAATCTTATCTCCCTCCTGCAACTTTTCCGTACCTTCTGCTCTTTTTCCATTTAGGGTAATGTTCTTCTTGCGAATCATCTTATAGATAAAACTTGTCGGTGCCTGATTTAAAACTTTCATCAGAACCTTATCCAGACGCTGACCCGACTCCAACTTGGTCACTTCAATTTCTCTCATACTTTATTCCTTACTAATGATTTTATCACACTTTATCCCAAAATCGTCATCGATTTTATATAGCCAAGGCACGCACCACGCCTTCAATCTTCAGCAGTTCCTCATCACAGTCTTCCCGACTAATTGGAGAAAGCGCTCCCAACCTTCGCTCAAATTTTTTATAATTTTGAAAAGTATAGATACCTGGTGTATGCAAATCGTTTCCTTCAATCATAGTCTTCAAATGCTTTTTTAAGGCATCTGCCTTGAAATTTTTCTGGGTGGAATAGCAGAATATTCCATCTGGATGAATGTACACATAGTCCACACCAAAAGGCTTTTCATCATGAGCGGTAATCACCAATTCTACATTCAAAAGTCCCTCTCCAACAATCTTTCTAATTTCCTCGTACTCCTCCCTTGGACGTCCCTTAAAAGGAAGCAAGGCAATAAATGGCACTATCAAATTTGCCAACGGCAGTACAGAAACCACTGCCGCCACTGTCAGCAGATTCTTTCTTGTATGGGTAGTCATATATCCCGCCACAAACAAAATGACAATCCCCAACAAAATTACCAACATCTTTACAATCTCAATTTTTTTCTTATAGGATAAATATCCATAATGTCCCTTTGCGATTTTCTTCACGTCTCTACCCTTTCTTTCCATTATTGTTTCTCAATGTTCGATTATTTCTTACTTTCATCTTCAGAAGCTGCCTTCTTTGTCTCATCTTTTTTATCTTCATTGATAGATTTCATGATATTTGCAACCACCGTCCATGGCAAAACCTTACAGGCTAACTGAGCAAATTTCATCGGTATGCCATAAATAGACTCTACCTTACCCTTTTTTGCATCCTTCAATGCCAAACGAACCACCTTTGCTGGTGACACCATAAACTTTTTCTTTGCATCCACAAGCTTCTTCTCATTTTTTTCATTGGAGAATCGCTGGAAAAATTCGGTATCAACCGGTCCTGGACAAACAGCTGTCACACTGATTTTTCTTGGCTTTAACTCCACAGAAAGTGCTCTTGCAAAGGAAAGTACATAGGCTTTCGTTGCTGCATACACAGCAAAACCCGGCTGAGGACTAAAAGCTGCACTGGACGCAACCAAAATAATCTGACTTCCCTCCGTCATACGTGGAAGCAACAAATGCGTCATAGTTGTTAAAGCTTCACAATTGAGACGCACCATACCCGACTGATTTTCCAAAGCATCTTCTGCAAAACTGCCATTTCTTCCATAGCCCGCTGAGCTAAACAAAATAGATACTTCCGGCTGCAAATCCTCTAAATGACCGGAGAGTTCTTGTTCCCAGCCTGGCTCCTGCAAATCCAATGGAATAGCTCGCACATTAACTGCATAGTGCCGCTGAATGACATCCGCAATGCGATACAATCGTTCCGCTCTTCTTGCTACCAGCCACAATTCCTCAATATCCTGATATTTTTTTGCAATCTGGATTGCTGCCTCACGGCCAATTCCAGAAGATGCACCTGTAATTACTGCAATCTTCATAAATGCCTCCTTATTTAACTATTTTGCCAAAGCATCTTTTCTCATACTTCAGCCGTTTTGCCCGCTTTTAACAACTCCAATTCATTCTCCGTTAAGGCTCGATATTCTCCCGCCTGCAAACTTTCATCCAATTGCAGACTTCCCATACTTAGACGTTTTAAGTAAACCACCTCCACGCCCACTGCCTCAAACATTCGCTTGACCTGATGAAACTTTCCTTCCTGAATAGTCAAACGCCCGCTCTGGGGAGAGAGAACTTCCAGATAAGCTGGCATTGATGTAAAATCTCCCAAATCCATTCCCTCCAAAAATCGTCCCTTGGCATTTTCTGGAATTGGTTTATTTACCTCCACATAGTATGTCTTATTGATGTGTTTTTTTGGTGAAAGCAGCTGATGAGCCAAATCACCATCATTGGTAATCAACAGCAATCCCTCCGTATCCTTGTCCAATCTCCCTACTGGAAATAAATCCTTTCTTTTTTTTGAGACAATTAAATCCACCACAGTCCTGCATTTCTTATCATTGGCGGCAGAAAGCACACCTGCCGGCTTATTCAACATATAATATTCATACGCCTGATAAATTAGAAGCTGACCATCCAGATAAATGTGTTGGTTTATATCCACTTTCTGCTCTGCTCTCATTGCCACTGTATCATCGACACGAACTCTCCCTCGCCGCACCATCTCTTTTACCTGGCTGCGGGAGCCACAGCCCATCTCCACTAAAAATCGATCCAATCTCATCTGTTGACTCATTACAGCCACCGCCATCCTGCCAAATATTTGTTTTTAAGCACACCATTTGCTGCCTTTGCAAATCCCAAAGGTGCGCCATCCACACATACCAACACCCAGCCTCTCATAGACTTCGCTTCCTGCTGTGCCTCAATCGTCTCTCCTTTCAAATAACGAATAACACGCTCATCCTCACAGGAAAAATTAACACAATCTTCATATTCCTCCATGGACAATGCCATCGCTAAGGCCTGACTCGGCTCAAAGCGACTTTTTTTGCACTCGCCCAACAGTAATCCATTTCTCAAAATGCGCAGTCCATCGAGATTCATATCTGCATCCGGAAGCAGCGAAGCACGATCACTGCGAATTTCAATACGACTGCGCTCCAAAGGCATCTTTACTTTTTTTAAAAAGGCTTCTAACTCTTCATTTTTCCAACGATTGTGCCCCGTGTATCCGATAGAAGGTGTTTTCTGCTCCCCACTCTTTTGCAGCAGTGCCACAAAATGTCCTTCTCCCTGCATCTTATGCGGAAAAATGCGAACACATTTTGCAAGTTCTGGATTGCCTCCTGCTAATTCTGGACGACCTTTCTCAAACCCTTCATAGGCAGGAATCTCCAATATTTTCAACTCTGGACAGAGATCCAGCATATACTGAACCGTCTGCTCATTCTCCGATCCATGAAAAGTACAGGTAGAATACACCAGCATTCCTCCAGGTTTTAACATCTGCAATGCATAGGTCACAATTTCCCTCTGCAGCTTAGAAAAGGTTTCATTACTGCTTTCGCTCCAATTTTTCATCACAGATGGATCCTTGCGAAACATTCCCTCTCCTGAACAGGGCGCATCAATCAAAATTTTGTCAAAATATTCCGGAAATTTTGCTGCAAGCCTATAAGGACTCTCACTCAAAATAACTGAATTTGGAATGCCAAATAACTCTAAATTTTTTAAAAGAGCCTTGGCACGAGAATTACTGATATCATTGCTGACCAGCACACCTGTGCCTTTTAGTTTTGCCGCAAGTTCCGTGCTCTTTCCACCCGGAGCCGCACAGATATCCAGTACACGATCTCCTTCCCTGATTGGCAGCACATTAGCCGGCGTCATAGCACTAGGCTCCTGCAAATAGTACAGTCCTGCAAAATAATAAGGATGCTTTGCAGGCTTTTCGCTTCCATTATAATAGAAACCGTTGGAAATCCAAGGAATTGTTCTTAACTTAAAAGGAGATTTTTTCACAAACTCCTCAACACTAATTTTTGATGTATTGACACGCAAACCATATAATCGCGGTTCCTCATAACTTTTTAAATAATCTTCATATTCTTCACCTAACAGTTCTTGCATATGTTCTTTAAATAATGCAGGTAACTCTACTTTCATTGCTTTCTCCTTTTCATTTATGATAGTTTTACTTATCACAGTATAGCACATCCCCCTTCTTTTGTCACCGCATAAGTAAAGTAGAAAGGAAACAATCAAATAACGTATTTCCCAATCATTTTGCCTAATAATTCCATTTCAAACAGCTACCTTGAAGATATCGCAGCACTGCATAGGGATTGATACTTACTTCCTCACTCCTGGAAGTGCAAATATACATTCCAAAATGTAAATGAACAGGAAAATTTCCGCTGGTTCCCTCCACTGTACCATAGCCCGTATCTCCCATATAACCTAACAGCTGCCCTGCATGAATTTTCTGTCCTACCGACAAATCCAACGCATACTCATTCAAATGGGCATAATAAAAATAAGCCCCATGTTCTCCTCGGATTCCAATGCGCCAACCTCCCTGAGGCAGCCAGCCCATCTGTTCTATCACTCCGTCAGACACGCTGACAATAGGATAAAATCCACTGGCATACTCCATTCCCATCAAATCACAGCCCTCATGAGTTCGCTTGCCTCCATAGGTACGCTCCTGTCCCCAGGAATTCTCAAAAACAGGCATCACAATTTTCTTATTTTTGCTTTCAGGTATCGGAAAATAACATAAATCCTCTAAAATTGCCTTATAGGCATTTTGAATTTGATACCATGCCTCAGAATTGTATTTTTTCATCTGCGCTGCCTGAATCTGATACCAGTTCTTGGAAATTTTTTTTACTTCTTTTTCTTTCAATACATAGCCATTTTCTACCATTAAAACAGTCAGGAGCTCTGATTCAGTACATTCACACTCCCTTGCTGCCTCCTCCAATTGCTCCAGCACCCCTTCTTCTATTTCCATCCGTCGAAAAGCATCACTCTCCAACCAATCCACCTGCAGATAATAGGCATAAGGATGCACAAGGAAACGATAATGAAACCACACAATACTCACACAGCTTGCCCCAAACACGAAAACATATAACATCAATTTTCCAATTGAATATCGCATATTCATTGATACAAATTTGTAACTTTTCTTTTTTGTACACTATATGCGGTATGTTCTTATTCCTTTCATCATATAAATAGAAAAAATGAAAGAGGATTCGTATGTTAAAACGCCGCTTTATTGTAAATGTGCTTCTGCTGCTCTCTTTACTTTTTCTCCTCTCCTTTCCCTCCCTTGGTATTGAAGGTGCTTCTTTTGGATTGTTAAGCTGGTATCAAAAAGTCCTGCCTACTCTGTTTCCCGCTATGATTCTTACTTCTATCATGATAAAGACTAACGCCTTCTCTCTGGTAATGCCTCTCTTTGCTCCCCTATGCAGCAAATTGTTTGGTCTGTCCTCTCAAGGCAGCTGCGCTCTCATCACAGGTTGGCTCTGTGGCTATCCAATGGGGGCAAAAACAGCGAACGAACTGCTAAACGACAACCTAATCTCTCAGGAGGAGGCTTCCTATCTGCTTTATTTCTCCAATCAAGCCAGTCCCATGTTTCTGGCCGGTTTTCTGCGTTATCAAATTTTAGGTGGTTATCTTCCCCTGTGGAAAATTTTTTTCTCCATCTACGGAAGTGCTTTCATCATTTCCATCGCAGCCCGACTTCTTTGGAGCCCTAACCATCAGACCACTTCATATAACACAATAAACCACACAAAAAAAGAAGAACCAGCTCTCCTGTCCATTATGGAACAATCCTTCACAAGTTCTTCTTCCATCATGATTACCATTGGTATTTACATGATGCTATTCTCCATCGCAACCCGATTGATTCAAAATTTCTTTTCTCTTCCGCCCCTTGTCACCTGCCTTTTGTCCGGAATACTGGAAATGACCTCTGGTATTACCCAGCTTGCTGATTTAGCACTTCCAATTCAATGGACTGCTTTTTTCAGCATCAGCCTAACTGCCTTTGGCGGTCTCTGCACAGCTATGCAAGTCCGCTCTGCCTCCCGTCAAATTTCCTATTTTTTCTCACGCTATCTGCTATGTAAGTTTGCACAGGCATTGTTGGCCGACGGAATTTTATATTGGATGATTTAGCAATTTAAAAACGGACATTTTTTTATTGTTGCAAGACTACATTATTCTTCATCATTATAATCGTCTTCCAAATACTCGCCTTCCTCATTTTCAAGCTGCTCGAAATCACCCTCCTCCACAACTTCTTCCTCATTCTGCATATCTGCATGAACTGCCTCGCGGTTTTGAATGATTTCATCTTTCAGATTTTCCATCCCTTGTATATACTGTTCAAATTGTCTCTGCGTATTTGACAGGGCATTGCTCACCCAGCCCTGCATCCCCTCCATAATTTGATCCATATAGACATTAGCCTCATGACGTATTTGATCCGCTTCCTCATAGGCCGCATCAATAATGCTCTGTGCCTCTGCATTGACATCCTCAATCATCTGATTTACTTTATCTTGCGTTTCTTCCAATAGAAAATCTGCTTCCTTTTGCGCCTCTCTTTTCACTTCCGTCTCGTCCAACATAGATTGACGCTTTACCTCCGCCTGTTTGATGATACGTTCTGCACGGTCATTTGCAGTCTTAAGAATAGACTCCTGACCGCTAAGCACTTTTTGATACTGCTCAATTTCCTTTGGAATCTGATTGCGCAAATCCAGCAGCATACCCAACAGGTTTTCTCTATCTACCACAATTTTTTCGTTGGACCACATGCTTGCCTTACATTCTTTTATGTAATTCTCAATTTTGTCAATTGTTTTTTCCATCTGACTTTTCATGAATCATTCCTTCTTTCTTTTTTATTATACTTCATTTAATAACTATTGGATAGGAAACCAACATCTTTAGGAAATGGGCAGTACACTCTGATTGACTTTTCTCTCAATACTTTCTCTTACATGAGCTGGCACACAGCCACTAATATCAGCCTGATAGCTCGCCAATTCCTTCACAATACTGGAACTTAGATAGGCATACTCTAAACTTGTTGTTAAAAAAATTGTATCCACATCCGAGGCAATGGTTCGATTGGTCTGAGCCATCTGCAGTTCATATTCAAAATCAGTTACTGCGCGCAATCCTCTTACAATTACTCTGGCATGTTTCCTATGAGCATACTCTACTAAGAGTCCATCAAAAGCTTCTACCTGCACGTTTGGAATATCAATCACCGCCTCCTGAATCAAAGCAACTCTTTCTTCCACCGAAAACAATGGTTTTTTACTGCTATTATGCAGCACACCGACAATTAAAATATCAAACATCTTGCTGGCTCGCTTAATAATATCTAAATGTCCATATGTAATTGGGTCAAAACTACCCGGATATACGGCTATTCTCATTTTAACTTATATCCCACAGCATATATATTCTATCAATGTGATTATATACTGCATTTCCTTTCATATCATATATAGTGCTACCCCGCTTGCAGGGGCATGGAGACTTATGAGCCGACTATTTTACTTCACCTCAGCTCGACCAATCATCATATGACGATTGGTCTTATAGCGTTTTTCTCGGATGAGCGTTAATCCACTCTCCTCCAAAAACGAAAAATCAGTGTCTAAAGCAGCCTCGCATATAATTACAGTCTCCTCTCCCACAAGCTTAGAATCTGAGAGAGCCGACAGTACTGGCTGTTCAAACCGCCCCTGATAAGGTGGATCCATAAAAATATAATCAAATACTAAATCTCTATCGTTTAATCTATGGATAGCATTAACTACATCACTATCCATAACGACTGCCTTATCATCTAAATGCGTAAAACGCAGATTTTCATGAATACATTTCAGCGCCATTTTATTATTTTCAACAAACCATGCAGTTTTAGCTCCTCGGCTGAGCGCTTCAATACCAATAGCACCACTGCCGCTAAACAAATCTAAAAACAAACATCCTGGAAGATTAGGCTGTAATATATTAAATAATGTCTCCTTAATTCGGTCTGTCGTTGGTCTCGTATTAAGTCCCTCAATCGTCTTAAGGGGAAGACTACGAGCACTTCCTGCAATCACTCTCATAACATTTCCTTAGAAGTTATTTCTGACCCTTTCCTATTTATTTTATGATGAAACGAACATACCCGCCAATGCAGACATCTTCCCTGCTGCTTGATAAGCACTCCATCTAAATCATTGTTATTATAGTATGAAATTTGCAAAGTTACAAGATAAATTTTATGTGAATAAAAAAAATCTGAGTTTTATTTCTCGACAAAAAACTCTTACAAGATAACATCTATCTTGTAAGAGTTTTTACAACATTTTTTGCCAGCATAACCGTAATGCAACCACATAGTTTCTTCATAGAAAATTTTCTTTCTTTGATTATAAATTTTAGATTATTCTGAACATATTGATATTCTGTATTTTTCTTCTTAGTCTTCTTTTACTTCTTCCACTGGAAGTTCTGATGTACAATGTGGACATTTCACCGCTTTAATGCTAATCTCTGACTGGCAATAAGGACAGATCTTTGTAGTAGGAGCTTCTGGTTCTTCTGGCTTCTTCATCTTAGAAGTTACATTGTTCATCGTTTTAACAATAGCAAAAATAACCAGTGCTACCAGCAAAAAGTTAATAATTGCAGCGATGAAATTACCATAATTTAATGTTGCTGCATTTTCTCCTGTGCCAAGCACCAACACCCAACTAGAGAAATCAATTCCACCTGTAATCAGTGAAATCACTGGCATAAACACATCATTAACCAATGAAGTTACAATTGCAGTAAAGGCACTACCAATGATAACACCGACTGCCATGTCCATCACATTTCCGCGGGCAATAAACTTTTTAAATTCCTCAAAAAATGCTTTCATCTTATTTTCCTCCTTAGAATTTTTAACACCTTTATTATAATAAATTATCATTTACTTGTAAACGATTTTTTTGTATTTCTTATATTT
>JBJELF010000011.1:0-7499 GCA_051879015.1 Lachnospiraceae bacterium
CTTCTGAGTCCTGTGCGCTGGATACGATCGGAGCAGAGTTTGTCCGTGATGTGGAGCCAGGAGAGATTGTGACTATTAATGATGCAGGAGAATTGCTTTCTAATCGTGAGATGTGTATTACACCAGATAAGCAGGCAAGATGTATTTTTGAGTACATTTATTTTGCCCGTCCAGATACTAATTTTGATGGAATCAGCGTGTATAATGCCCGTCTAAAGGCTGGAAAGATGTTGGCCATCGATCATCCAGTAGGAGCTGATCTTGTAGTGGGTGTGCCAGAGTCGGGAAATGTAGCTGCTATTGGTTATGCAAGACAATCTGGTATTCCTTATGGAAATGCTTTTGTAAAGAACAATTATGTAGGACGTACTTTTATTAAGCCGCAGCAGAGCAGTCGTGAGTCCAGTGTGAGAGTCAAATTAAATGTTTTGAGAGAATCTGTGCGTGGAAAACGTATCATTATGATTGATGATTCCATTGTGAGAGGTACCACCAGCGCCCATATTGTAAATATGCTCCGTGAGGCAGGTGCTACAGAAGTACATGTGCGCGTCAGTGCACCACCATTTTTACATCCTTGCTATTTCGGTACAGATATTCCTTCTGAGGATCAGTTAATTGCTCATGGAAGAACAGTAGAAGAAGTGTGTAAAAAAATTGGAGCTGACAGTTTGGGATATTTAAGTGTGGAGCGCTTGTATGAGATGGTACCTGATTTAGGTATCTGCACGGGATGTTTCAATGCAAAATATCCAATGAAGCCGCCGAAGGAAGACATCCGAGGCGAGTATGAAAAATAGAAAAATAACATAGGGAGGTGCTTTACTATGGCAACCGATAAATACACCAGTCCTTTGTCTGAGCGTTATGCCAGCAGGGAAATGCAATATATTTTTTCACAGGATAAAAAATTTCGTACTTGGAGACGATTGTGGATTGCTTTGGCAGAGTCTGAAATGGAATTGGGGCTTCCTGTGACACAGGAGCAGGTAGATGAGTTGAAAGAACATCAAGATGACATTAACTATGATGTAGCTAAGGAGAGAGAGGCCTTGGTGCGCCATGATGTGATGTCTCATGTATATGCCTATGGTGTACAGTGTCCAAAGGCAAAAGGTATTATCCATTTGGGTGCAACCTCCTGCTATGTAGGGGACAATACAGATTTAATTATTATGACCGAGGGTTTGAAGCTAGTGAAAAAGAAGCTGATTAATGTATTAGCCGAGCTTTCCAAGTTTGCTGATAAGTATAAGGCACTTCCTACCTTGGCATTTACTCATTTTCAGCCAGCACAGCCTACCACAGTGGGCAAGCGTGCGACTCTTTGGATGATGGAATTGAAGCTGGATTTGGATGATATTAATTACTTGATTGATTCTATGAGACTTTTAGGTTCTAAAGGTACTACTGGTACACAGGCTTCCTTCATGGAACTGTTTGAGGGGGATCATGAGAAGATTAAGAAGTTGGATCAGATGATTGCAGAAAAGATGGGATTTCCAGGAGTTTACCCTGTTTCTGGACAGACTTATTCCAGAAAGGTGGACAGCCGTGTACTTAATGTATTAGCGGGCATTGCTCTTTCTGCTCACAAATTCTCTAATGATATCCGTCTTCTGCAGCATTTGAAGGAAGTCGAGGAACCTTTTGAGAAGAATCAGATTGGTTCTTCTGCTATGGCTTATAAGAGAAATCCGATGAGAAGCGAGCGTATTGCTTCTTTGGCTAACTATGTGATTGCGGATGCTATGAACCCAATGCTGACCAGCGCAACTCAGTGGTTTGAGCGTACCTTGGACGATTCTGCTAATAAGAGAATTTCTGTGCCAGAGGCATTTTTGGCAGTGGATGGTATTTTGGATTTGTATTTGAATGTAGTGGATGGTTTGGTAGTCTATGAAAAAGTAATAGAGAAGCATATTATGGCAGAGCTGCCATTTATGGCAACAGAAAACATCATGATGGATGCAGTAAAGGCAGGAGGAGACCGTCAGGAGATGCACGAAAAAATTCGCCAGCTGTCCATGCAGGCTGGTGCCCATGTAAAGGTGGATGGTCAGGACAACAATCTGCTTGAATTGATTGCGGCTGACGAATCATTCAATTTGACTTTGGAGGATTTGCAGAAAACGATGGAGCCATCGAAGTATGTAGGGCGTGCAAAAGAGCAAGTTGAGGAATTCTTGGGCGAAGTGATTCAGCCAATTCTTCAGGAAAATCAAGAAATCTTAGGAATGACAGCAGTTATAAATGTATAAGAAAGAAGCCATACAGGATTTATCTGTATGGCTTCTTTTATTCAAGTTTGTGGGAATTGTTGTTAAAAAAGAAAAGGTAAAGGCTAATAGCGTTCCTGCGGCGCACTAGGGGTACCATGATAAGGTAAGTTAGACTCTGCAATATGCTGTTCAGGAGAAAGCTGAAGACGATAAATCAGATAAGATAAGGTTTGACGGTCAAGCTCAGATAATGTGTTAATTGTCTCAAAGAGAGTGGGTTCTCTTGCAGGGAGCTGATTGATCGGATTGGAGTATTCTGTTCGACCGCATAGATATTCGAGATTGACATGATAATAATCTGAAAGCTGCAGCATAATATCCAAAGCTGGCTGATGAAGTCCTGATTCATATTGTGCGTAGGCAGAGCGAGTAATATGTAAGTATTTAGCAATTTCCTTTTGAGTTAAGTTATTAGAAATGCGTAGTTCTTTGATTCGGTTCATGATTAATCTATTCCTTTCGTATAATTGAACTATGTAAAGAAAAATGAGTTGGCAGAGGGAGGATGGAAAGAAGTTTTAGGATTGGCAAGAAGATATCTGGTGATGCCTCGCTTGCGAGGCATGTGCGTTTACTGGACTATTTTATCTTAATTAAGTTTGAAAAACAACTAGGTTACGAAATATAACAAAAAAATCAAATTATTGAGAAATAAGTCGAAAAAAGCCTATTAGGATGACAAGATTAGAACATATTGTATTAGTTAGCAACGAGTTGTTAAGAAAATCATAATAACCTTAGTGAAATACTGTGTGAAATTTGAGTTTTCTATTGATTTTGAAAAAAATATCATTTATACTAGTCTTGTTTGTTGTGAAGACAAGAGTTTGGCAGTGACTGTAAAATTGAGACGTATATAAATGACCAAACTTGATGAATTAAGGAGGATAAACTTATGGTTAGAGCAATAGTTGGCGCAAACTGGGGCGATGAAGGTAAGGGTAAGATTACAGATATGCTTGCTAAAGAATCCGATATCATTGTCCGTTTCCAAGGAGGAGCAAATGCAGGACATACGATTATTAATAATTATGGGCGTTTTGCATTGCATCTGCTTCCGTCAGGTGTATTTTATGATCACACGACATCAATTATTGGAAATGGTGTTGCCTTGAATATTCCATACCTGTTTAATGAAATTAAAAATTTAGTGGATGCAGGCGTACCAAAACCAAAGATTTTGGTGTCTGACCGTGCACAGATTTTGATGCCTTATCATGTACTGTTTGACCAGTACGAGGAGGAGCGTTTAGGAGGCAAGTCCTTTGGGTCCACAAAATCTGGTATTGCTCCATTTTATTCGGATAAATATGCTAAGATTGGTTTTCAGGTCAGTGAGCTTTTTGATGAGGCTTATTTAAAGGAAAAGGTATATCGTGTGGTTGAGACAAAGAATGTAACTTTGGAGCATCTGTATCATAAACCACTTTTAGATCCAGAGCAGGTATTTGCTCAGCTGTTGGAATATAAGGAAATGGTAAAGCCATATGTATGTGATGTATCTCTGTATTTGTATAATGCCTTGAAGGAAGGCAAAAATGTGCTTTTGGAAGGACAGTTAGGTTCTTTGAAGGACCCAGACCATGGAATTTATCCAATGGTAACTTCTTCCTCTACTTTAGCAGCCTACGGTGCTATCGGCGCAGGGATTCCACCATATGCAATCACCAATATTACTACCGTTGTTAAGGCATATTCTTCCTCTGTAGGTGCAGGTGCCTTTGTCAGCGAGATTTTTGGTGATGAGGCAGAAGAGTTGAGAAAGCGTGGCGGTGATAAGGGCGAGTACGGTGCAACCACGGGTCGTCCACGTCGTGTAGGGTGGTTTGATGCTGTAGCAACTCGCTATGGTGTGCGTATTCAAGGTTCTACAGAAGTGGCATTGACCGTATTGGATGCATTAGGCTATCTTGATGAAATTCCAATGGTAGTGGGATATGAGATTGATGGCAAGGTTGTGAAAGATTTCCCAACTACATATCAGTTGGAGAAGGCAAAGCCAGTTTTAAAGGTATTGAAGGGCTGGAAGAGCAATATCCGTGGTATCAAGAATTATGAGGATCTTCCACAGGAGTGCCGTGATTATGTTGAGGCGATTGAGGCTGAGCTGGGAGTGCCGATTACTATGGTTTCCAATGGTCCAGGTCGTGATGAGATTATCTATCGAAAATAATTAAGATAAGTATGTGACGGGGCAGGAATACCGCAGAGGAGCTGCGGTATTCCTGCCCTGTTTTAATGGATATGGCAGAAGCATTAGCTTGTTTGATTTGTATCATCAATGTTCTCATCATCCTGTATATTGTTTTTTCTTACACGAATCGCTAAAGTTACAGCATAGAGAAGGACTGGAATCAAAATTGTAGAGAAAATGGAGGCTCGCAGCAAATCTTGAGCAAGAGCTGAGTCCATAAGTGCAAAGATGAGGGTTGAGATATAGAGAGCTATCAGTAAAATAATGCCTATCCAGGCAAAAATACGTTTCTTCATAAATAAAATCCTTTCCGTTTTGTATTGAGATAGTATGTAGAGTAAAATTTTTCTGAGATTTTTTCTTTTATAGTTTACTGGAATTTGTGTAAAATATCAAGTGGATTTTGTATATGGTAAACGTAAGCTAAAAAAATGATTTGAAGCACAGGCAATAAACGGCGGAGAAAATCAAGGAAATAAGCAGGTTTTTTGTGAATTTATTTAAATTTATACGAGAAAATAGAATTTTGCGGTCACTGTGGAACTTTGCAGGAATGGGATTGATTTGGTTTTAAAGCAAAAATAGCATTCTTTACAAGAATTTTTGAGTGTGATATATTTAAAATGATAAAGTTTTGCAGACAAGGAGAGAAATGTATGAAGGACAATTTTATTCGAGCAGCGGCGGTCACGCCAAAAATAAAAGTTGCCGATGTGGCATATAATAAAGAACGTATTTTAGAGTGTATTGAAGCTGCTTATGAGAAAGGTGCCAAGCTGATTGTGTTGCCGGAGCTGGCGCTGACGGGATACACGTGTAATGATTTATTCTTGCAAAGTTCTATGATAGATGGTGCTTTGCAAAAGTTAAGAGAATTGTTGGAAGATACAAAAGAGATGGATGCAATGATTGTGGTTGGTCTCCCAATGGAACATCAACATCGTTTGTATAATGTAGCTGCTTTCATGAAAGGCGGTTCTCTGATGGGACTGGTAACCAAGCAAAATATTCCAAATTATTCTGAATTTTACGAGAAACGATATTTTGCTGAGGGAAGGGCAGAGACAGAATTGATTGCTTTTAAGACTTTGAGCGGAGATGTGAATTATGTTTCTTTTGGAGGAAATATTTTATTTCAATGCCGTCAGATGCCTGACCTGGTAATTGGAGCCGAAATTTGTGAGGATGTGTGGGTACCAAATCCGCCAAGTATTTCTCATGCGTTACATGGAGCAACTGTGATAGTCAATTCATCGGCCAGTGACGAGACAACAGGAAAAGCAGCTTACAGAGAAAGCTTGATTGGTGGTCAGTCCGCACGACTGGTCTGTGGTTATGTTTACTGTAATGCAGGGGAAGGTGAATCGACTCAAGATTTGGTTTTTGGCGGTCATAACATCATTGCGGAGAATGGAACTCTTTTGGCTGAGTCTGGCATTTTAGGACATGAGATGATTTTGGCGGATTTAGATTTGGATCGTATTCGCAGTGAGCGTCGCCGTATGGGCACCTTTATGCCGAAGGATGCTATACAATATGATGTGGTTGATTTTGATTTGAATTTAATAGATTTAGATTTAAAGCGTTTTGTAGATCCGGCTCCTTTTGTGCCATCGGATGCCATAAATCGCACCAAACGCTGTGAAGAGATTTTGTCTATTCAGTCGATGGGTCTGAAGAAACGTCTCGAGCATACTGGAGTAAAGACGGCAGTGGTGGGAATTTCAGGCGGTCTGGATTCTACTTTGGCGCTGCTTGTGATAACCAGAGCATTTGATATGCTTGGTCTTCCAAGAAGCGGAATTATTTCTGTAACCATGCCTTGCTTTGGCACAACAGATCGGACCTATCAGAATGCTTGTCAGCTGACTAGATTATTAGGAGCTACCTTGATTGAGATTAACATCAAAGAGGCGGTCAACTTGCATTTTCGGGACATTGGACATGATCCGCAAATTAAAAATTTGACTTATGAAAACTCGCAGGCGAGAGAACGTACTCAGATTTTAATGGATGTGGCTGGTAAGAATGGCGGTCTGGTTGTGGGTACAGGTGATATGTCCGAGTTGGCATTGGGATGGGCAACTTACAATGGAGATCATATGTCCATGTATGGTGTGAATGCCTCTGTACCAAAGACATTGGTGCGCCATTTGGTGCGCTATTATGCTGATATCTGTAAAAATGAACAACTGACAGCTATTTTGTTAGATATTTTGGACACTCCAGTAAGTCCAGAGTTGCTGCCTCCAGAGGAAAATGGTGAGATTGCTCAGAAGACAGAGGATATTGTGGGCCCCTACGAATTGCATGATTTCTTTTTGTATTACGTGCTTCGTTTTGGCTATCATCCAGCGAAGATTTATCGTATGGCAGTGCATGCATTTGCTGGAATTTATGATAAGGCAACTATTTACAAGTGGCTGACAAAATTTTATTGGAGATATTTCAGTCAGCAGTTTAAGCGTTCTTGTTTGCCTGATGGTCCGAAGGTGGGGTCTGTTGCAGTATCCCCAAGAGGTGATTTGCGTATGCCAAGTGATGCTTCGGTGCGTCTGTGGATTGATGAACTGGAGCAAATTCGTGTGGAGGACTGAGCTAATGTGAGCAGCGACTGTAAGAGAATCAGGCAGGAGTATGAATATAAGCAGTGAACTGCAGAAATGAAAGGAAAGGAGACATTGCTGGAAAATATGCGATTTTACATTTCGGATTTACATTTTTATCATAGAGCATTGAATACAGCGATGGATTGCCGCGGCTTTGTCTCTGTGGAGGAGATGAATGCTTTTATGATTGCCCAGTGGAACAGTCGAGTTCGTCGAAATGATGAGGTTGTTATTTTGGGGGACTTGTCACTGGGCAAGGGTGAAGAAACGAATGCTGTTCTTGACCAGTTAAAGGGGAAATTATATTTAATTGAGGGAAATCATGATCGCATGTATCTTCATGATAAAAATTTTAATCTAGGTCGATTTGAGTGGGTGAGGGATTATGCAGAGCTGCATGACAACGGGCGCAAG
>JBJELF010000012.1:0-1717 GCA_051879015.1 Lachnospiraceae bacterium
GAAAATGTAACTTTTCCTCCTCATAGGTAATCAGCACATGATCTCCTTTTCTGATCTTGCCTTCCAAAATTTCATCTGCCATATTATCCTCAATCAAGCTTTGGATAGTACGACGAAGAGGTCTTGCGCCATATTTCTCATCATACCCTTTTTCTATCAAATAGTCCACTGTTTTTTTATCAACAGTGATAGAAATACCCATCTGCTCCTGACAACGATGATTTACTTCCCTAAGCATAATGGTAACAATCTGCCCCATATTCTCCTTGTTGAGAGCATGAAATACAATAATATCATCAATACGATTCAAAAACTCTGGCCGGAAGGTACGTTTCACTTCTTCCATTACTCTTCGCTTCATAAATTCATGATTTTCTTTTTCGCTGGTATTATTTCCAAATCCAAGCTTCTTGGGAGTGATAATGTTTTCCGCTCCACAATTAGAAGTCATAATGATAATCGTATCCTTAAAATTAATTTTTCTGCCCTGAGAATCAGTAATCTGACCGTCATCCAATACCTGCAGCAGAATATTGAACACATCTGGATGAGCTTTCTCAATCTCATCAAACAAGATAACAGAATAAGGATTTCTTCTGACCTTTTCACTAAGCTGACCACCCTCCTCATATCCCACATATCCTGGAGGAGAACCAATCAGCTTGCTGACACTATGCTTCTCCATGTACTCTGACATATCAACGCGGATAATGGAATTTTCTGTACCAAAGATGGCCTCACCTAAAGCTTTGGAAAGCTCCGTCTTACCGACACCCGTTGGTCCCAAAAAGAGAAAAGAGCCAATCGGTCTTTTAGGATCCTTCATCCCTACACGACCTCGGCGAATCGCTTTGGAAATAGCAGTAACCGCTTCATCCTGTCCGATAACACGCTGATGTAAAATGGACTCAAGCATACGCAGACGCTCCGCCTCGCTCTCCTCCAAGGTCTTAACTGGAATTTTTGTCCAAGAAGATACAATATCAGCAATCTCCTCTGAACCCACTGTTAAGATTCGATTGTTTTTCTCTTTCTCCCACTTCATCTTGGCCTTGGTAATCTTCTCTTTTAAGCGCTCCTGCTTTTTCTTGACTTCACCCGCCTTCTCATACATCTCATGGCGAATGGCATCTTCCTTTTTTATGTTAAGAGCAATAATCTCATTTTCCCAATTTTTGATTTCTGGCGGAGCCATATAAGCCGAAAGACGAATCTTAGCTGCTGCCTCATCCATCAAATCAATGGCTTTATCTGGGAGAAAACGGTCATTAATATAACGGTCAGACAGCTTAACTGCAGCCTCCAGAGCCTCATCCGTAATTTTTACTTTATGATGCTCCTCATAAGCCTTTCTAAGCCCCTTTAAAATTTCAACTGCTTCCTCCTTAGAGGGTTCTTCGACCATAACGGGCTGAAATCGACGTTCCAAAGCAGCATCTTTCTCAATATGTTTACGGTATTCCTCAATAGTAGTTGCACCAATAATCTGAATTTCTCCTCGAGACAGAGAAGGTTTTAAGATATTGGAAGCATCCATGGCACCCTCTGCACTTCCCGCACCGATAATCGTATGAATCTCATCAATAAATAAAGTCACATTTTTACAGTTAATGACTTCGTTGATAACATTTTTAATGCGTTCCTCAAACTCACCTCGATACTTAGATCCTGCCACCATACTGGACAAATCCAAAGTTACCACGCGCTTGCCAATAAT
>JBJELF010000013.1:0-7440 GCA_051879015.1 Lachnospiraceae bacterium
TTATGAATGTCATAAGAAAATGTTAGTTTACGTGTAGGAAAAAAAGTTTATAATAGGGTAAGGAAAAACTTAATTAAGATGAGAGAGATAGGCAAAGGAGCTATAATAAAGGACTTAGTCTATTTTTTTGTGCATAAGGCACATATTGCTGTTTGGTGATATATGTCTTGGACACCGAGTAGTCAGGAGGATTTATTGATTATATGAAGTTACAACCACGTTTACTGAATTATGCGTATCAGCTGAAAACCATTGATTCTCATACAATGGGAGAGGCAACCCGCATTGTCTATGATGGGTTTCCGACTTTGCCCGGAAATACGATGATGGAGAAAAAACAATATTTAATTGAGCATTATGATTTCCTGCGCAAAGCTTTAATGATGGAACCACGTGGTCACAGAGATATGTTTGGCGCAGTTTTAACAGAGCCAGTCCATGAGGAGGCAAATTTTGGAGTTATCTTTTTGGATACAGGCGGCTGTCTGAATATGTGCGGACATGGCAGTATTGGTGTAGCTTCTATGGTAGTGGAGACTGGATTAGTACCAGTAACGGAGCCTTACACGGAAGTCGTGTTGGATGCACCATCTGGAATTATTCGCACAAAAGTACATGTAGTAAATGGAAAGGCTGTGGAAGTCAGTATTTTGAATGTGCCAGCATTTCTGTATAAGCAAAATGAGTGCGTAGAAGTGTCTGGACTGGGAAAAGTATATTTTGATATTTCATTTGGTGGCTCTTTCTTTGCGTTGGTTAATGCAGAGGAGATAGGTTTATCTCTGGAGATTGCCAACATCAAAAATATCACAGAGTTAGGAATGGAATTGTTGGACAAAATCAATCACAGTATTACGGTGAAACATCCGTATTTGGATATCACTACGGTCGATTTAGTGGAATTTTACAGTCATACTAAGAATAAGGCAGCAGATATGAAAAACTGTGTTATCTTTGGTGATGCGCAGGCAGATCGTTCTCCTTGCGGAACTGGTACTAGTGCCAAGATGGCAGCTCTGTACGCCAAAGGTGAGTTAGGTCTGCAGCAGGAGTTTATCTACGAGAGTATCACGGGTTCTTTATTTAAGGGAATGGTGATGGAAGAAGTGGATTTGGATGGAAAGAAAGCCATTATTCCGCAGATTACTGGAAGTGCGTACATTACTGGACTGAACGAATGGCTTTTGGATGACGATGATCCACTTCGCAATGGTTTTTTGCTGGGAGCGGAGAGTAAGGGTGAAGAAATCAGTACTCGTGCAAAGTTGATTCGGGCGGCCTGGGAGCTGTTTCAGCAAAAAGGATATACAGCGACTAGTGTGGAAGATGTGGCAGCTCTTGCTGGTGTGACTTTGGAAGAATTTTATGAGAATTTTTCTAAAAAGGATGATTTGGAGCATACCTTAGGCGATTTGTTTGACCAGCGGTATGCACAGTTGATGATTTCCATGAATCCACATTTTACTCAATATGAAAAACTGTTATTCTTGAATCAGGAATTATTTAGTTTGATTGAAAAGGAAGTACCATTTGAATTGGTTCGCCATGTGTATGTGGATATGATGGAAAATACCGAATTATTAAATCAAAATCGTCTCTATTATCGTTTGATTCCTAATATTATCATGGCTGGTCAGAAGTCTGGTGAGTTTCGCAGATCGGAGACAGCAGAAGAATTGGCGGAAACCTATGCGACTTTGGAGCGTGGGCTGATTTATGACTGGTGCGTGCGCGGCGGTAAAGATAGTTTAAAGGAAAACAGCAAAAAATTGCTTCCAATCTATCTTCAAAGTTTATTAAAATGATGTTGAGGTCAAAAAGTAGTTTGACCCTGGTATCATAAAATAAAAATCACAGAGTAAGTAAATCTGATGATATATACTTTATATTATTTAAGGAGGACTTTAATTATGAAATTAAAGGATACTGGCTTAACAGCTGAGGAAATTAAGGCAAAAGTAAATACGTACATGATTGAAACCTACGAGCGTTTTGATTTTCTCGCAGAAACTGCAAAAGATATGTATATTTATGATGAGAATGGCACACCATATCTTGACTTTTATGCTGGTATTGCTGTAAACAGTGCAGGTAACTGCAACGAGAAGGTAGTTGCTGCAGTTAGAGATCAGGTGGGAGATATTATCCATACATTTAACTATCCATATACCATTCCACAGGCTTTGTTGGCTGAAAAGATCTGTACAACAATTGGTATGGATAAAATTTTCTTCCAGAACTCTGGTACAGAGGCAAATGAAGCTATGATTAAAATGGCTAGAAAATACGGAGTTGAGAAGTATGGTCCAAATAAATACAATATTGTGACTGCAAAAATGTCTTTCCATGGACGTACGTTCGGTTCTATGAGTGCAACAGGTCAGCCTCATAATGCATGTCAGATTGGCTTTGGAAGCATGACGCCAGGATTTTCTTATGCAGATTTCAATGATTTAGAGTCCTTTAAGGCAGCTGTCACTGAGAATACCATTGCTATCATGATTGAGCCTGTACAGGGCGAGGGCGGTGTAAACCCAGCTACTCAGGAATTTATGCATGGATTGAGAGAACTTTGTGATGAGAAGGGTCTCCTTCTTTTGTTAGATGAGGTACAGACTGGATGGTGCAGAACCGGTGCAGTTATGTCCTACATGAACTATGGTGTGAAGCCAGATATTGTTTCTATGGCTAAGGCTATGGGCGGTGGTATGCCAATTGGTGCAATCTGTGCAACTGCTGAGGTAGCAAAGGCATTTACAAAGGGGTCCCATGGTACTACTTATGGCGGACATCCTGTTTCCTGTGCTGCTTCTTTGGCTCAGATTAATGAGTTGCTGGATAGAGATTTGGCGGGCAATGCAAAGAAGATGGGCGAGTATTTCATGAATAAGCTCAGAGCAGAGCTGCCACATGTAAAGGAAGTACGCGGACAGGGTCTTCTGGTTGGTGTTGAGTTTGATGATACTATTGTTGGTGTTGATGTAAAGCATAAATGTATGGATAAGAAGATGTTAATTACTTCTATCGGAGCTCATACAATCCGTATGGTACCACCACTTATCTTGAATGAGGATGATTGCGATAAGGCAGTTGCTATCCTGAAGGAGTCAGTTGAAGAATTGTCCTGCAAATAATTAATTTTATAATCATAAAAAGGTATGCATTGTAAAAGGTGCATACCTTTTTTATGTACATCCACGGCTAGTGGAAGTATTTGGAGTAATTGAGAAGTAAATGGAACTAGACAGTGATAAGGATGAATGGTATAGTAAGCTTGTCAAAGTATTGAAAGAGGCGAATACGTATGACAGGTATGCGGTATAGGCAGACCAACAAAGTAATTTGTATATTTAAGACAGAAAAGATTGACTGCTATAGTCAGTCTTTTTTTGTACCCCAAATTTTTTGATTAAAAAATTTGGGGAGAAAGGAGAATGAATTGAGAAAAAGAAAACAAAAAATCAAAGGAAAGATTAGAAAAGTAGCTTCACTGGCAGTAGCTTGTGCATTGCTTATGCCTTCTAACATGACAAGTATTGCAGCAACTCTATTTCGCACAGATAGTGATGGAGCTGCAGAAATGAGCTGTACTGATACCTCTGCGTATATTGCAGAGGTATTAGATACGGAATTAGTTGCGGAGGCAGCAGATATTTCTAAAGACGAGCTGGGCGATATCAAACTTACAAGTACAGAAATAAAAAAAGAGGCCGACAGAAATGGCTTGACTCCAACTTATCATACTCTGCATGTGAATTATTCGCTGGCAGATGCCTCGATGATATCGGAGGGAGAGACAATTGACAGCCTTTATGAGACGAAGCCAGAGTCTTTTATTGGTTCCTATGGATTTAATACGCCTATTTATGCGACAGAGGGAAATGAAGACTGCTTTTTAGCTTTTGTTGATCCAAGTATTATAAATGGGACAGGAAAGACTATAGATGTAGCTTTCACAGATACGGATGCTTTTGCACCCATCGTTTTAAATGAGAGTATTCGCTATGACAGGGAGAGCGGTCTTGTCTATATCCCAAAGTCTTTATATTTTGATAAAGAAGGAAATGAAACCGTTTTTTCTTTACAGGCACAGGTTTTAGTAGCCTATGATTTTTCCTGTACCACAACAGAGATACCAGTTCATATTGATAATCAGAATACACAGGTGGTGCAGGTGGCAGAGATACAAAGCCTTTGTGCGGCTACATTGGATGTGACAACAACGATTCCTCTTGTAACCAGTGAGACAGCTGCTAATTTAAATTTGGATAAGGTAAAAATTTATCTAAATGATAATGATGAAGCTGTCGTTTTAGATGAAGAAAGCTATTATTATGATACAGAAACAGGAAATTTGACTTTAGCGGTAGCACCTCTGACCTTATATTCGATTCATATCGTTATTGAAAAGGATACCTGGATGGAGAAGATATCTTCTGTTTTGTCTAATTTATTTGGAGCCTTGAATGTAAAGGCAGACAGTTCGATAAGCAATGCAGATGAGGTAGGGCTTCTTCCAGATACCTTGTTAGAAAATTTAGATTTGTCTACTCTAAAAGTAGGACAGCTGTATACCTATACAGGATTCTGCCAGTATTATGCTTTTTCTGGGGATGTAACTGTAGATGAGCAGGGAGAGCCGATTGCTTGGCCGGCGGATGCGATTAATCATACCTATAAGTATTGTTATTTTTATACTAATGACGGCTATGAGGAGATGTACTCTATTTTAAATCAGGAGATTAGTTTTGATGAATTATTAAATCAGTCTTCAGCTGAAGGATATCCCCTTTCTTTGGGGACAAATGATACCAGTGCTGTCTATTTTCCGATGGTGATTGACCCACCACACGGTGTTTTGACAGCCACTGATGGAACGGTGCAAAATTTTGGAACATTGACAGAGGATTGGAATAGAAATGATTCCGTATATGCTGAAGCGGCACAGCGTTTGGCATTACATTGTTCTCATACAACGACGCCAATTTCCACAGTTTCCTCAACAAGTACAACTGCAGCAATGTATGCTCGTATTTTGCATATCGATGCGGATGACGGTTATATTATTTTGAGTCTGTTGACTCCCATGAAAGAATGGCAGAAGCAGGCGGGAAATGGTATTTATAAGGTGGCGGTTGTCACAAAAAAAGAGGGAACACTTACGTTGCAGAAAGTTTCAGACAATATCAATATCACTTCTAATAATGATAATTACAGCTTGGCGGGAGCAGAATATGATGTATATTTGGATTTTGCATGTACTACAAAGGTAGGTACCTTAACCACGAAATCCGATGGAAACAGCGATACACTGGTATTAGAGGAGGGAACTTATTATGTGAAGGAGACAAAAGCATCTGCTGGCTATTTATTGGATGACACAGTTCACGAAGTAGTCGTCGAAAGGGATAAAAATACTGCAGTGATTTCCACTGAGCCAGTTGCAACGGGGTCCATTCATCTAAAGAAAATGTCGGATTATCCGGAAATTACAGTTGGAAATCAATGTTATAGTTTAGCAGGAGCAGAATATGAAGTATATTCCGATGAAGCTTATAAAAATAAAGTAGCAACGCTGGTTACCGATGAAAATGGAAATACAAATACAGTATCGGTGGGAGTGGGTACTTACTATGTAAAAGAAACCAAAGCATCGAGAGGATTTTTGCTGGATAAAAACTCATATGAAGTGACTGTTACGGCAGGGCAGACCACTACTATAACTTCGACAGAACGGATGGGAAGTGATTCAATGTATTTTGAGCTTACCAAGGAAGATGCAAGAGGAATGATGCAGAGTACTGCCAGTTTGGAGGGAGCTGAGTTTACAATTCATTACTATGATGGCTATTATTCAAGTGTGGATGAATTGCCAGAATCCCCCAAAAACAGTTGGGTCATTAAGACAGTAGAAATAAATGGGAAATATATAGCACAGATGGCAGAGCAGTATTTGGTTTCAGGTGAGTTATATGTAAATCATAGTGGAGAGGTTTTCTTACCTCTGGGCACTTACACCATTCAGGAAACTAAAGCTCCAAATGGCTATTTTTTATCAGGAACGATGAAGTTTAAAAATAGTTCGCAGGAGTTAAGGGTTGGCAGCGATGTTCTTTTGACACAGGTTACTATCCATGATGGTGTTATTTCTATGGCAGACTCGAATGAAATTGAAGTAAGAGAGGATATTATCTGCGGTAAACTGATTCTTCAAAAAAATGATGCGGATTCCAAGACGGCGATTCCCCAGGGTGATGCAATTTTAGAAAATGCAAGCTATTCGATTATTAATAAAAATACAGGTAGCGTGGCAGTGGATAGAGATGGAGACGGTATCATTTCCAGTCAGGAAATATTTGCTCCAAATGAAGTGGTTTATGTTATGACAGTGGGAGCAGATGGTATTGCTCAGACATCTGAAAATTTTCTTCCTTACGGAACTTATGAGATAGTAGAAAGCACTGCTTCAACGGGCTACTTGAACACAACAGAACGCGGCGGTGTTGTGTCAGCCACCATTACAATTTCTGAGCCGCAGCAGATTGTAGAATTGAATCAGACTTTCTATGAGCCAGTAATTCGTGGTGGTTTTTCTTTTCAGAAGCGTGATATGGAAACTAGCGAAGATGTAGCATTAGGCGGAGCTGCCCTTGGCGGAGGAACTTATACCATTACGACGATGAACAGTCAGGATGTTTGGATAGACAGTGATGGAGATGGCACATTAGAATGTTTTGAACCAGAGGATATCGTATTGACTTTCCATACAAATGCGGATGGTTACTATGAGTCTTCCAAGACCTTGCTGCCGTATGGAACTTACAAGTTGACGGAGACGGTGGCACCAAATGGTTACTTGCGTCTGGGTACCATAGAGTGGACCTTTACGATTCGTGAAGAAGGTGTCATTGTAGATTTAACTCATACACTTTATAATTATGTAAAGCGTGGAGATTTGTATTTTCATAAAAGGAATGCTGAAACTGGAGAGGCAATGGCTTATATTCCATTTAAAATTACGGCATTGGATAAAAATGGAAATGAAATTGAGAGTCATATTGTCTATACGGATGAAAATGGTGATTTCAATTCTAATAATCAGTATGTTCTTCATTCTTATAAAACAAATGCTGGTGACAGCGGATATGAAGAATATCTGGTCAACTATGAGGAAACAGGTGTATATGCGGAGAATGACAATACAATCGGGCGAGTAGGTACTTGGTTTGGTGTGAATACTCATGTTGAAAATGATTTGAGATTGGATGCAACAGGCGCCTTCCCTTATGGCGTGTATGTGATTGAGGAATTGCCATGTGAGACGAATGAGGGAATGAGATTGGTAAAAGATACTTTTGTCATTTCTAAGGAATTAGCAACTACTACCTTATTTATTGACCAAGGCGGATATATGTATGGCAGTATGAGCGGTTTGGTTAA
>JBJELF010000014.1:0-32033 GCA_051879015.1 Lachnospiraceae bacterium
ATCTATGTTTATATACATATTTCTATGTTTTTGATTACTTAACAATTAGTCCTTTATAAAATCTTTATACATAAATAAATTGATGTCCTGCTGCCTTGGTCAGACGATTCATGATGGCAAAGCCAAGTCCCTCCGAGGAAAAAATTTCAGAATAAATAATTTCGATATCAGTATCATCAAATTCGCGCAGAACGCGGAACATATTTTGGGCAATGGAATCCATGTCTTTTCGGCTGCCCATAGATAAAATTTTGTCTGCGCAGTATAAAGAGATGGTCTCGTCAGTACAAATGATGCCCACTTTATGTCCAAGTTTTCTCTCTTTTTCAGTTAGCTGATTGATGGATGCCACGATATTAGTCCGTTCTCCCGACACTAAGATGAGAGTAGCCTTGGGAGCATAGTGGCGGTAGTTCATACCAGGAGCTTTCGGGCGTACACCAGCACTGACTTGACGAGTGACTGCCGCATCTACTTTGATTTCATGTCCAAGGGCATGTTCCAACATTTCCTTTGTGATGAAGCCAGGACGCAAAAGCGTGGGTTCTTCTTCTGACATATCAATAATCGTGGATTCCAGTCCGATATGGCATTCGCCGCCGTCTAAAATCATCTCAATTTTTCCATCCATATCTTCTAGTACATGGTGGGCATTTGTAGGACTTGGGCGACCGGAGGTGTTGGCGCTGGGAGCTGCAATCGGCACACCGGCTGCTTCAATCATAGCAAGGGCAATTGGATTGTCAGGGCAGCGCAGAGCAACTGTATTGAGTCCTCCTGTTGTCTCTTGAGGTACGAGCTTGCTTTTGGGTAAAATAATGGTCAGCGGTCCTGGCCAAAAAATTTTCATTAAGCGTTTTGCTTCGTCACTTATCTGAGTGACAAGAGGAGTTACTTGGTCTATATTTGCCACATGGGCAATCAAAGGATTGTCACTGGGACGCCCCTTAGCTTGGTAAATTTTTTGGGAAGCCGATGAATCGAGGGCGTTGCCTCCAAGTCCATAGACAGTCTCAGTGGGGAAAGCCACTAAACCGCCATTTTTTAAGATGGCACCCGCTTGTTGAATTGCGTCGGCAGTTGCTTGAGTATAAATTGTTTTCATGTTATAACAGCTTGCAATTCCTTTCACATTTGATGATGCCTGCAAAGCAGGTATGTTAGTTTAAGATATTATATCATGGAAATCAGGAAAATGCATCCTCTTTTGACCAAAAATTATAACAGTTGAGTGATTTTGTCTTTGTCTCTTTGAACTGCCTGAGCGGCATGGAGGATAAACAGAGAAAAAATTTAATTAAAATTTCAGATAGTGAAAAAAGCATTTTATTTTAAGTGCAAACACTTGACTTTATAGGGCGGACGGTGCTATTATGATACGGTTAAGAATATCTTATAGATATTTATAATTTTAAGGAAGGAGTAACAACAAATGGAGAATTTAATCTATTTGGCACCTGTTTTGGGTGTAGTAGCATTGGTATTTGCCGCTTATCTTGCAAAGAAGGTTTCCAATGCGGAAAATGGCAATGAGAAGATGCAGGAAATCGCCTTGGCGATTCATGAAGGTGCGCAGGCTTTTTTGATGTCTGAGTACAAGATTTTGATTATCTTTGTCATTGTGCTGTTCTTTGTCATTGGAATCGGAGTAGGAAACTGGATTACTGCCGTTTGTTTCTTAGTCGGAGCGGCTTTCTCTACTGCAGCTGGTTATGTGGGAATGACTGTGGCAACTAAGGCAAATGTCAGAACTGCTAATGCGGCGAGAAAGAGTGGCATGCAGCAGGCATTGTCGGTAGCTTTCTCTGGCGGAGCCGTTATGGGTATGTGCGTAGTCGGTCTGGGTCTGTTTGGCGTCAGCATCATTTACATAATCACAAAGAACGTAAATGTATTGACTGGTTTTTCCTTGGGAGCATCCTCCATCGCTTTGTTTGCCCGTGTAGGCGGTGGTATTTATACCAAGGCGGCCGATGTAGGAGCTGATTTGGTGGGAAAGGTGGAAGCTGGTATTCCTGAAGATGACCCAAGAAATCCTGCAGTCATTGCAGATAATGTCGGTGATAATGTCGGTGATGTAGCTGGTATGGGAGCTGACTTGTTTGAATCCTATGTAGGTTCTTTGATTTCTGCGTTAACCTTAGGTGTTTTATTAGAGGGAAAGAGCATAGAGGGTGCTTTATATCCGCTGGTATTGGCAGCTGCTGGTATTGCTGCATCTGTGATTGGTACTTTTTTTGTAAAGGGCAAAGATGGAAGCGATCCACATAAGGCCATGAAGCTTGGCACTAATATTGCCAACATCATTGTAGTAGTAGTAGCTGTTGTTATGAGCTATGTACTATTGGGGTCTTTCAGCTACAGCATTGCGATTATCGCAGGTTTGGTTGTAGGTATTTTGATTGGAAGCGTAACAGAGTTTTATACCTCTGACAATTACGGTTCGGTTAAGAAGATTGCAGAGCAGTCTGAGACAGGTGCAGCGACTAACATTATTTCTGGTCTGGCTGTTGGTATGAATTCTACTGCAATTCCGATTCTGTTGATTGCTGTTGGCATTTTCTTGGCTTTTCATTTTGCTGGTTTATATGGTATCGCTCTGGCAGCAGTTGGTATGCTGGCGACTACAGGAAGTACGATTGCGGTGGATGCTTATGGTCCTATTGCTGATAACGCAGGCGGTATCGCTGAGATGTCTGGTTTGGATGAGTCAGTCCGTGAAATTACCGATAAACTAGATTCAGTAGGAAATACGACTGCTGCGATTGGCAAAGGTTTTGCTATCGGCTCTGCAGCATTAACTGCATTGTCTTTGTTTGTATCTTATGCTCAGGCAGTTCAGCTGGAATCTATCAATGTTTTGGATCCAATGGTTGTTATCGGTCTGTTTATCGGTGGTATGCTGCCGTTCTTGTTTTCTGCTATTACTATGGAGTCGGTATCAAAGGCTGCCTATAAGATGATCGAAGAAGTGAGAAGACAGTTCAGAGAGGATAAGGGAATTTTAGCTGGTACCAGTAAACCGGATTATAAGACCTGTGTTGCTATTTCAACTCAGGCAGCACTGAAGGAGATGATTATCCCAGGTGTATTGGCAGTAGTTTCTCCGCTGGCGATGGGTATTATTTTTGGACCAGCAGCTTTGGGCGGTATGCTGGCAGGTTCACTGGTAACTGGCGTCCTGATGGCTATTTTCATGTCAAATGCAGGTGGTGCATGGGATAACGCAAAGAAGTATATTGAGAGTGGAAATCATGGCGGCAAGGGCAGCGAGCCTCACAAGGCAGCAGTTGTAGGTGATACGGTAGGTGATCCATTTAAGGATACCTCTGGTCCATCTATTAATATCTTGATTAAGCTGATGACCATTGTATCCTTGGTATTTGCTCCGCTGTTTTTGGCAATTGGAGGGTTATTATAATTAACGCAGTGGGCGGAGGGTACAACGGTAACGAAAAAATCGTGAAGTGCATATATTATAATTGACTCTTGCAAAGGGGTAGTCTTGTATGGATTATCGAAATTATCGTGGGATAGATTCCAGATATGGTATTTTGAGAAGTACGCAGGATGTTATGCCAATGGAACCGACTGATTGGATGGGAATGCCAATTCCAGTTTTAGATAGAGCGGGCAATGTGAGAAGCAATTATAGCTATAGCAGAGAGCCATATAGGTATTATCAGAATGGAATGTATTGTCCTGATTGGATGGATAGAAATCTTAATAGGTTGAATAATGATTTGGATGACAATCAGGAAGTTGAGTATTGGCTCAGTATGTATCCCGAGCGCATGAAAAAAATTCAAGCTTATGTGGAGGAAGCATTGGAGGAGGAAGACTACAGTGGAAGTTTTATCTATGACGAGTACCCAGATAAAGAGCGTGTCTATCGGATGGCAGAAGGAATCTATAATAAGATGATGAAGGAAGATGAGTGGCAGGAAACATCAACAAATTCTCTGTTTGAGACAGGGATGACGTCTCAGCAAGGTTCAGGACCTATGCGTCCACCCAGGCCGCCTCGTCCGCCAAGACCAAATCCGCAGCCCCCAGCTCCTCCACAAAATAATTGGCTGAAAGATGCCATTTCGGTGTTGTTGTTCCATGAATTACATCGCCGTCGCTGCCGTCATCGCGGCTGTAGAAGATAAGAAGAAAGGTATGGATGAAAAATCCATACCTTTCTTTGATTTTATGGTTGTGCTTTTCTATATTTTTGATAAAATGATATCAGGCTCGAAAAGTCATACGTTTATGCTTCCCGTAGAAGGAGTCAGTTGCTGAAAAGTTACAAATGAAAGAAATAATCAACAAGTGCGAATAAATTTAAAAGACATTGGAGGGTTATGTCAATTACCCACCTCCTAATACCAAAAGGGCATAGGCGGAAGTGGGTTTCCGCCTACAAAAAACGAAAGGAGTTTATTTATGAAAAAATTAATAAAATTTATTTTTGTCATAGCTGTGATTATCATTTTGGGAGCAGGAGGAGTGCTGTACGGTTTAGATTATCTGAACCTAGATTTAGCAGAGACCAAAACACTTTATGTTAATGAAGCAGAATATAGTTTGCCTCAGCTTCGTCTTTCTGTGGAAGGACAACAATTAAATTATTTAGCAGGATACAGTAAAAAAATGACTGCCAGTAATCTGAGACAATCCATCGTGCCGTTGTCGGGTAAACGTCAGATGACTGTCTGGGTAAAGGATAATGTCAATAAAATTCAAAAAATTGCCTGGCGTGTATACGATCTCAATCAGACACAATTATTGGAGGAAGAGGAAGCGGTTGATTGGGAGGAGGGAGCAAAGGAAGGAGAGGTGACCATTCAATATTCTCCGTTGGTGCTGCAGGGAGAAGAATATAATGTGGAATTAATTCTGACTTTGGAAAATGGAAGGGAGGTATACTATTATACGCGTATTCTTCTGGAGAATACAGAAGTATGGACTCAGCTGACATTTGCAAAAAATTTTATGGAGAGTACCTTTGATAAGTCGGCGGCCGCTGATTTGATTGTGCCTTATATGCAGGCAACAACAGATAGCAGTTCTGATTTGTCTCATGCAACTCTTGCCTCTCCTTTTCGTAAATTAACGTGGAGCGATTGGGCACCTGTACAGAGTACAGAAGTAGTAGTTACTGTGACAGAGTTATATAGCAACCAAAGTACAATTCTTTTTGATTATGAAGTGAAAGCAAATGATACTGCCTATCAGGTTAGAGAGTGTTACAGTATGCGTACCTTGGATAATCAGATTTATTTAATGGATTTTCAGCGTGATATTACCGAAGAAATGGATAAGGAAAAATTGACGGCTTCCTCTAAAAAGATGAGAATGGGGGTTGGACATGAACGCTTTGACGTAGTGGTTTCTTCCGATAATCAATATGGTGCATTGCTTTCTGGAGATTATTTGTGGGCATATGACAGTAAAAAGAGTGAAATGAGTTTGATTTATGAGCTGAGTGACGACAGTGAAATTTCCTCTTCATTAGAAGAAGCAGATATCCTGTTATCACAGGTCGATGATGAGGGAAATGTATATTTTCTTGTAGCAGGGTATATTACGAGAGGAACTCATTCAGGAGTCACGGGAATCATTGCGTATGAGTACGAAAAATTAACTCACAGCTTGAGGGAATTATTTTATATTCAAGTGGATACCAGCGGTGAAATTTTAAATTATTTGATGGGAGAGCATTGTTATCTTCAGGGAGAGAAATATTGTTATTTTGTCTACGATAGTGATATTTATCAGGTTGATATGGAACAAAATACCATGGTCAGCATTGTACAGATTGGCTCTCAAGACTACATTAAAATGAGTAAAGATGGAAGTTTGATGGCTTGGACAGATGAACTTGATGCGGCTGTGATTCATACAATCAATTTTAAAACATGTACTATGAATGAGATTACAGCTGGTGAGGGTGAGTGTTTAAGATTAGAAAATTTTTTAGATGACGGAGTCGTTTATACAAAGTCTATTATGAAAGATAATCAGGAGCCTAAGCGACTGCAGTATGCACTGGAGATTGCTAATATTGATGGCGAAGTGTATACGCATTATGAAAAGAACGAGTCTTATATCAGCAATATACAGGTGTCGGATACAACCGTTACCTTTGATTTGTCAGAGCTAATTGGAGAGGAATTGGTATCTAGTGGTCAGGATGCAATTATTGCAAGTCAGACAGAGAGTAAGCAGAAGGAAGTGTTTCTGGTTAATGGAAGCAGTGAAAGTTATGTAGATTTATCGGCATGGTCAGGAAATAAAATTTCTTGGGAGACGACAGAGGCACCTTTGCAGGTATCGGAAAATAATCAATTGGAAATTCAATTATTGGATAGACAAAAATTATATTATGCCTATGCTGCAGGCCGTTTATATGGAATCAGCAGTACACCCGGTGATTTAATTAACTCTGTCTATAATGTGTTAGGTATCGTTGTAGATGGAAATCAGCAGATAGTTTGGGCGAGACGCTCAAGAAGTTTGTATGTCACATTAAATGTCTCTGTCAGGATGGCAGAAGACAACAATTCATTGAAAACTTGTCTGGAAATTTTGTTGGAGCAGGGGGGATTTGACAGCAGTGTGGTGAAAGGCAAGCTGGAGAAGCAGGAGACGCCTTATCAAATTTTACAGGAAGCCTTTGAAGAAAAGGCATTGGATGTGACAGGAGCATCTCTGGTAAGCTGTTATTATTACATGAATCTAGGAACACCAATTATCATTCAAACAGGTGCAAGGACTGCTGTTTTAGTCACTGCTTTTACAACCAGTACTGCTGTGATTTACGATCCATTGACAGGGGAGAGCCAGACAATTTCAACAGATGAGGCAGAAGCTTATGCGCAGAATAGTATAGGGATGTATACTTATCTGAAGTAAGTATTTGGCTGAAATAAGTAAATAGGATGATGTTGGAGTCAAAAGGTATTTTGCAAAAAGAGACTCTCGAGAAGATGAAATATCTTTTCGAGAGTCTTTTGTGAATTATTCTTGTTTGGTGTTGTTTAATTCTTCCAAATGCTGACGGTGAGCAGCCAACTGACGGTTGATGCGTTCTGTTGGAATCAGCAAATCGTGTAGGGAAGCATTGTGATTTAAATAGTCAATCAGCAGTGCGATATATTTACTTAAATCTACATTGACATAATAAGGCTTGGAGAGCAATTCAGGTGTTTGATAGACCAGATTGGTAGTCAGCATACGGTCAATAAGGCCGTCCTCATAGGCGGCATCAAATTTGGCTAATCCGTTTGTAAACAGACCAAAGGTAGCACAGAGGAATACTTTGTCAGCCTTGCGGGATTTTAGTTCTCTTGCCACATCTAACATACTGTCTCCAGAAGAAATCATATCATCCAAAATCAGTACGCTCTTGCCTTCTACATCGCTGCCAAGAAATTCATGAGCTACAATAGGATTCTTGCCATTCACAATTTTTGTGTAGTCGCGTCTCTTGTAGAACATACCCAAATCAACACCCAGGTAGTTTGCTAAATTCACTGCTCGGGACATTCCTCCTTCATCGGGACTGATTACCATCAGGTGGTCGCTGTCGATGGGCAGATTAGGTTCTGCATGGAGCAGAGCTTTGATAAACTGATAAGTACAGGGGACATTTTCAAAAGTATGAAGCGGAATTGCATTCTGTACTCTTGGGTCGTGAGCATCAAAAGTAATAATTTGGTCCACACCCATGTCAACCAATTCTTGGAGAGCCATTGCGCAGTCTAAGGATTCACGGGTGGTACGCTTGTGTTGGCGGCTTTCATATAAAAATGGCATAATAACGGTGATGCGTTTTGCCTTACCGCTGGCTGCAGCGACAATACGCTTTACATCTTGAAAATGGTCATCTGGTGACATCTGATTGACGTAGCCGCACAGAGAGTAAGTTAGGCTGTAATTGCACACGTCTACAAGGATATACAGGTCATCACCACGGACGGATTGTTTAATGATACCCTTTGCTTCACCAGAGCCAAAACGTGGAACATCCGCTGGAATGATATAGCTATCTCGTTCGTACTCGCTGAATGCCAAAGAGTTCTTGTGCTCATGTTGACGTGCAGCACGCCATTGCACTAGATAATCGTCGACTTGTTTGCCAAGGGAGGTACAGCTTTTGAGCGGGATAAGACCTAGTGGACCCACGGGAATTGTCTGAAGTGTCTTGTTTTCTATTGACATGGTAATATCTCCTTTTTTACACATCTTTTACACTTATTGTTATAGGTGAAAAAGTTATTCTTGTCAAGTTGGTTTGCTATGATTCGGTGTTCTATCTTATATTTACTCTCTATATTTTTTTAAGGTGCGGATATCTTTCCCGAGTACAAAAATTACTTCATAATAGCCCAAAATTCGCGAGGCGATTCGGTCCGAATATAAATCTCGAATTTCGTTTGGGTTCAGATTAGAAGAGATAATTGTGCTTTTCTTAAGGGTGAGCCGTTGATTAATACAATAAAACAGCTTGCTGATGGTGAAGGAATTAGAAACTTCCGTTCCTAAATCATCAATAATGAGTAGGTCACAGTCAGAAACATAATGTTCGAGAGCACTCTCGGCTTCATCATCATGCTCAAAGGTCTCCTGAGCAAACAAGTCAAACAGATGACTGGCAGTCAGATAGATGACAGAGTGGCATTGCTCCATGACAGCGGCTGCGATACAGTTGGAGAGAAAGGTTTTTCCAGTGCCTGTCTTTCCGGTAAAAAAGATATTTTTTCCATTGTCTGGAAAGCGTACAGCATAGGTACGGCAAAAGTTTATCACATTCTTCATATAATCATAGAGTGTCTGCCCTTCTTTTATAAAAATGTCATTGGAATAGTAGTCCATTTTCAATGTTGAAAAATTTTCTTTTTTGAGGATGGATTGAATATTAGATTGACGATAGAGCAGGTTAATGGTTGCTTGTTTGAAACAGTGGCAGGGCTTTTGATTGATATATCCCGTATCTTGACAGTCCTTACAGTGGTATTTCATTTCCATATAGTCGATGGGATAATGATAGCGGCGCAAAAGGACTTCTTTTTCTTCGTGGAGCTGGGAGACTGTTTTTCGCAGTTGAATAAGAGCGTTGGTATCTCCCATAATTCGTTTTCGGGCCTGTTCAGCGGAGGAAGCAGCGATAGTCTCATCGATTTCTCGAATTCGGGGAATTTGAGCGTAGATATGCTGACAGCGTTTGCGGCGGTCATGTTCATTCTGCAGCTGCTGTTGTTGATACTCGCGCATAATGGCATCATATTGGCTGTTGTTCAGTGACATAATGGCTCTCCTTAAGAATGATTTTCACTGTATTCCAAAAAATCTTTAAAATATTCGTTGTAGTCAGTGTCGCGCTGCTCGAAATTGAGAAAACGGTTGCTGGAAGTTGATTTTTGAGGATTTTTACTTCCGCTGTTTTTATTCGTTTTTGCCTGGTTGCTGCGGAATTGTTTGACGGAAGCTTTGGCCTGCTCTAATGTTGAGATGCCATTTTGATACCAATCAGTCAATTTCTCGTCTGCATACTCAAAGCTTGGGGTATGGATGGCGCGCAGAGTCTGCTCGCAGGCATATTGAATCACATCTGCAGGGAAACGGTAAGTGCCGACCCATTTTTTGAGTAATTCACTCTCGCTGGTATTGAGACTGCGCTCTTTCAGTCCCATACCATTTGCCACAGCACGGTAGGCTGGAAGATAATTTTTTGAGTATTGTTTGACTTCAGCCAGAGTTTTGAGTCCTTGTTCATGCCAGTTCAGAGCAACTTTCTCCATGTAGTGGAAGTTACCCTTGCCCAAATCAACACAGTATTCAATCAGGTATTCAATGATATCAGCGGAACGGTCGAATAAAATATACCAATAAGCCATGCGGTCGCAGTCAGATGGTTTCATAGTAGTGTTGAGATAGGACTGGGCAGCGCGAATCAGTACTTGAAAATCATCATCAGTGCTCAAATCATCCCAGGGGATATCCTTGTACGAAATTTCGGAAGTTGATTTGGCAGGTTTGGATTCTGGCAGAGCAGTTGTCCGATTATTTTTGGCAGTAGGCACAGCGTTTTCCTCCTTTGCTGGTGCCGAGACAGCCGTTTGCTGTGCGGCTGTCATTATTTTTGGAGGTTCTGATGTAGGGGCTGAAGGTGCAGGAGGCTGAATGACGATGTTGGTTTTAGTTACTGTTGGGAAGGCAAGAAAGTGAATACCTGTCACAATAAAATCATTGACTTCTACTTGAATCAGAGATTGTTTTTCCCAGTAGGAGAGCGCACGCATTACGTCATTTTCTTCTATGTTGAGAAATTTTGCCATATATTTGAGGGAAAAACCAGCAGTGGGAGAGGTAATTTGGCGCAGTAAATAAAGGTAGACTTTGACATAATCTCCCGGGGCGGTTGGCATATATTGTTCAATAAAGGCGGCAGGCAAGAGCACTGCATCGGTGATTATGTGACTGCTCAGTTTAATTTCTTCCATGGTGTATAACTCCTGTCCTAGTATCCATTATGATGTTGGGCAAAATAGTCTGACCCAAATCTTGTTACAATAGTGCTTCTCCAACTTTATAAATATCTCCGGCTCCCATTGTAAGAATTAAGTCACCGTCCACACAGTTTTGCAGCAGAAAGTTTTCAATTTCTTCGAAACTGTCGAAGGCGTATGCCAATACTCCCTTTTTCTGCAGTTCTTCTGCCAGCTGTTTGCTGGACACACCCAAGGTATCCGTCTCTCTGGCAGCATAGATGTTGGCTAAGATGACATGTTCGGCAGCACTAAGAGATTCTACAAATTCTTCGAAAAGTGCCTTGGTGCGGCTATAGGTATGCGGCTGGAAGACGCACCATAGATGTTTGTGTGGATAGGCGTTGGCTGCTTTTAAGGTGGCTGAGATTTCATCCGGGTGATGAGCATAGTCATCCACAATTGTAATATTACTCAGCTTTCCTTTTATTTGGAAACGACGGTTGGTTCCGGTGAAGGTCTGGAGACCAAGCTGAATGGCCGTGAATGGAATTTCCAGTTGAAGACATAGCGCGATGGCGGACAGTGCATTATAAATATTGTGCTCTCCGGGAACAGCTAGCTGAATATGTCCTAAATTGTCTCCATGGTTTATTACATCAAAGCCTGGGAATCCTACTTCATTATAAGTGATGTTAGCTGGATAATAGTCGGAATTGGAATCCTTTCCGAAAGTAAGGACAGGACATGGCAATCCCTGTGTAATATATTCTAAATTTTCAATCTCTCCATTGACAATTAAAGCACCGCCAGCTGGAGTCTTTTCTGCAAAGAGGCGGAAGGAATGACGAATATCGTCCAAATCTTTAAAAAAGTCCAGATGATCTGCTTTGATATTTAAGATAATGGAGTGAGTAGGGCAGAAGGACAGAAAACTGTTTGTGTACTCACAGGCTTCTGCTAAAAAATATTCATTGTTTCCAACACGGATATTTCCTCCGATGGACGGCAGAATACCGCCGACGGTGATAGTTGGATCAACCTTTGCTTCCATTAAAATATGAGCTAACATGGAAGTAGTTGTAGTTTTGCCGTGAGTGCCAGAAACATTGATAGCATAGTGGTAATTTTTCATCAGTTGTCCTAAAAGTTCAGCACGAGATAAGATATGCAGACCCTTGCTGCGGGCTGCCATCAATTCAGGATTATCTTCATGAACAGCAGCTGTGTAAACAACTACATCAATATTGTCACTGATATTAGAAGCACGCTGACCGAAATACAATTTAGCACCGTCTGCTTCGAGTTTTTTGGTGAGGTCAGATTCTTTGGCATCTGAGCCACTGACTGTAAAGCCTTCCTGCATCAAAATCTCTGCAAGTCCACTCATACTGATACCGCCAATTCCAATAAAATGCACACAGCAAGGCTGTGAAAAATTAATTTGATACATGTGAATCCTCCTCATATTTCATCAATTCTGTTGGTGTTGCCTTTCTAATATTGCGGCAGCTTTTTTCTACTTGTCGCCTCGGAAGCATGACAAGATGTCCACAGCCCATACATTTTAAGCGAAAATCCATACCTACGCGGAGGACCTGCCATTCACTGCTGCCACATGGATGAGGCTTTTTCATTTTTATGATATCTCCAATTTGAAATTCCATTTGCTATCCTTTCTATGATTTATAAAATTGACAGCCGTAAAACCACATACCTTTAGGTATGTGGATACACGGCATTTGGTTAATAATCCCACTTAAGGGATAATACACTACCAAATGGTAGGTGATGCGTACTTTGTTGTACTGTTACCATACAACTGTTCCGACCTCAACTTGACAATGATAGAAAGGCTTGTTAAATGTATATCACAGGGCTTTGCTTACTCTGACCCAACTTAAACATACACGACAGAGCAACGGTCTGTTGCGTCAACCGAGGGTGTCATAACCTAACTATCGTAGTATCCATTTCTGAATACTTAGTCTGGTGAACCATTTAACAGAAGCCACAGATCTTTATGGTCTGTGGTAGTTCACAGTAAACGAACTAGACTTACTTATTATAGTACGGAAAAGAAAGAAATGCAAGAAAACCTTGATTGATTCCGCGGTAAACGCAAGCTTTTTGAAAAAATGATTTTAAAAATAAATGCTTGACAAGAAAGTTTATTTGAAGTATAATAAAACCCAAGATGTGGTTTTCAAAACTAGATGATAGAATATGGAGGTAACGAAATATGAAAATGACAACATGTATTATGCAGCCTACGGTGAGAATCCAGCCTGAGACCAATTTTTCTTTTCGGCTGAAAGATCCAGCCAGTGCATTGACTCATTTTATTGGTTTGTTGGCAGCAATTCTGGGTACGCCAATTTTGTTGATTCAGGCATCGGTTCATGGAGCGGATTTGCAGACCATGATTACATTAAGTGTTTTTATGATTAGTATGATTTTATTATATGGAGCCAGCACGATGTACCATTCGTTGAATGTATCAGAAAAAGTGAATGCTCGCTTAAGAAAAGTAGACCATATGATGATATTTGTTTTAATTGCGGGCACTTACACACCAGTTTGTATGACTGCTCTTAGAGATGCGGGAGGACCAAAGCTGTTGGCTTTGGTGTGGGGAATTGCAGTTGTTGGTATGACGATTACAGCATTATGGCTTAAATGTCCGAAGTGGATTTCTTCTATTATTTATATCAGCATGGGCTGGGTATGTATTTTGGCTTTCCCTGCTATTTATGCTAATTTTAATGCGGTAGGATTCTGTTGGTTGTTAGCGGGAGGAATTATCTATACAATAGGTGGTATTTTGTATGCATGCAAGGTGAAAGCTTTGGAGGGACGTTGGTTTGGCATTCATGAAGTCTTTCATGTCTTTGTTATGTTGGGCAGCTTCTGCCACTTTATGGTAATGTTTCAATATATTGCTGTTATATAATTGCTGAGAAATGGAATTTTATGGCAACGATACAGTCAAAAATAAAAAGTGTTTGGCTGTATCGTTGTTTTTATGTAAAAAAAAAGAGTTATTTGTAAAAATATACGGCAGTATGTTGAAAATATTAAATAAAATCAAGAAAAAGTTTGTCAAAAATATTAACATTTCCTTAGAAGTGTGGTATAATACAGTCACTGACTTACAGTAAGGGGTGAAAACGTGATTAAAAAAGAAATGATAGCTATGTTATTAGCAGGTGGACAAGGTAGCCGCCTGGGCGTATTAACAGCAAAAGTTGCAAAACCAGCAGTGTCCTTTGGCGGAAAATATCGTATCATAGATTTTCCATTGAGTAACTGCATCAACTCCGGCATCGACACTGTTGGTGTCATGACTCAGTATCAGCCACTTCGATTAAATTCACACATTGGTATTGGTGTACCGTGGGATTTGGACCGTAATCGCGGAGGAGTAACCATTCTCTCTCCATATGAAAAAAGTCAGAACAGCGATTGGTTTACAGGTACCGCAAATGCGATTTACCAGAATATTAATTATATCGATGGCTTTAATCCAGATTATGTATTAATTCTTGGTGGTGACCATATCTACAAGATGGATTATGAGGTAATGTTGGATTACCATAAATCCAATAAAGCAGATGTCACTATGGCAGCTATGCCAGTTCCAATGGAGGAGGCAAGTCGTTTTGGCGTGCTGATTACCGATGAGACTGGTCGTATCACTGACTTTCAGGAAAAACCCAAGGTACCAAAGAGCAATTTGGCATCCATGGGTATCTATATTTTTACATGGTCTGTTTTAAGAGAGGCACTTCTCACAAATGCTTCTATACCAAACTTAGACTTTGGTATGCATGTCATTCCATATTGCCATAAGAGAGGTGACAGAGTATTCTGCTACGAGTTCAATGGCTATTGGAAGGATGTAGGTACATTAGGTTCTTATTGGGAATCCAATATGGAATTAATTGATATTGTTCCAGTATTTAATCTGTATGAGGATTACTGGAAGATTTACACTAAGAACGATGCTATGCCTCCACAGTATATTGATGCAAATGCTGTTGTTGAGCGTTGTATTGTAGGTGAGGGTACTGATATTTATGGTCAGGTTTACAATTCAGTCATTGGCTCGGGCGTTGTGATTGAGGAAGGTGCTGTTGTTAGAGATTCCATCATTATGTCCAATACCGTAGTTAAGGCAAATGCAAAGATTACCAAGGCAATTATTGCTGAGGATGTTGTTATCGGTGCAGGTGCGGAGCTAGGTGTTGGCGAGTATGCGGAGAGCAAGTACAATAAGAAGGTATATGCTTTCGACCTTGTTACCATTGGCGAGGATTCCGTGATTCCAGATGGAGTAAAGATTGGAAAGAATACCGCAATTTCTGGTGTTACTACTGCTGAAGATTATCCAGATGGTTTGTTAGAGAGCGGTGGATATATTATAAAGGCAGGTGAAGAAGTATGATGAAAGCAGTTGGAATTATTTTAGCTGGCGGCGGCAGTAAGAGAATGAAGGAACTTGCTTTAAAGAGAGCAGTATCTGCTATGCCAATCGCTGGAACCTATCGAGCAATTGACTTTGCTCTCAGCAATATGTCAAACTCTCAGATTCAGAAGGTTGCAGTACTTACTCAGTATAATACCACTTCTTTAAATGAACATTTGAGTTCTTCTAAGTGGTGGGACTTCGGCAGAAAGCAGGGAGGATTGTATGTATTTACTCCAAATATCACTGCTTTCAATCAGAGCTGGTATCGTGGTACCGCAGATTCTCTGTATCAGAATATTCATTTCTTGAAGGAGAGTCATGAGCCTTATGTTGTTATCGCATCTGGTGATGGTATTTACAAGTTGGATTACAACAAGGTATTGGAATATCATATCGATAAGCGTGCAGATATTACGGTTGTATGCAAGGACTTGCCAGAAGAGAAGAATTTAACTCGTTTTGGTCTGATTCAGACAGATGAAGATGGTCGTATTGTAAAATTTGATGAAAAGCCATTGGTGGCAACTTCTAGTCTTGTTTCCTGCGGCATTTATGTTGTCAGAAGACGTTTGTTGATTGAGTTGTTGGAGAAGGCTGCTTCTGAGGATAGATATGACTTTGTAAGTGATATCATTGTTCGTTATCTTGCTGTAAAGAAGGTTTATGCATATCGCTTGGAGTCTTATTGGAAAAATATCGCTTCTGTAGATTCTTACGTTGAGGCGAATATGGATTTCTTAAAGAGAGATGTAAGAAATTATTTCTTCAAGGAAGGCGCAGGTATTTATACAAAGATCGATGATTTGCCACCTGCAAAATATAATCCAGGCGCAGTTGTTAAAAACAGCTTGATTTCGAGTGGATGTATTGTAAACGGTGATATTGAGAATAGTGTTGTATTTAAGGACGCATATATTGGAAATAACTGTGTTATCAAGAATTCTATCATCCTGAATGACGTTTATATTGCAGATAATGTTACAATTGAAAATTGTATCGTTGAGAGTCACGGAACAATTCGTGCAAATAGTACTTATAAGGGTGAAAATGGAGAGATGAAGATCGTTCTGGCGCAGAATGAGCGTTTTGTCATGAGATAATCCTTGCATTATTATAATTAAATACTATTTTATTCGGAAGTGCAGATAGGATAAAGCGTAGCAATTCTTCTGCACTTTTGAAGTCTTATAAATAACAGAAAGATTATTAGGGGGAGCTGTCATAAAATTATGGAAATTACAGATGTTAGGGTGAGGAAAGTTACCAAGGAAGGAAAAATGAGAGCCATTGTCTCCATCACATTGGATAATGAATTTGTTGTACATGACATTAAGGTAATTGAAGGGGAGAAGGGCGTGTTTATCGCTATGCCGAGCAGAAAGGCGTCTGACGGGGAATATCGCGATATTGCGCATCCAATCAATTCCGATACCAGAGGGCAGATGCAAAAAGTGATTTTGGAAAAATACGAAGCTGCTCTGTTGGAAGATCAGGAATAATTATCAAAAGTGAGAAGGCTGTCAGACCGAGGGGGATGACAGCTTTTTGTTTGTGCGCCTAGCGGCGCACGTTTCTAAGCAGTACAAGTTATGTGTATCGATAATGAAGAAGCATGTAGCTGATTTGCTGATAGGAAATCATATGTTGGGGTAAAATGGATAGTCGCTGAGGCAGTATAATGGAGAGGAGAGACCAATGAAATTTTTATTGGTGGCAATCAATGCCAAGTATATACACAGTAATCCAGCCGTTTATAGTCTAAAGTCTATGGCAGGAAAGTATAAAGATCAAGTGGAAATTGCAGAATTTACAATCAATCATCGGCCGGAGCAGGTGATTCGGCGCATTTATGAGACACAGACAGAGGCGATTGGTTTTTCATGTTATATTTGGAATATTGCTTTTGTGAGACGAATTTTGGTGGATTTGAAGAAATTAATGCCAGACACGGATTTTTGGCTGGGAGGACCAGAGGTATCCTATGATGCTTTTGAAGAGGTAAGCCAGTGGCCACAGCTGCGGGGAATTATGTACGGTGAGGGAGAGCTGACTTTTCGGCAGCTGATGGCAGCTTACTGTGAAGGATGGGATTTGAATGTCGTAAAAGGCATTGTGTATCGCAGTGTATCTGGAGAAATTTGTTTCAGACAGCCTCAGGAAATGGTGGATATGTCTGAGATTCCGTTTGTTTATTCGGGAGAAAATGGGGTGGAACATTTTGAAAACCGCATTGTTTATTATGAATCGAGCAGAGGATGTCCTTTTCAATGCAGCTATTGTCTGTCCTCTATCGATAGGCGGGTACGTTTTCGCAATCTTGATTTAGTCAAAGAGGAATTGGGGTATTTTTTGGAGAAGAAGGTACCTCAAGTGAAATTCATTGACCGTACATTCAACTGCAATCATCAGCATGCTATGGAGATTTGGCGTTATATTTTAGAACATGACAATCAAGTGACAAACTTTCATTTTGAGATATCAGCAGATTTGTTGAGAGAGGATGAGTTAGAGCTGCTTTCTCAGATGCGGCCAGGAGCTGTGCAGATGGAGATTGGAGTGCAGACTACAAATCCACTTACAACAAAAGAAATCAGACGAAGTGCCTCACTGGAACAAATTTGTAATGCGGTGCATCGAATCAATTCTTTTAGAAATATTCATCTGCATTTAGATTTGATTGCGGGACTTCCCTATGAGGATTACGATAGTTTTCATCAATCCTTTAATGATGTGTATGGTCTGTATCCTGAGCAATTGCAGCTGGGATTTTTAAAAGTGTTAAAGGGATCTCATATGTATGAAATGGCGGAAGAATATGGTTTGGTCTATGAGACAGAGCCGGTCTATGAAGTATTGTATACTAAGTGGTTAAGTTATCAAGAAAAGCTAAGACTAAAAAATATTGAAGAAATGGTGGAAGTGTATTATAATAGTAGACAATATCAGCAGATTCTTTTATGGCTTGAGACTTATTTTGAAGATGCTTTTTTTATGTATGAAGCATTGGGAGATTTTTATGAGAAGAAACATTATATGGATATGAGCCATAGTCGTCTTAGACGATATGAGATTTTGCTGGAGTGGATTGGTCAGTACAAGCAGATTCCGCTGAAAACGGCGGCAGAGTTGTTAACTTTTGACTGGTATAGCAGAGAAAACGCAAAAACTAGACCAAGTTTTTCACCAGACAATGAAGTCTATCAGAGTCAGGCAGCAGAATTTTTTAAGAAGGAAGAAAAGAAGCGAAATTACTTGCCTGATTATAAGGATTATACATGGAAGCAGATGATGCATATGACTCATTTGGAGTATATAGAGGCAGAGATATATTTGGAAAATGGAAAAAAGCAAAGTGGAAGTTGGTATCTTTTTGATTATATGCATCGAAATCCTTTAACTGGAAATGCTAATATTTTTAATATTAAGATATTTGAAAAATGAACTTGACATTCGGAGAGGGATAAGTTAATGTATGCATGACACGCAAGATTTTACCAATCAGTGCGAACATTCATGTTGCCTCTTTCTTGGAGGTGCATGATAGGTATAGGAAACGATCAATTTTTTTAGAGGTGTAAAAGATATGATGAATTTCAATGATAAGAGAGGCAAAAAAATAATGACTCGAGTTGTAGTAATCGTATTGGCATTGGCCATGGTAATACCGATGATATTATCCCTGGTTTTGAGTATGATTTAAAACGATTCGGTCATTAGGCAGGAGGTTAATATGAGAAAAATTTATAAGGTAATGACAGGCGCAGCAACGGTATGTCTAGTTAGCTTGGGTGGAATTCAGTTGGCAAAGGCAGCTAATACAGTGGCATTGACTGCTGATGCAGTAGTGCCTATGGGTGTGACGGTTGATGGAGAAGAAGTTGGTGGTATGACTGCCAAGGAAGTGGATGCTTATGTGCAGAATTGCGTAGATGAAATGCTAAATAAGACTTTGACCGTTCAGACGGAAGCAGAAGGAGAGCCTTTGGTTTTGAATGCTGCTGATTACAGTATAGAATGGGAAAATTCAGACATTGTTGATGAAATTACGGATATGATTCCTACTGGAAATATTATTGAAAAATATAAGCAGATTAAAGATGTGGAAGCAAATCCAGTTGATTTTGAACTTGAATTTTCAATTGATGAAGAGACTTTGCTGAGTGAGCTCTCAGCTTATATGGAAGAGCATACCATCGCTGTCGTGGAGCCAAGCTTAAAGAGAGAAAATGGCAGTTTCATTGTGACCGATGGTGCATTAGGCTTGGAATTTGATATAGAGGCCAGTGGTGAAAATGTAGTTTCTGCCATGTTGGACTCTGGGGAAACGGAGACAGAGTTAGTTTTTAGTGAAGTGGAGCCAACGGTGGATAAGGATGTCTTCGCTAATTTTAAAGGCGATTTATTGGGAAGCTATTATACAAAATATGAGGCAAATAATCCAGATCGTGATATCAATGTGGAGAGAGGTGCAGAATTAATCAATGGTGTTGTAGTGCTGCCAGGAGAAACATTTTCTATGTTGGATACATTGGCGCCTGTTACTTCGGAAAATGGTTTCCGTGAGGCACCAGTTATTATGAGTGGAAGCTATGTGGATTCGATTGGCGGCGGTTTATGTCAGACAACAAGTACACTGTATAACGCTGTTTTTCGTTCTGAGCTGCAGGTGACAGAGAGACGCCCACATTCAAAGGCAGGTAATTATATTGCATATTCCTTTGATGCAATGATTTATCCAAATCCGTATGATCCAGATGATCGCTCAAGAGATTTCTGCTTTGTAAATAATCTGGAAAATCCAATTTATATTGCTGCGTATTGTGCCAATAAGTATGTTTATTGTGAAATTTATGGTACAGAATATCGTCCATCGAATCGTACTGTTGTTTATCGTCAGGAAATCTTGGAGCTGAGTGGATTGGGCGGCAAGAATGGATATAATTTTGTACATGATCCTAATTTAGCAGTTGGTGATCCTGCTCAGTTGGAGGGCGGTTGGAGCAGCAAGACTTCCTTTGACTCTGAGCCACATTTTAAGGTTCATTCTCAGATGTGGAAAGATGTGTATGTAGACGGAGTGCTGCAAGAACAGATATTGGTAAATGATGATAATTATGCAGGTGATGAGGTAACTTACTATGTTGCAAATGATGTTGACATCAATGCAACTACAGTAACAGCAACGATGAGACCTTATGTAGATGGAGAATATGGCGGTGGTGTAGTAAATATTAATATTGAGTTCGCATTGATCAAAAGGTCGCAGCCAGTAGAGACAAAACCAGCAGAGACAAAACCAGCAGAAACAGTACCAGTGGAGACCACGCCAGCGGAAACTGCGCCGGCAGAGACCAGTCCAGAGGGGACAGCACCAGAGGAGACTATTTCGGAAGTAGTCCCGATAGAGGGTAATGCAGAGGAGCCAAGTCCAATTAATGAGGAGGCAGTGGATGATGCATCTGCGACGGTGGAAGCAGCAGAAAATTAATGACAAGATGCTGAAGTGAAAATACCTTTGGAGCTCGGTATCATGAAAATAATGCATCGCCCTCATCTGCGGATGAGGGCGATGTCAGATAAGAATGCAGGAGTATTATAATCAAATGCAGCAAGGAAAATTATCTCATAATGTTTTAAAACGTAGTGTCCTAAAGTATATCGTTCCCAGAAGACCAGAGATTCTTCTGGGAGCTGGTATGGGCAATGACAGCTCCGCCATTTCCATAGGAGAGGACGGAGTTTTTTTTATGAGCACAAATGTAGTCAATATGACTGGTGAGGAAGGAATCTATTGTTGTTTTCATCGCACGCTTAACGATTTAGCCGTGGTGGGAGCAGAGCCTGTGGCGGTATTGCCAAACATTTTGCTGCCGGAGGCAGCTGAGGAAAGTCTGCTTCAGAATTATATGAGACAGTTAAATGTCTTGTGTGAGCAATATCAGTTGGAGATTGGAGGCGGGCATACTGCTGTGTCTGCCCATGTGACAGAGCCGGTAATTTCCATGACGATGGTGGGAATGGGGGAGAAACTGTTGGATACCAAGGCTTATGCAGGTCAGGATTTGATTTTGACCAAAACGGTTGGGATGGAGGGCACTGGATTGATTGCCCGACAAAAGAAGGAAGAATTGTGTACCCACTATACGCTGGCTTTTGTAGAGCAGGCAGAGGATTTTTTGCAGAATATCAGTGTAATGCAGGAGGCAAAATTGCTGGTGGAGGCGGGAGTTTCGGCTATGCACAATGTGTCTGAGGGTGGTATTTTGACAGCTCTGTGGGAGTTTATGGAGCGCTCCAATACGGGTATGGAAGTGGAGTTAAAGGCGATTCCTGTGAGGCAGGAGACCATAGAGCTTTGTGAATTTTATCGTCTGAATCCTTATCAGCTTATGTCTAATGGTTCATTGCTCTTTGCAGCGCAGGATGGTAATGCCATAGTCCGTCGACTGGAAGAGAAGGGAATCTCGGCTTCTGTTATCGGTCGTGTTACAGATCAGAAACAGCGTATTTTGAGAAATGAGGAGGAGACTCGATATCTGGACCGGCCAAAACCAGATGAATTAGTTTCCCTAAAGATTATGTAAGTGTTTTTTATTACTATTTAAGTTGTTTAGAGAATAGTATGGAGGATTGATATGAGAGAGAAAATTTTATCTATTTTGGAAAAAAATGCCCGAATCAGTGTTCATGATTTGGCGGTGATTTTAGGTGAGAGCGAAGTGAATGTAGCGAATTGTATTGGAGATTTAGAGAGAGAATGTGTGATTTGTGGATACCATACGATGATTAACTGGGATAACACCTCAGATGAGAAGGTCAGTGCGCTGATTGAAGTAAAAGTGACACCACAGAGAGGAATGGGATTTGATAAAATTGCAGAGCGTATCTACAATTATCCTGAGGTTAACGCCTGCTACTTGATGTCAGGTACTTTTGATTTGACAGTCATCTTGGAGTGTAAGACGATGAAGGAGGTATCACAGTTTGTATGGAATAAGCTGGCAACTCTCGATCAAGTTCAGAGTACAGCAACTCATTTCGTTATGAAAAAATATAAGGATCATGGCACAATCTTAAATGCTGATCGCAAAGATGAAAGGATGTTGGTGACACCATGAGAAATCCATTATCAAATAAAACGGTTTCATTGGCACCCTCGGGAATTCGCAAATTTTTTGATTTAGTTAGTGAGATGAAGGATGCCATCTCACTGGGTGTGGGAGAGCCAGATTTTGACACTCCTTGGCATATCCGTGATGAGGGTATTTATTCGCTGGAGAAGGGGCGTACTTTCTATACCTCTAATGCTGGTCTAAAGGAATTGAAAGAAGAAATTGTAAAGTATTTGCAGCGTAAATGTCATGTTTCCTATGATCCTTATAAAGAAGTCATGGTAACTGTGGGCGGAAGTGAGGCTATCGATATCGCACTGCGTGCCATGATTAATCCAGGCGATGAAGTGCTGATTCCTCAGCCAAGCTATGTTTCCTATCTTCCCTGTACCGTCTTGGCGGATGGTGTGCCAGTAATTATTGAGTTGGAGGAAAAAGATGAATTTCGCTTGACTAAGGAAAAGCTGGAAGCAGCTATAACTGAAAAAACCAAGATTTTAATTCTCCCTTTTCCAAATAATCCGACGGGTGGAATTATGGAGCGCAAAGATTTGGAGGAGATTGCTGAGGTTATTGAAAAGTATGATTTGTTTGTCATTTCCGATGAAATTTACTCTGAGTTAACCTATGATCGGGAGCATGTGAGTATCGTTTCCCTGCCAGGTATGAGAGAGAGAACGGTCCTAATCAATGGCTTTTCCAAGGCTTATGCTATGACTGGTTGGAGATTGGGCTATGCTTGCGCACCAGCTATGATTTTAGAGCAAATGTTAAAAATTCATCAGTTTGCCATTATGTGTGCGCCGACTACCAGTCAGTATGCCGCAGTTTCGGCTCTCCGTGACGGTGACAAGGATGTGGAGATGATGCGGGAGGCCTACAATCAAAGACGTCGTTTTCTCATGAATGCCTTTAAGGAAATGGGATTAGACTGCTTTGAACCTTTTGGGGCTTTTTATGTATTTCCGAGTATCAAGCGATTTGGGCTGACTAGCAATGAGTTTGCTGAACGTTTGCTGAAGGAAGAAAAAGTGGCAGTTGTGCCAGGCACTGCCTTTGGAGACTGCGGAGAGGGATTTTTGCGTATTTCCTATGCCTATTCGCTGGAGCAGTTGAAACAGGCGATGGAGCATATCAAGGCATTTATCGGTCGTCTGGAAGCAGAGAAAAAAGGAAATGAAGAAAAAGAAGGAATAAAATTATGATGAATATTGTATTACATGAACCGGAAATTCCAGCAAATACAGGAAATATTGGAAGAACCTGTACAGCCACTGGCACGGTACTGCATTTAATTAAGCCTTTGGGATTTAGCTTGGATGAGAAGGCATTAAAGCGGGCTGGGTTGGATTATTGGGAACATCTTGATGTGAGAGTTTATGAAAATTTTCAGGATTTTTTGGAAAAAAATCCTGATGCCAAGGGAAAACTCTATATGGCTACTACAAAGGCGCACCATACTTACACAGAAGTAAAATTTGAGCCAGATGCTTATATTATGTTTGGCAAAGAGAGTGCAGGAATTCCAGAAGAAATCCTTATTGATTATGAGGATTCTTCGATTCGAATTCCTATGAATGAAAGCATTCGCTCTTTGAATTTATCGAATTCGGTGGCTATCGTGCTGTATGAGGCACTGCGCCAGAATAATTTTCTGCAGATGGAGTTGGGCGGACATCTTCATCGGCTTCATTGGAAGAGTGGACAGGAGTAATTGAATCGGTTTGTCCGGAGGAGCGGTGTTTTAGCGCTCCTCTGGACGAGAAAGAGGCAGTGTAAAAATAAATTGACTTCCGACTCCCTGCGTGCTGATCACATCAATGGTCTGATGATGTGCTTGAATAATTTCTTTGGCGATGGACAATCCAAGTCCAGTTCCCTTCTTATCTTTTCCGCGAGAGATATCTGTCTTATAAAAACGTTCCCAAATCTTATTTAAACTTTCAGGTGGAATACCAACACCGTAATCATTTACCGAGCAGAAGACTTTATCGTTTTTTACATAGGTTGAAATCTCAATGACAGAGTTGGGATTGCTGAACTTGATAGCATTGTCAATCAGATTGTAGAGCACCTGCTGAATACGTGCCATATCTGCCCATACGAGCTGTTCTCGGGAGGAAAAAAACAAATCAAAGGTAATTCCCTTTTCTGAGCATCGTCCTTCAAAGGTGGCGAGAATTTTTTTGATAATATGATTAATATCAAACTGTGTGTAATCCAGATAAAATCCTCGGCTGTTGAGATTATTTAGTGTTAACAAATTTTGCGTCAATTTGGTCAGTCGGCTGGTTTCATCCAACACAATGTTCAGATATTTGGGGTAGAGTTGTGCTGGGATGGTTCCGTCGAGCATGGCGGTGATGTAGCCATTGATGGAAGTTAAGGGTGAGCGAAAATCATGGGAGACATTAGCAATAAATTTATATTGGTCTTCGTTGCGCTCGGCAAACTGATTCGCCATGTAGGACATGGACTGAGCCAAAGTGTAAAATTCATCCTGGTTTTTTAAAGAAATTTTATAATTTAAATTTCCTGAGGCATATTCGTTGGCTGCCTGATTAAGAATTTTTAGAGGATGGCGAATCCACAGAAAAAAGCTAATGGGAATCAGCGCAAAGAGTATAACAAAAATAAAAAATAGAGCATAAATGTAGGCGGTGTTGGCTTCACGACGCTCTACAATATTGCTGTAGGGCATATGCAGGATAATGTAGCCGCATAGCCGATAATCTTTGTGCAGTGGGGCAAAAACGCTTAGGGTTTTATCGGGAAAATATCCGTAAAAATTTCCAAACAGATAGTAGCCATTGTCTGCATCGGTGGCAGAAAAGTCACAGGTGGAATGAATCGTTAGCCGGGATTTGCTGCCGTTTTTGTAGAGCAAGGTGCTGTCAGGACTGACAATCCACACATCGCAACTCATGGCAAAGTGAATGGCATCTAGATCCGCTGACATGTCGGGAAGAAGTTCATCCACTGTTCCGTCATCAAAACTATGGCTGGATGCGAAATGATTTGCCATATTGTACATTTCCGTTGCAATTTGCTGTCTGGTGCTGCGCTCCACAACCCAAGTGACTGGGAGCGTGATAATGGCAAAACCCACAATAATTAAAAATAAATATAAAGTAATTAATTTGAGTGAAATACTATATTTCATGACAGTTCACATTTCATAGATTAAGTCTGCAAAACAGGTGTGTAGGTTTACTATGCACCAGCTGCGTTTTACCGTTTTAATTCAAATTTGTAGCCAATTCCCCATACGGTGGAGATAGCCCAGCGAGGATGATCCTTTATTTTCTCACGGAGACGCTTGATATGCACATCCACGGTGCGAGTATCACCGATATAGTCATATCCCCAGATATGGTCAAGAAGCTGCTCTCGAGTAAAGACCTGATTGGGCTGGGAAGCCAAAAAGTACAACAATTCCAATTCTTTTGGAGGCATATCGATATTTTTATTTTTATATGTCACGGAATAGTTTGTGCGGCTGATAAGCAGATCTGGATACTCCACAAACTGACCGACTCGCTCTGGCTGAGGCATTTCTACCGTTGTCAGATTTGAGAGAATACTAGGCGCAGTTTGCTGTGTGCGGCGGAGGACTGCCTTGACGCGGGCAACTAATTCTTTGGAGTCGAAGGGTTTGATCATGTAATCATCAGCACCTAATTCTAATCCCAAAACTTTGTCAAAGACTTCTCCTTTGGCAGAAAGCATGATAATTGGTGTGTTGTAGTCTTTGCGAATCTCACGGCAAACCTGATAGCCATCCATGCCTGGCAGCATCAAGTCTAATAGAACCAAATTTGGCTGGAAAGTGTAGAAGGTACTTAAAGCCTGTTCTCCGTCATAGACAATTTGAGTCTCATAGCATTCCTTGATTAAATAGAGAGAAATCAATTCTGCAATATTTTCATCATCATCTACAATTAAAATTTTTTGTTTCCCCATAAAACTTTCCCTTTCTCTTATTTAAAGGTGACAATGGTAACTCCTGTGTCACCTTCGCCGAACGCACCCAATCGATAAGAATCTACATACTTGAGGCGGCGTAATTTGTTGTGAACTGCGTTTTTGAGGGCACCTGTGCCGCGGCCGTGGACTACTCGGACTTGAGGAAGATGAGCTAAGTAGGCATCATCTAAATATTTGTCTAGCTCGGGCAGAGCTTCATCGACGGTCATGCCAATGAGGTTGATTTCTGGTGAGATGGTAGAGGACTTAGAGACACGGATACTTCCTGTACTGCTTCGTTCCTTGGTGATACCTGGACCGGTGGTGGTGGCTTCATTTAACTTGGCAATATCATTGATGGATACCAGAGAACGAAGAATACCCATTTGGACATATAAATCACCCTTTGCATTGGGAAGTGTGCTGACAATACCATCCAGATTCATGGAAATGACATGAACGCCATCTCCAATATGAAGTTCATCGGGTTTCACTTCCTTTTTCTTTGCTGCCGGCTTTGATTTGGAAGTAGTATTGACCGTATTTAGTTTATTGCGCAGCTTGGTGCGTTCCTCTTCAAGGGAGCGACCGATATCACCGGACTGCGTTTTTTTATTGATGATGCGAATGGTTTCGTCGGCATAATCTTTGGCATCCTGCAGAATAGCCTGAGCCTTTTCATTGGCATCCTGCAGAATCTTGTCACGTTGAGCATCTAGTTTCTCCTGTTTTGCCTCTAACTTAGCCTTGAGAGCTTCAATTTCTTCCTTATATTGAGTGATTTTTTCCTGGTCTTCTTCCATGCGCAGACGGGATGCCTCCAGGTCGGCGATGACATCCTCAAAACTTTCGGAGGAGGAATCGATGCGGCTCTTGGCGTCATCTATGATATAGTCAGGCAGACCGAGTTTCTGGGAGATGGCAAAAGCATTGCTTTTTCCAGGAATTCCTAGAATGAGTCGGTAGGTCGGCTGTAGGGTCTCCACATTAAATTCGCAGCTGGCATTTTCTACGCCTTCTGTGGAGAGTGCATAAATTTTTAATTCGCTGTAATGAGTAGTTGCCATGGTGCGAATTTTTAGATTGCGCAAAAAATTTAAGATAGAGATAGCCAGTGCAGCACCTTCTGTTGGGTCTGTGCCAGCTCCCAACTCGTCAAAGAGTACCAAAGAATCCTTATCTGCCTTGTTAATGAAATCTACAATGTTGACCATGTGAGCCGAGAAGGTACTAAGGCTCTGCTCAATGCTCTGCTCGTCACCGATATCTGCGTAAACTTCCTTAAAAACGGAAAGTTGAGATCCGTCGAAGGCAGGAATCTGTAAGCCTGCCTGTCCCATCAGGGTAAATAAACCTACCGTTTTGAGAGAAACGGTTTTACCGCCCGTATTAGGACCTGTGATAATTAGCTGGTGAAACTGACCACCTAACTGCAAGTCGATTGGAACCACCTTTTTTTTGTCAAGAAGTGGGTGACGTCCCTTTTTGATGCGAATAAATTTATTATAATTGAATTTTGGGCGAGTACCCTGATACGAGCGGGATAACATGGCCTTTGCAAAAATGAAGTCCAGGAGGGATAATATTTTTAAATCGTCCTCTAAGTATTCAATATGCTCTGCTGCTTGATTGCTCAGATTGGCCAGGATAATCTCTATTTCTTTTTGTTCCTTGATTTCCAGCTCACGCAGCTCATTGTTTGCTTTAACGACTGAGGCAGGTTCTACAAAGACAGTAGACCCGGAAGAACTCTGGTCATGAATCATACCGGGCACTTGACTGCGGTTTTCTGATTTGACAGGCAGACAGTAGCGTCCGTTTCTCATGGTAATCACTGCGTCCTGAAGATAATTGCGGTTATTGTTCATGACAGAGTTGAGCTGGGAGCGCACTCGCTCAATGGTCATCTTGATATTTCTGCGAATGGAACGAAGAGCAGGACTGGCATCATCACTGATTTCTTCCTCGGATAAAATACAGCGATCAATTTCCCGTTCAAGACTGGTCAATGGTTCTAGTAAGCTGAAATACTCGTCGAGGGAGTCTGGCTCTTCACCCTCGGGCAGCTGACGATAACCAAATTCCTTGGCGCGGTAAGCTGTCTTGAGAAGGGAGGCAATGTTGAGCAGTTCAATAATGCTTAGACTGCCTCCCACTTTAAGCCGCATAATAGAGGGACGGATATCTTTTGCACCAGAAAAGGAGATGGTTCCTTTTTTTACAATACGAAGGAAGGCATCATCGGTTTCCTGCTGTGCCTTGCGGATGTCATCCAGCTTATCCATGGGTTTTAAATTTCGGCACATATCCTTGCCGATGGGAGTGCTGGCAAACTCAACCAGCATATCAATAATCTTGTCATACTCAAGAGTATGAAGGGCTTTTTCATTCATAATAATAATCTCCATTCCGCCGCCTTTGGCCGGCGGCATAAATAGTAAGAAAAGTGAAAGTTTATTTGTTGATGTCCGGATGATTAATTTTTACATATTCTGGAATAATGTGGGGCTGGACGCGCTTGTCTTCGGGCGGCGGTGTCATATAATCTCCATAGAGAGTCTTTAAGCACATATCATAATTGTTGGGTGCCGGAAGTAGCACGCCATCCATTTCGACATCCACAGCGGATGAAAACCATTCTTTCTGGAAAATTAGGTGGATATCTTCAAATAAATAATTGCCATAATAGCAGCGATTTTTTCGGGAATTTTTGTTTGTTTCCAGTTTGGAGACATGGTCATATTGCTTGGCAATCCACTTGGCTGGGATAAGGGTACCAATATGGGATAAAATTTGTACCACCAGGCGGGAGGCTCCCTTGTATTTTGATAAATCCAGTTGGTATCGGTGTCCGAGACTGAATCCGTATAAAACAATCAGCAATCCGTGACAGAGTTTATGGACAAAATCGTGATCGGATACATCATCAATGATGAAGATATCAGATACTAAATGGTTGTTGATGCCATTTTTATAAAATTGTTCTTCTTCACTGTCGGGACGAATAGAAGAATTGACCATGACGACGCGTGGAACAAAATCAAAGAGAGCGTTTCCTAAGTCGCCAGGTTCCACATAAACGAACTCGGAACTCAATTCTTTTGAAGCAATTTTGCGAAAATGTTCGAAATCACTTCTCAGCATGGCAATGTCCAAATCATCATCCCATGGAATGGCACTCTTGTGGCGAACTGCACCCAGCAGAGTACCGCTTTCAAGGAAAAATTGAATATGATGTTTTTGACAAATACGAGTAATTTCGTTTAAAATAATAAGATGTCCTTTATGAATCTGCTCTAAGGCAGCAATTGTTTCTGGTGTCATAGAGATACCTCCAAAATATATTTATAAAAAACCGCCAGAAAACCCACGGTCGCCTGTGCCCTTCGGGTATTAGGTGGTGGGTAGTTCACAGTAATGCAGTCGGCTATTGTGTACTTTGAATGATTTATTTGTACAGAATATCATTGTAGCATAGCCTGAAATAAAAAGAAAGTCATCTAGCAGGATAATTTTTGGAAAAAGGTTTCAATAAAACATATATGAAATAGGTAAAGATGAGATAGAGGTCATTTACAAAAATTGATATGAAAAAAAATTTCAAAAATTTACAAAATTTTTCTTGACAAAGTGAAGTCTATGGTATATACTATGCAAAGTGATGAGCGAGTAGCTCAGATAACAAATCTCTGGTGCGATAGCCAAGCGGTAAGGTAGTGGTCTGCAACACCATGGTCACCGGTTCGAATCCGGTTCGCACCTTTTAGGAATCATCGAAAGATGATTCCTTTTTTGTATGTATAACCAAAATAGAAAGGCGGAAGAAAAGAAGAAATGACAGAGAAGAAAATGATTTCCTGGAATGTCAATGGTCTGCGTGCCTGTCTCACAAAGGGATTTATGAATTTTTTTGATGAGGTAAATGCAGATATTTTTTGCTTGCAGGAGACGAAGATTCAGCAAGGGCAGGTAGAGTGGAATAAGTCAGGGTATTATGCTTACTGGAATTATGCGGAGAAAAAAGGATACTCAGGTACCGCTATTTTTACAAAGGAAGAACCGATTAGTGCGACCTACGGTCTGGGGATTGAGGAGCATGACCGAGAGGGCAGAGTGATTACTCTGGAATTTGACACCTACTATGTTGTGACAGTGTATACACCAAATTCGAAGCGTGATTTAGCAAGATTGGAGTATCGCATGGTCTGGGAAGATGCCTTTCGTACTTATTTGAATGGACTGCGACAGAACAAACCAGTGTTGGTCTGCGGTGATATGAATGTAGCTCATGAGGAGATTGATTTAAAAAATCCAAAAACCAATCATAAGAATGCAGGATTTACTGATGAAGAGCGCAGAAAAATGACGGAGTTGCTGAATTCGGGCTGGATTGATACCTTCCGCCATTTTTATCCAGACAAAAAGGATGAGTATTCCTGGTGGTCTTATATGGGGAAAGCTCGTGAGAAGAATGTAGGTTGGCGCATTGATTATTTTCTTGCCTCGGAGGAATTGAGAGAGCAGCTGGTGGATGCAAAAATTTATCAGCAGATTTTGGGTTCCGATCATTGCCCAGTGGAAGTAACGGTGAGAGTGTAAGACAATGGCGAAAGTAATTATGGTGCAGGGCACGATGTCCAGCGCAGGAAAGAGTTTTTTAGTGGCTGGGCTGTGCCGTATTTTTAAACAGGATGGTTATCGAGTGGCTCCTTTTAAGTCTCAAAATATGGCTCTCAATTCTTATATCACGGAAGATGGTCTGGAGATGGGACGTGCGCAGGTGATGCAGGCAGAGGCGGCAGGAGTCAAACCTTCGGTGTACATGAATCCAATTTTGCTGAAGCCGACCAATGATGTAGGTTCGCAGGTGATTGTCAATGGAGAGGTCATTGGAACAATGCCTGCCAGAGAATATTTTAAGTATAAAAAGTCATTGATTCCAGAAATTTTGTGTGCCTATGAGCATTTGGCAGCAGAAAATGACATCATTGTCATGGAAGGAGCGGGAAGTCCGGCGGAAATCAATCTCAAAAAGGATGACATTGTCAATATGGGATTGGCAAAATTGGTGGATGCGCCTGTTTTGCTGGTGGGTGATATTGACCGTGGTGGTGTATTTGCTCAGCTTTTGGGAACTTTGATGCTGTTGGAGGAGGAAGAAAAGGCTCGTGTCAAAGGTCTGATTATTAATAAATTTCGTGGGGATAAGACTATTTTGGATCCAGGAGTAGAGATGCTAGAAGAACGAGGTCATGTTCCTGTATTGGGCGTAGTACCTTACATGAAAGTGGCTTTGGATGATGAGGATAGTTTGACTAGTCGATTTGGAGTGAAGAAGGAAAAATTGGTGGATATTGTTGTGATTCGTTTCCCGCGTATCTCCAATTTTACGGATTTTGCAGTCTTTGAGGCTATGGAGTCCGTGTCGGTGCGTTATGTTACATCGGTGCAGGAGCTGCATCATCCGGATTTGATTCTTTTGCCGGGAAGTAAAAATACGATAGGAGATTTAAAGTGGATGCGGCAAAATGGACTGGAAGCGGCAATCAAGAAAATGGCTGGTGCGATACCAATTTGGGGTATTTGCGGCGGTTATCAGATGTTAGGACAGTTCATTTCAGATCCAGATGGCGTGGAGGATGGTGGTACTCTGCGAGGCATGGAACTACTTCCCATGGAGACCGTGATGGTGTCAGCAAAGACGCGTCGACAGACCAGAGGAGTTTTTGGAGAAATAGAAGGAATTTTTTCTGCTCTGAGTCATATGGAGTGGGAAGGATATGAGATTCACATGGGAAAGAGTCATTGTGTGGAAGCGGCAGTGCCAAGCTTGAATGCATGGAAAGATGATTGCGAGCAGAATGAGGGCATGCAGCGAAATCTGGTATATGGAACCTATGTTCATGGAATTTTTGATAAGGGCGAGATTGCTTCGACTATCATTAAGGCATTGGCGGCAGTTAAGGGCGTGGCATTAAATGAGGAGAGAGAGATGGACTATGGCGC
>JBJELF010000015.1:0-7297 GCA_051879015.1 Lachnospiraceae bacterium
TGACATCTGGCTTGCCTACGCCCACTTTACGGTCAAAGCGACCTGGACGCAGTATCGCTGGATCCAAAATATCAACACGGTTAGTAGCTGCCATGACAATAATGCCCTCATTGATGCCAAAACCGTCCATCTCCACCAACAACTGATTCAAAGTCTGCTCTCTCTCATCGTGTCCGCCTCCCATACCGCTGCCACGTCTTCTGGCAACCGCATCAATCTCATCGATAAAAATAATACATGGTGCATGTTTCTTAGCATCTGCAAACAAATCTCTCACACGGGAAGCACCTACACCTACAAACATCTCTACAAAATCCGAGCCGGAAATACTAAAGAATGGAACACCAGCCTCGCCTGCCACTGCACGAGCCAGCAAGGTCTTACCTGTACCTGGAGGTCCCACTAAAATAATACCCTTTGGGATACGAGCCCCCAACTGCGTATAACGGCCAGGCTCCTTCAAAAAGTCTACTACCTCTGCCAATTCCTCTTTTTCTTCCTGAAGTCCAGCCACTTCATTAAAAGTTACTCTTTTTTCATCTGGTCCAGTCATGCGGGCACGGCTCTTTCCAAAGTTTGCCATATTACCGCCGCCTGCCCTACCGTTCATCAGCACAAACAACATCAGGCAACCAACTACAATAATTAATGCCGGCAGCACAGAAGTCACAAAAACACTGTCTCGTTCCACATCCCGATAGCGTACCTGCACGTTATAATATTCCAGAAAAGTTCCCTCATTTACTACATCTGGTACATTGGCAAAACCAATCAGTGTACTTTGTTGACCGGATGTCACCTGATACAGATAAACAATACCTGTGTTTGCCTCTGGATTCTGCTGAATTTCAGCATAGTTGGCTTTTCCCTCTACTACCGCAGACTGATAGGACGAATAGGACATCTCCTGCGCATTGGTTGTCCCTGTCTGCCAAATCCATGCCAGCAAAAATATCAAAGCCAATATTCCAACATACATGGACCATCCTCTTGCTTGTCTTTTCAAAAATTACCTCCTGTCATGCCCTATTAATCTTCAAATGAAATGACTCCGATATAGGACAAATTTCTGTATCTCTGATCATAGTCCAATCCAAAGCCGACTACAAACTCATCTGGAACTACAAAACCAGTGTAATCCACATTTATGCCCTGTACAACACGTCTATCTGGTTTATCCAAAAGAGTAGCCAATTTCAAACTAGCGGGATGACGATCTGCCATCAATCCACACAGATAACTCAATGTGCGTCCAGAATCAATAATATCTTCCACAATAATTACATTCTTTCCCTGCAAAGGCTCATCTAAATCTTTTGACAGACGCACTACACCAGAAGACTTTGTACCTGAACCATAGCTGGAAGTACTCATAAAATCCATTGTGACTGGAACAGTAATATATTTTGCCAATTCACAAACAAAAAATACACTACCTTTCAGAATACCAATCAAATGTACAGATTGTCCTTCATAATCCTGGCTAATCTGAGCACCCAATTCCTTGATACGCTTGGTTACCTCTTCCTCTGAAATCATTACTCTAACTCTCTCTGTCATCTCGCGTTCCTTTCTGCTTTTTCATGCTAATCTCAAGCACATTTTTTGTATTATCTTCCACACGATAAGCCATACTTCGCCGATAGCCCACAATCCAAAGAATTTCATTATTCAACGCCACTAATGGAATCGTGTCACGCTGCTCCTTTGGAATTTTCAAATCAATCAAAATGTCCTTGAGTTTTTTTCCCCTGCCATCCTGATATAATTGCATCCAATCATTCGGCTGCCGTGTTCTTAGAATAACCCCACTTTTTATTTTATCATAATCAAAGCATTTCGTACAACTATTTTCTTTAAAATTTTTAAGTTCTTCGCGATTTTTCATTCTCATTTCCATAAAATAGGATTCTGGCTCTTCTTTCACAGCCTCCATCCCTGGCTCCGGCTTCAAAAAGACAATTCTTCCATATTGGTTGACTACTTGCAATCCATAAGGAAAATATTTTTTTGCCACGGTGTTTTTTTCAATCAAGTCCAATAAGGCCTCTACATGGACATGACTGATATCCCTCCTGCTGCCACAGACCCAACTCATAGCTTCCATGCAAATATAGCGCTGTATCGGTCGTGGCTCTGCCAAAAAGGTCTCTCTTGAAAATGCCCTTTCTTCTTTCTGCCAGTTTTTTTCTAAAAACTGCTTCGCTTTCTCCGAAAAATATTCATCCATTTCTCGATAGACATCACATTGGCTAGTCAGCTGTCCTACTGCTCCCTCACCGAAATCTTCCAAAATCACAGGCAAAATATCCAGCCTCACCTTATTTCTTCCATAGCTAGAAGACAAGTTTGTGGAATCTACACGCCACGGCTGATTGTGAGCTGTCAGCCACGCCTCAATCTCTTTTCGGCTGCAATGAAGCAGTGGGCGAATCACACCATCCTCCCGCAACGGTATCATACCCGACAATCCTTTCAATCCCGTGCCACGAAGCATCTGAAACAAAACCGTCTCTGCATTGTCATCTCGGTGATGTGCCACCGCAATTTTATCCGCCTGATAACGCTTTCGGTACTCCTGAAACAGACGATATCTCTCATTTCTCCCAGCTTCCTCCACCGACATATTCCACTGCTTTGCTAACTTCTCGACTGGTATATATTCGAGATAATAAGGTACCGCTTTGTTTTGACAAAGCTCCTTTACAAAAGCAGCATCGGCATCTGCTTCTGCCCCACGAATCATATGGTGTATATGAACCACACGCAAAGTCAAATCATATTCCCTGGCAATCTCACACAGGACCAAAAGTAAAAAAACAGAGTCAGCTCCCCCCGAGACTCCCACAATAATTTGCTCTCCACGTACCAACATCTTATTCTGTTCCATGTATTTTTTTATTTTTTTTATCATTCTAAACTCCCATGCCTACCTCACAGACTTCAAACATCCATGCCATACTTTGCAATCCATTCTATCGGACTTTTATTTATGCTCCCTTAGACAGTATGCTGCTCTCCTGCTTTTTCCAAATTCCTGCTGCCAACACCAACATATCGTCACACACTTCTTCCGGATTCTGTGACATAGCATACATCAAAATATGATTTGCCATATCCTTTACATTCGTCATCTTCAACCCCAATACATAGTCACAGAAAGCAGCTTCTTTCTCCTCGCCCTCAAATGCCTCAATAACTCCATCCGTTACCATTATTATAATATCTCCGCTCTGAAGCCGATAACTCTTTTCCATGAGCTCCATTCTGGGAATACTTCCCATGGGCAAACTTTCTGCCTGCATGATTTCCACCTTGTCTCCGCGGCGAATACAGCTTATGGATGCTCCTGCCTTGATAAAAGAGCAATGTGCCAGATGCAGATTAATTTTTATTAAATCCATTGTAATGGGATGAGGATCCTCATTTTGCAGCATGATGGCATTGTTAACCAGCCGAATCACACTGGTAGGTGAAAAACCCGCCTCCATAAAAGCTTCTGTCAGTTCAATGACTTGCTTGCTTTCCGCCGCAGCCTGACTACCCGAACCCATTCCATCACAGACAGCCATCAGCTGATTGCCATCCGGCAAAGACAAAAAAGAAAAACAATCACCCGATACACTCTCCTCCGTCTTTGTTGCTCTCGCTACCGCATGAATCATATAATACTGAGGTGCCTCTTCCAACTGAATCATAGTCGAATTGCCTGTCACCACCATTCGGCTGTCTTTGGAGGGATATAACTTACAATTGATTTCTCTGCTCATCCACTCTGCTACTTCCTTTGCAGCAACACAGGATCCATTTTCTGTACGTAGCGTCATCATAATCTTTTTTCCCACTCCACTGCGTGTCCACATAGCCAGCTGTTCTGCCTGAATCCGCTTTTCCTTCAAACATTTTCTCATTTTTTTCTCTATCTCCTTGGAAAATGCAGTTTCCTGTCCAATGTCTTCCCGAAAATGCTCCAACAGATTGGCCAACTCCATGTACTGACTTGCCACAGTCTCTCGCACTTCTCCCATATGACTATCCTCAAAGGAATGCTCATCACCCGTCTTCATCATGTTTTTACCCAAAAGAGTAAATGCCTCCGATACACGCCCCAGCTTTTCTCCTAAAAGACCCTCTCCATCATAAATCTCCACATTTTCCGGTTTTCTTTGCTGTTTCTGAGGCATCCGAAACCACTCTTTTGGAAGCAGAAACAGAAAAAGCACTGACACTAAGGCTTCATCCCAAAACTGCTGCAGCATATCAGGAGCATAGAGAACTCCCAACTCCACTCCTGCCAACAAAAAAGCCAGACTGCCAGCCCATTTTCCAATCGATTGAAAGGCACCCGCCATAGCTCCCATAGAGGCCATAATACCAATAATACCTGCATCCTTCACAGAAAGATTCACCAATATTCCCACAAAGGTACCTACCAGACATCCCACTCCTGCACCAAACTGGTAGGCCGCAAGCAGATTCACAGCCATTGCTACTACCATAACAAACGAATCCCAGTTATTCTCCCTCGTAAAGATTAAAAGTAAAACAGCACTTCCCAACAACAAAATGGGAAGCAGAGATTTCACACCGTTTCTCATAAACAAATAGTTACATCCTTTCATAAATTTTGTATGCAAAAGATTCACTTTCCATTCATGACCAATCTTCGCACACGGTAAATATGCTGCAAACATCTTTTGTTTCTATCAATCTTCCTTGCTGCTCTGATAGCATCTTAAATAGTGATGACAAAAATCATCATTCAATCATTTCGCATAAGAATTCAATTGCTTGCGGTGCTGAATCATGTTGTTTTTCTAACTAATTTTCTGACTGTTTTAATATGATTTCATTTGGATAAACTAAACCTAATTTTTCTCTTGCAATGTCTTCTATGTATTGTCTGGTATCCATATAGAGTTCCTGCTGCTCTAGTTCCTCTTTTCGCGCCTTTTGTGCATTCACCATTTCCTGCGCCTCTGACAGCTTTGACAGATATTCCTCCTCATAGCGTGTCTGTTCGCTGTAAATTCGATAAGTCACTCCGATACACAAAAGGATAAGCACGAAAGTTGCCACTAAAACAATCTCATTCCCCTGTTTCTGCACTCGTCTTTCCTGAAAAGATTTTCTTGTTGTCTTTTTCTTGTTTTTTTGTTTTGTTCTTGTCCTTTGATTCACCTGAACATTTTTTTGGGGATTTTTGATCTCCTCTGTGTTGGTTTGAATCAGTTTCATAACTTTTTTTGGATCTTTCCTCACTGACATATTTTTCATCTCCTCTCTTAAGCTGTCTCTTCATTGTAAACTCCATTCGTTTTTTTTTCAATCCCTCCAACCCTATTTGCACTTTTTTTCTCAACCATCTGATTTTCATTCCTAAAATTTTCAAGCTTTTCTTCCCCACCAAGCAATGCCAAAGACTCATGCTGGCCAATACCGCCAACAAAATATAACCTCGCACCACTCCATTGTCTTTCTCAAACATCATTAAAAATGTTAGTATACAACACCAAATCCAAAAGAAAAAATCACCAATGCCCTCTAACCATAGCTTATGGGGAAACGCAATGCGAAAGAGACATAATATATCATAGAAAATTCCAAGGCGAACTCCCAAAAGACAAGCCGTCAGCAGATAACGCAGTTCCCAAATTGTTTTTCCTTCCATATGCCTACCTAAATAAACGTTTCAAGACCGAGTCTCCCGGTTTACGGCCAGTACTCTCTCCCTGATAAACAATACTGGAACAAGTTCCCTCTATCTCTACTTTCCCACTCTCTAAGGAGACTTGCCTGACATGTAAATCACTGCCTCTAATTTGGAGCATTCCCATAGAGGTATCCAACAAAATTTCCTTCTCGTCAAAGGAAATGACATCCGTCACTCCTGTCAAATTACAGGCTTTGCGACTTTTTAACTCGAGATTATGAATCATGGGAATCTTTGATTTTTCCTCCATAAGAAAAGCCTCCTGATTTATTTATAAATAGTCCCTTTTATAAAATATATCAGAAAGCTCCATTTTATTACTATTTTTCTTGTTTACTTGATGCCAACAAAAGAAATCCCTGTTCGCCTTATTAATCTGCTGACAACGAATCAATCTTTCCCTCTTTAATTACAGATACCGAAACAAATCCTTTGCTTCTTCTTTTTTTATGGTCTCCTCTACATTCAACACTTCCACTTTTACATTTTTTGTGCCAAACATAATTTCAATGACATCCCCAACCTTAACCTCAGCGGACGCTCTTGCTACCTTGTCATTAAGAAGCACACGCCCTGCATCACAGGCTTCATTTGCCACCGTGCGGCGCTTGATTAGACGGGAAACTTTCAAGTATTTATCCAGTCGCATCCCTATTTCACCTTATCCTTTTCATCAATCTCTTACTTGACTTCCTTGACCTTATCTTTAAATCCCTGAGCTGGACGAAATTTTGGCTTACGAGATTCCGGGATTTCTACACGCTCTCCATTCTTTGGATTTCTCCCAATGCGAGCTCCATGGCAAATCGTCTCAAATGTACCAAATCCAACAATCTGAACCTCTTCTCCGCTAATCACTCTCTCAGCTACTGTCTCAAATACAGACTCAACTACCTTCTCTGCTACCTTTTTTTGAATACCACATTTATTTGCTACTTCATATGCCAATTCTTTTTTATTCATGCTCAACCTCCTAAACTTATACGCAAATATCAAGGTTAGTTATAAACTTTTCTATCTATTTTGTCAAGAAGAAAGCGCATAAGAATAAAAAAATCTGGAACCTTATGCTTCCATCTGTTTTCCCAAAAAAGCTGCTGCACATAAAATAGCTTTTTCCTCCACTTCCGAAAACTTTGTACTTTCCTCCTGGCTTACTACTGCTACTGCTCCAATCACATCTCCCTGACAAATAACGGGATAAATAATCTGCGCTGAATATTCCAGAGTGTCTTCCTGTGCCAGTGCAATATATTGTTTTGTTTCTGCATTGTAATGGATTACGATACGTTCTGTCATCAGATTCTCCAAGTCTGAGCTGATATGTCTTCCCAACAGTTCTCTCTTACCGCTGCCAGCCGCAGCAATAATCTGGTCTCTATCTGAGATACATACGGTATACCCCAAATTTTGTCCCAACGCCTCCGCATACTGCTTCGCAAAAGTGCCAACTTCAGCCATGGGAGAATATTTCTTAAAGATAATTTCACCTTCACGATCCGTAAAAATCTCCAACGGTGTGCCCTCGCGCAGGCGCAGCGTGCGTCGGATTTCCTTTGGAATTACCACTCTGCCCAAATCGTC
>JBJELF010000016.1:0-31395 GCA_051879015.1 Lachnospiraceae bacterium
CCCGCGACACCTTGATTAAAAGTCAAGTGCTCTACCGACTGAGCTAGTATCCCATACTGGGCTAGCTGGATTCGAACCAGCGAAATGCAGGAGTCAAAGTCCTGTGCCTTACCGCTTGGCGATAACCCAAAACTTGTACGGAGCTTTTCTCCTACAAAGGTGGATATTCGGACTCGAACCGAAGACCCCCAGAGCCACAATCTGGTGCGCTAACCAACTGCGCTATACCCACCATATCCGCATATAGCATACGGAAGCGGGTGATGGGAATCGAACCCACGTATCCAGCTTGGAAGGCTGGTGTTCTACCATTGAACTACACCCGCAGAATCGGGGTGACAGGATTCGAACCTGCGGCCTCCTGCTCCCAAAGCAGGCGCTCTAGCCAAGCTGAGCCACACCCCGTATTCATTATGTCTTTGCTCAAGACATGATGAAGTATATACCATAATTGTTTTTTTGTCAACACCTTTTTTCAATTTTTTTCAAATTTTTTCAATTGCATATACAATTTAAACAGGTCTGCTCAACCGCTCCATTAATTCTGCCGGCACAAAGGCCTTGACCACGATACCTTCTTCTGTATATTCCTCCGAAAGCAACTGTCCCTGGCTGCGAATCAACTGAATCATCCCTGCCTGCTGATATGAAAAGATCCGTTCTAGGTAAATCTTCTGACTGCGCAGATATTCCTCTAACAGCGCTTTTAACTCATCTAAACCCATTCCCGTCTTGGCAGAGACTGCGATCGAATAATCTGCCTGAAAGTCTCTCGGCAATGGGATATCTGGACATTGATCCATCTTATTAAATACGGTGATGAAAGTTTTATTTTCTACTCCCAACTGACGCAAAGTATCATATACTACATGCATATGCAAATCCATTGCCTCATCGGAAGTATCCACTACATGAAGAATAATATCTGCATATTTTGCCTCTTCCAAAGTACTGCGAAAGGCATCAATCAAATGATGGGGCAATTTTTGAATGAAACCCACCGTATCTGTCAGCAACAGACTGTCCCCACTGTCCAACACCAACTGACGTGTGGTTGGGTCCAAAGTTGCAAATAGCTTATCCTCCTCCAGCACATTAGCTCCCGTCAAGGTATTGAGCAGAGTTGATTTCCCAGCATTGGTGTAACCCACAATCGCCGCTACAACAGAATGACTGCGTACTCGCTGCTGACGCTGTATCTCTCGATTTTTCTTTACCTGCTCCAGCTCACCTTTCAGCTGACCAATTCGCTGATGAATCAGACGGCGGTCCATCTCCAGTTTTTTTTCACCTGGTCCACGTGTACCAATACCACCACCCAATCGAGACAGGGAATTTCGCAATCCCACCAATCGAGTAGCACGATAACGCAGCTGAGCCAGCTCCACCTGAATCTTTCCCTCGCTGGTAGAAGCATGAGCTGCAAAAATATCCAAAATTACTAATGTTCGGTCCATCACTTTTAGCTGCAGCGCATCTTCCAAATTGCGCAGCTGAGCTGGGGACAACTCATCATCACAGACAATCCCCACTGCATTCAAATCATACGCCATCTGGCGGATTTCCTCTATTTTTCCTTTTCCGATATAGGTAGCAGAAATCGGTGCTTTTAGATTTTGGATAACTTTAGCTACTGTCTCTCCTCCTGCCGTCTTGACCAATTCCTCCAGCTCATCTAAATTTTGAGCCACATTCTCATATGCATCAGTGGCTACACCCACCAAAATTAAACGTTCTACTTCTTCTTTTATCTCAAACATACTTCACTTCCTATCTTGTCTTTACATAAGTCATTTCTCGCTGGACTTCCTCACTGTATCCATAAATACTGCCGTAAGCATTAAATTTCTCATAGGCAGTTTGATAATCCTGCATATATTCATACAAAACTGCTTCATTCCATTTCAACATCTTAGTCCAAGTACCATCATCTAGGATAAGAGCCTGAGAAATCAACTGCTTCGCCTCCTCATACTCTTCCATTTTCATTTTGACCAGAGACATCTGATAATATACCTTGGCATTATTATTTTCCGATTCCAGCTTATAGCTATTCCACAGCTCATTTGCTTCGTCCCATTGCCCCTGTTCCGCATAGCAACGAATGATATACACTCCAGCTTCCCTTTCTCCAGCCTCATAAGCCATTGAAAAGTCTGAAATGGCCAGATCAAACTCTCCCAACAAATAGTAAATATTTCCTCTATTGAGATAATCCTCCGCACTGCTGACCTCTAACTCCAATGCTTGCTTTAAAACCATTTCGCCATCAAAATTGTAGTCCTCTAAGATTCGATAGGCCTCAATGTAGATATCATAATTTTTCCAGTCCATCTTTAACACGGATTCCACCTTTTCAAGTGCTTTTGTCTTATCTCCCATTCCCATATAAGCTTCTGCCTGATATAAAGTATTTTGCACCACATCAATATCCAATTTTATCAAACTCTCATAGCTCTGGTAGGCATCCTCATATCGTCCCGCTTTCATCTGACTATCTGCTAAATATTTCAAAATATCCAGCTCTAAGTCTGTCAACACACTGCTCGCAGTCATATCCAACGCTTTCTGAAAAGATTCTACTGCCTGCTCATAGTCTCCCATAGACATATAAGCAATACCCATCCCTCTCATAGCCTGCTGATTATTCTCTTCCAACTCCAAGGCATACTCAAAGCTTTCTATGGAATTTTCCATCTCATTCATATGAATTTGTGCCATGCCAAGCCCCACATAGTAATCCGCTACCGAATCATCCTGACTGATTGCTTGCTTCATGAGACGCAATGCTTCACTATAATCATAGGACTCATAAGCTTCCAGACCTTTTTGATAGCTCTTACTTCCCGCCTGACAGCTTGCAAGCAGACACATCAGCACAAAACTGCTCAAAAGTTGAATTTTTTTCATAAATAAATTTCCCTCACACTCCTTTCCCAAACGAACCTGCCTCGCAAACGAGACATTACTAGGCATCAATAACCTATTTAGAAAAAACGAGTTCATATAGATGGAACGACATTTCATTGTCTGCACCTTCCTACACAACTCGTTCTAATTTCTTAATGAGCATCGGACATAGTTTTTATTAACTTATCGCTCTCCTCCACTCTTTCTCCATTCAATATTTTTACCAAACGATCCAGCTGAACATCTAACCTTCTCGCCTGAAGCATTCTATTATTGACTTCTTCAATCAGATCCTGCACGAAATCAGTTGCCTCCAGCCTTGCCATATAAGTCTTAATTTCACTGGTTAATTCTTCATTAATATACACCGTATTATCTGTATCGCGGCACACATACATACAACTTAAACCGGGAGCCAAAGTACCGATATTCACAAATTTAATTTCATAATAAACATAGACAATATAAGTATTATTTACCAGACCATCCATAATATAGCAAACAATATTTTCATAATCTTCTATCAGTTCTTCTTCCATCCTCAGGTCATCAGCATCAATTCCCGATGTTGTAGCTACAATGTCATTTAAAGTATCAATATCACATGCCGCCAAAGTTGCATAATATCGCTTTATTAATTCCACAATATCTGCATTTTCCTCCTCGGCCAAATTGGTCTCGCCTTCTTTGACATCACTTTGCTCTCTTTCCATATTTACCACAGAAAAAGCCATTGTTTTCTCCAAATCACGCCCCGACTCGTTTTTGGAATCAATAATTGACAGTCCTAATACTGTACAAATAATAACAGTTACCGCAGCCCCAATACCTATTATTACTCCTTTGTTCATTTTCATCTTTTCCTACATCCCTTTTTTATATATTCTATCCCATGGCACAGTATAGCAAAACTTTTCTTTAAAATCAAGCAAAAAAAATAGAAGCTGCCATAATAGATGGTAGCTTCTACTCCTTTTTCATTTTACTGAATTTCCACCAAATAACGAGCCAGTGCATCCTGCCAAGTTGGCAATGGCTCAAATCCATTTTCCATCAGTTTACTCTTGTCCAGACGACTGTTAAATGGACGAGCGGCCTTAGACAGACCATACTCTGCAGTAGTCACAGGGATAACCTTTGTAGAATATCCTGCCTGACGATAAATCTCAGCAGCAAATTCTGCCCAGGAAATATATCCACCCTCATTCGTTGCATGGTAATAGCCATATTTATCTGTCAAAACCATATCTACCAGCAATCTTGCCAAATCATAGGTATAGGTAGGGGTACCAATCTGATCATCAACCACACGCATCGTATCATGTGTCTGTCCCAAACGAAGCATGGTCTTGATAAAATTCTTGCCATTTACCCCAAATACCCATGCAATACGCACGATAAAATACTTCTCCAAGATAGTGCTGACTGCCAGCTCTCCCTCTAACTTTGTCTGACCATATACATTCAATGGCTTATAATTTTTGTCATCTGGCTGCCATGGACGCTCTCCCTGACCGTCAAACACATAATCTGTGCTGATATAAATCATTTTGATATCTAACTTTTTACAGACTTTCGCTATATTTTCTGTGCCAAGGGCATTGACTTTACGGCAGACTTCCTCATTGTCCTCAGCTGCATCCACAGCAGTCCATGCAGCACAATGAATAACTGCATCTACATCGGCTTCCGTAATTACCTCATCTACCCTGGCTGCATCTGTAATGTCCATCTCCTCTACATCCACACCAACCGTCTCAATACTGCGCTTTGCACACTCATTGACAATATCATGTCCCAGCTGACCCTTTACACCAGTTACTAAAATTCTCATATTCTCAACCTCATTTAATTGACAGCAATCTTCGTTTCACAGCTTAGCAAGTAAAATGCAAGGATTAGTTTAATCTGTTTCCATACATTTTTTCAAAATATTGGGTGTACTCACCACTTAAAATATTCTTCCACCAGTCTTCATTATCCAGATACCACTGAATGGTCTGTGCAATACCCGTATCAAAGTTATATTGTGGTTTCCATCCAAGCTCTGTCTCCAGCTTAGTTGGGTCAATGGCATAACGTCTGTCATGTCCCTTTCGATCAGTAACAAACTTAATCAAAGATTCTGGCTTGTTGAGTGCCTTCAGGATGGTCTTTACTACCTCCAGATTGGTGCGCTCATTGTGACCGCCTACGTTGTAAATTTCTCCCACACGACCCTTATGGATAATCAGGTCAATAGCCTCACAGTGGTCAGACACATGGAGCCAGTCTCTTACATTCTCTCCAGTGCCGTATACCGGTAAATCTTCATCTGCCAGAGCACGGCTGATAATCAATGGAATCAACTTTTCTGGAAAATGATAGGGTCCATAATTGTTGGAGCAGCGAGAAATGGTCACTGGCAAACCATAGGTTCTGTGATATGCCAACACAAACAAATCGGCTGACGCTTTTGCGGAGGAATATGGGCTCGAGGTATGGAGTGGAGTAGTCTCTGTGAAGAAGAGGTCCGGACGATCCAACGGCAAATCTCCATAAACTTCGTCGGTAGACACCTGATGATATCTGGTAATACCATACTTTACACAGGCATCCAACAAAGTAGTAGTACCCATTACATTAGTCTTTACAAAAATTTCTGGGTCTTCAATAGAGCGGTCTACATGACTCTCTGCTGCAAAATTTACTACGATATCAAATTTTTCCTTTTCAAACAAATCCATAATAAATGGTCTGTCTGCGATATCGCCCTTTACAAACTTATAATTCGGCTTATCCTCTACTGGTTTTAAAGTCTCCAAATTACCACAGTAGGTCAGCTTATCCAAATTTACAATCTCATAATCCGGGTATTTATTTACCATATGATGCACAAAATTTCCTCCAATGAAGCCTGCACCACCTGTCACTAAAATTTTCATCTTATTTTTCTCCTTATCATTCTAAATTGAAATCCCCCTCAGGGGGTACCATCCTATTTCACGACAGCTTTATCGTATCATTACTTATCGATATATTTTCCATCCATGACATCCTTTAAGTAAGCACCGTACTGGTTCTTCTTATATACTTCATAGATTTTCATCAATTCTTCCTTGCTAATCCAGCCATTTAAGTAAGCAATTTCTTCCAGACAAGCAATTTTTCTGTGCTGATGCTGCTCCACCGTCTTGACAAAATTGGTAGCATCTACCAAAGATTCGTGAGTACCTGTATCCAGCCAAGTAAAGCCCTGACCAAGCAATGTTACATCCAATTCGCCATTTTCCAAGTAGATGCGGTTTAAATCAGTAATTTCCAGCTCACCGCGGGCAGATGGTTTTAAGTTCTTTGCATATTCTACCACACGATTGTCATAAAAATACAGACCGGTTACACAGTAATTGGACTTTGGCTTTGCTGGCTTCTCCTCGATGGAAATTGCTTTGCCATTTTTATCAAACTCTACGATACCAAAACGCTCAGGATCATCTACATAATAGCCAAATACGGTCGCTCCTTTTTCCTTGGCAGCTGCCTGCTGCAGGCGTTTCTTCAAACCATGACCATGGAAAATATTATCTCCCAATACCATTGCTACCGAATCACTGCCGATAAACTCCTCACCGATAATAAAAGCCTGTGCTAATCCGTCTGGACTTGGCTGCACTGCATAAGACAAATTAATTCCAAACTGATGACCATCACCCAACAACTCCTCAAATCTAGGTGTATCAGCTGGAGTAGAAATAATCAAAATATCTCTGATGCCAGCATTCATAAGCACAGATAATGGATAATAAATCATTGGCTTATCATAAATTGGCAACAGCTGTTTGGAAGTTACTCTGGTCAGTGGATACAATCTGGTTCCACTTCCACCTGCTAAAATAATACCTTTCATATTTGAATCCTCCTAAAAATTTTTATAGCATATAAAGCATCCTGCCTCTTTTGTAATTTCAATCACACCTTTTCGGTCTAGTTTTTCCTTCAAAAAATGTTTAAATTCACTGTAACGACCGTTGAGATACTCATGTTGATTTCCATGACAGGATAAAATGTAATTGAGCAAAGGCTGTTCCTGATTCACCACCAATTTATCCCGATAATATCTCTTCTGTACATTTGAAAAATAATCCTGCAGCTGTGATGCTCCATTCTCCAACCCGAACAACTCATATAGTTTTACATCAGACAGTACAATACGGGAATCAAATTCCGCTACCAGTTCATTGATTTCCTTCATATGTTGTGCACTATAGGTACTGCAAATCAATCTGCCCTCAGGTTTCAGCACCCGCACAATCTCCCGCAATGCCTTCTTGCGGTCATGAAGATAAAACATGACATGGTTTGCAATGATGCAGTCCACACTCTCATCCTCCAAAGGAATTTCATGACAATCAAATGTCTGGAACTGTAATTGTCTCATTTGAAGAATGTTTTTCAAATGCTCTTTCGCATCCTTCACCATTCCCGCCGACACGTCTGAGAGACAAATCTGACAGTTATCTGGAACTTTTTCCCAATTCACCAACCAAAGTTCTCCATTCCCACAGCCCACTTCCAATATCGACTCTTTAGGTCTCAAATCAATCTGCCGATAAAGCCAGGCAAACCAACTCTCCGAATTGGTTGCATAATCTCGATGCAGCTGAATACGCGCATCAATGTTAGTGCTGTTTTTATATTGCTCCACCAGAGAATGTTCCATATTGGCCAAATGAATCAAATGTAGCATCTCCTCCCAATCCACTGTATGCATAGAATCAAAGGAGCGGGAAGCATGTTCAATGGACTGCTCAATCATCTTCCAATGCTCAATTTTCTGACGCACCAATTTAAGCTGCATCTCCAGAGATTGGCGAATAGAATTCTCTTCATCATCCAACAGCATTCCACTGATTTCATCTAAAGAAAACCCCAGATATTTTAAGGTAAGTATCTTTTGAAGCCGAGCAAAATCATTATCCGTATACAACCGATAGCCTGCCTCCGTCATCTGAGAAGGCTTCAACAAATTTTGTGAGTCATAATAACGAATTGTACGAATAGAGACATTGGCTTTCTTTGCAAACTGTCCCGTAGTATAATAATTTTCAACCTTCACATAAATCCTCCATGCTGCTCTCTCGACAACTCATGTTGTTCTTCCTCTTCCTGCCATTCTTTTCTTAGTATAAACCATAACGTAACGTAACTGTCAAGCCTTTTTTATAAATTTATAAAAAAGATATCGAAAAAAGGCCTTTTGAACCTATGACACTTACGGATTGCTACACACTTTATGTTCCCGCATCGCTGCTAATAATAAAATCGCTGTCAGAACTTAAAATTCTGACAGCGATTTTATTATCTCATTTTTTCTGGGCGTCTTTTGTCTCAGCCTGCTTCTTTTTCAGCTTGTCCGCTGTTCTCTGGAAGAAATTTTTCTTCTTAGCAGGCCGCTGTGGAATACTGCCGCCGCGAACACTTTTGATTTCTGTGATGTAAATACCGCTCAAAACTACTTTACATTCCTTCTTGACTGGCAAAATGTCAAATACGGCATTATCAGCAATCAAATTCATGATGCGATTACCGATTTTTGCCTTTACTACTGGCACCTTGGAGCGACGCATGTACTTTGGAGTCTGGTCAATGGCAATCTGCGGCAGACCAGAATCTTTCAGTGGCAAAATCTTTTTGTCGATAATTAACATGGATACTGTCTGAGCCATAGCATCCATTTGAGCCTTCTGTGCTTCCTGCTTTTTCTGAAGCTTACTTCCGAAATAATAGAGCACTCCCAATGCAATGATGACAACCAAAAGGATAACTAAAACAACATAGCCAAATACCTTCCAGTTGAATGCTGCCTGGAACATAATGTTTGCTGCATTCAAATTCATAGCAGTACAACCTCCTCTAATGTACAATGACTTGATATGATTCAGATAAAATTTGGTGGCTCCCAAAGTTATGTTCTTTCATGTAACCATGAAACGCATGACCTTTTGACCCTGGTACCATATCATAATTATCTGAACAGCTGAAAAAGATTATATCATTCCTTAGAAAAAATGGCAACTAAAAGTTTTGGAATGTTTACTCACTCTATTACTGCCGACACATAGACTGTGTGCTCAGCTACCTGCTGGCAATTCACCTCTAATAAATAATGCAGCTCCATCTGCCACTTATCTTCACCTTTTTCCACCTTTAACTGGTCGGTATCCATTCCCATTTCCAACAAACCAAACTGAGTCTGATATAAGCTGTTCGTCTTTTTACCCAATGAAAAAAACATCTGATTTTCCATTGCTCCCTTTTTACTAATTTCTACCGTCTGATTCTGTTGATTAATTTTGATACTGGAATTGATTTTTCCATCAACTCCCTCCAATTCTTCCTCATAAAAAATGTACATCGAATGATTTCGTTCATAGCATTTGCCACGAGCAATCACCTCGACGACTTCTGGTTCTTCATCGCAAAAATTGCGCTGTTTTCCCGTCACTGTAATTAATGCATTCACTCTTTACTCCTTCATAGTGGTACCCCGCCTGCGAGAGGGATTTTATGATCTTCGACTGTAAGCAGACTGAATCAAAGCCTCTATCAGCTCTTTCTTATCCATTCCCTTATGTTCCCACAACATTGGATACATACTAATGGCAGTAAAACCTGGCAGTGTATTAATTTCATTGAAGACTACACCATGAGCATCTAAGAAAAAGTCCACGCGAGAAAGACCGTAGCCACCCACTGCACGGAAAATAGCCATGGCATCCTGACGAATTTCTTCCTCGATTCCTTCCGGCAGTACAGGCTGCACATCCGTTTTCGATTCCTGATTAAAATATTTAGCATCGAAATCATAGAAAGCAGCTGACTCTGCTGCCAAAATCTCACCAACACCAGAAGCTTTTACGTCCTCTCCCGAAGAGAACACAGCACATTCAATCTCTCGACCGACAATCGTCTCCTCTACCAGAATTTTGTCATCATGACGATTTGCTTCGATAAGTGCAGCCTCTAGTTCTTCACGATTATGAGCCTTTGACACACCCTTAGAAGACCCAGCACAGGATGGCTTTACAAAAACCGGGTAAACAAGCTTTGCCTCTACACGAGCAATCACTGCTTCCATATCCCTCAAATCAATTCTCTTTACACCAACCCACTGTGCCTGACGAATGCCCAAGGTATCCACAATAATCTTTGTGTAAAATTTATCCATTGAAACGGCGGATGCCAACACACCACATCCCACATAAGGAATGCCGCTCATTTCAAACAGTCCCTGAATCGTGCCATCTTCTCCCTTTAATCCATGCAGAACAGGGAAAATTACATCCACTGAACAGCTCACTAAACTACCATCCACACGCTCAATCACTGCACTCTTCTTTTGCGCGTCAGGAAGAAGCCACACTGACTCTTTGGATTGAGACCATTCCCCGCTGCGAATAGCCGCCACATTGTCTACCTTAAGCCATTGCCCCATTTTAGTAATACCAATCAAAAGCAACTCATACTTTGTTTTATCAATATAATCAATAACATTTGCGGCGGACATACAAGAAACTTCATGCTCCGAAGACTGACCGCCAAAAATAACTGCGATTGTTTTCATTTTTAATAATCACTCCCTTTATCTGTCAAAGTAGGCTGCCACGCAATGAAACAGCCTACTTTCTTCCCTTATTCTTCATCAAAGGTTATAATTTCTATCCCATCAATCCCATAACCTACTTTGCCGTCCTCATGAAGAATTTTTTGCAATCTTGATGGAATCTCCACTTCAATAGGCACATCTACCTTAATTTGGATAACTTGAGCATTTGGGGAATAAGGATTAAAATAAGCTTTATGACCATCCAATTTCTGCTCCATACTTGTTTTGGTCTCACTCATTCTCTAAGTCCAGCCACTGCATTACCACTGATTTCATTTCTGTGCGGTCGCAAACCTTTTTGTGCAAAATCGGTGCTGTGCGAATTTCATCGATTGCCCTTGGCACAGCCGTGTTAGAAATTTTACTCAGCTCATCCACCAACTCAAAATCACTCTTTGCATCATATGCCTTATCAATGCCGTTCATGACACTCCTGGTAAACTTATATGGACTTGCCGTGGAAGCAATCAAAGTCTTACACATATCCTTTGTCTGTTCCTTATAACTGTCATATACCACAGAAGCTACTGCAGTATGGGTATCCATCACATATCCTTCTTCCTCGTAAACTGCCTTAATCTGTGCCAAAGTTTGTGCCTCTGTCGCATATCCACCGAAGAAATCCTGCATCTGTGCCTTCATATCCTCTGTGATAGAATATATACCAGATTTCGCCAACGCTGCCATAAAAGTCTCATTTTTTGCCGCATCTTCCCCAGCTATCTTGTAAATTAAACGCTCCAAATTACTGGAAATCAAAATATCCATAGAAGGAGAGTTTGTTAAAATAAACTCGCGGTTCCTGTCATAAGAGCCGGTACGGAAGAAATCAAATAATACTTTATTTTCATTAGAAGCACAAATCAGCTTGCCAAGAGGTACTCCCATATTTTTTGCATAGTAAGCAGCTAAAATATTTCCAAAATTACCAGTTGGGACCACCACATTCAGTGTCTCTCCCTCTGTCAGTTCACCATCTGCCAGCAATTTTGCATACGCATACACATAGTAAGCTACCTGTGGTACCAAACGGCCAATGTTGATAGAGTTAGCAGAAGAAAACTGATATCCAGCTCTGTCCATCTGTTCCTTCAATGCCACATCACCAAATAATTTTTTAACTCCGTTCTGAGCATCATCAAAATTACCATGAATACCGATAACGCAGGTATTGGCTCCCTTTTGAGTTACCATTTGCTTTTCTTGAATCGGACTCACTCCATTCTTTGGATAAAATACCATAATACGTGTTCCCGGTACATCCGCAAAACCAGCCAAAGCAGCCTTTCCCGTATCTCCAGAAGTCGCTGTCAAAATTACAATTTCATTCTTACAATTATTTTTCCTAGCAGAAGTCACCATCAAATATGGCAAAATAGACAGTGCCATATCCTTAAATGCAATTGTGGAACCATGAAATAATTCCATATAATAAGCGCCGTGTTTTTTCACAATCGGCACAATCTCCTTTGTGTCAAACTTAGAATCGTAGGCATGATTAATGCAGTATCTTAACTCTTCCTCAGTAAAATCTGTGAAAAACTGTTTCATCACCTGATAGGCTGTCTCCTGATAAGATAAACCTTCCAATTCCTTCATACTTTTATCTAACTTCGGAATGGAATCCGGCACAAATAACCCTCCATCCTCTGCCAGCCCCTGCAAAATTGCCTGCGACGCTGTCTTTGGAGCGCCATGTCCTCTTGTGCTTCTATACAGTAAACTCATATCTGCCACCTCTCTTTTTTCTAATCCGTTTATAATGCCATCGTCCCAGAGAAACGCTAGCCTTAACATGATTCCTGTGTATCATAACATATATATCCAAAAAAGTCACCACGTAATTTATTTAAAAGCCAATTCTACGTCTTTCTTTTCGATATTGCTGACGTTTGATGGCTCCCTCCCACTCTGCTTTCTGAGCTTCTGTCTCCAACTCAATCATTGGTACCTGCTTCGGGCGCTCATTTTCATCCAGTGCGACCATCACAAAATAGGCGCGATTAATGGGGCGGCGGAAATTATTCATATCTTCCACATAAGAATCCAGACGTATCTCCATGGAGGACCTACCTACATAGGTTACACGCCCCACAATAACCACGGTATCATTAGCATAAGCTCCTGCCTTAAACTGCAGATTATCAATGGAAGCAGTTATAACATTAGACCCACTGTGACGTTTTGCCACAATTCCTGCCATCTCATCAATCCACTCAAGCAATCGACCACCAAACAGTCGACCTGCACCATTGACATCTCCCTGCATCACCAAATGTACCTGCTCTGTCCAAGATTCTTCTACTCGTTTGACCTTCCGTTCTTCTTCCATTATACATTCCTCCCTTTCATTTTTATCCTAATTACGTGCGTACTCGTTTTACAGCTTCTCTCCAGCCCTCCAGTAATTGACTGCGCACAGCCTCCTCCATTCTGGAGGAAAAAATACGGTCAATCGCCCAATTAGCACGTACTTCTTCTTTATTTTTCCAAAATCCCACTGCTAAACCGGCCAAATAAGCTGCTCCCAGCGCCGTAGTCTCTACGCAGGAAGGGCGCTGCACCTCACAATCTAAAATATCTGCTTGAAATTGCATCAGAAAATTATTTTGACTGGCACCACCATCAACCTTCAAAGTTTTCATTTTGGTGTGACAATCCTGCTCCATGGCCTGAATAATGTCAGATACCTGATAGTCTATTCCTTCTAAGACAGCTCTCACCAGATGAGCACGATTAAAGCCCCTAGTCATCCCAATGATAGCACCTCTAGCATACTGATCCCAATAGGGTGCACCCAAACCAGTAAAGGCGGGCACTACATAAACACCGTCCGTATTTGGTACAGACTGGGCTATTTCCTCTGTTTCAGATGCTTTCGTCACAATTTTCAGCTCATCACGCAGCCACTGTACTGCCGCCCCTGCCACAAAAACACTGCCCTCCAAGGCATACTCCACATGATTATCCAAACCAGCAGCAATGGTAGTAATTAGTCCATGTTTTGAGTCCACTGGCTCATAACCCGTATTCATCAATAAAAAACAACCTGTGCCGTAGGTATTTTTTCCCTCCCCCTTCTGAAAACAGCATTGTCCAAAGAGTGCAGCTTGTTGGTCACCCGCTGCACCGCTGATAGGAATTCCTTCCTCCAAACCACCACAATTTGTCACACCGTAGAGGCAGCTGGAAGGTTTCACCTCCGCCAGCATTTTTTTTGGAATATCTAGTATGCTTAAAATTTCTTCATCCCACTGCAGCGTATGAATGTTAAATAACATCGTGCGGGAAGCATTGGTATAATCTGTGACAAAGGTCTTGCCTCCAGTCAATTTCCAAATCAGCCAAGTATCCACCGTTCCAAACAGAAGCTCTCCTTTTTGCGCTCGCTCCTTTGCACCCTTGACATGCTCCAAAATCCATTTTAATTTCGTGGCCGAAAAATACGCATCTGGCACTAAACCTGTTTTTTGGCGAAGCATCTCCCCATATCCATCTGCCACCAACTGATCCACCATATCAGAGGTTCGTCTGCACTGCCACACAATTCCATTGTAAATAGGCACCCCTGTCCTTTTATCCCAAACAATGGTAGTCTCTCGCTGATTGGTAATTCCAATTCCTGCAATTTCTTGCATACTGGCACCAATTTTGCTTATCGCCTCCACAGCCACCGCCAACTGAGTTGACCAAATCTCCATCGGGTCATGCTCCACCCATCCTGGCTGCGGATATATCTGACGAAATTCTTTTTGCGCCATACTGCAAATGTTACCTTTTTTGTCAAACAGGATACTGCGGCAACTGGTTGTTCCCTGGTCCAACGCTAAAATATATCGTTTCATAACTTTTATCTTTCTCCCTCTTTTTTATTGCCAACCTTTTCGATATGAACTATTTTAACAATACTGTGGCTACATCATATTTTCCTCATAGCACTGGCGAAAACTCTGTGCAGTATTTCTATCTCTCACCACAAAGGTTACTGTATCCCACAGAGAAGAATTTAAATACAATTTCTTCTGCTCCATAAGTGTCTGTGTCGCCTCGCTCCACACATCATAATTATATTGTTCTAAAAGAGAAACTCGATTTTGGGCCGACTCTCCCACCAAATGATCATCCATACAGTAAAACAAATAGTAATGTTCCAACGCATAGATTGGTTTGCTGACTTCCCCAGTCTCAAGCGAAAAAACTGCCTGTTCAATCGTCTCCAAGTATTCCCCTCTCGCCACCTGCACCGTCTCCAAATTCTTATTGCCAGTTAATTCCTCCCAAGATGTCTCTTCATTCACAATTGCTTCATAGGCTGCCAGTGCATCCTCCTGCGTATCAAACTCCAATTGCTGCATAGCAATGACACGAGCTTCATTTTCACTGATTTCAATTGTTTTTTCTCCCTGTATCTGTTCAATCACCTTGCGGGCCAACTGATATTTTTCCATCAGAGAAATGCTGCTTTCTTCTGTCACATATAACTCTTTTGCCAAGGATGTATCCAAAGACTGGTAATATGCTGCTCCGGCCGCCCTCGCTTGCTCCTGTTCTTCTTGTGAAAGCACAATTTCCTGCTCACTGGCTAGCTCACAGAGACTGACCAGTTCAGCCATCTCAATCCACAAAACATTTTCCTTGACATAATCCGCCAAGCAAACTCCATCTCCCGTGTCAACATTCCAGAACTCGTCGCCAAAAGCCGCCGCATAATTTTCTGTATACAAAATTTCATAATCCAACTTAATCAAATTCATCTCCCCGACGGTAATACATTGCTCTCCCAGATGAAGAACTTCCTCCTCTCCTTTTCGATTGACTACAGAAATTTGCCCACTACAGCCCCAACAGGAAATCATAAGAGACAAAGCCACTCCGATTAATTTCCATTTCGCAGTTTTCTGTCTCACTCAAACACCTCCTCTTTCAAATGGCGATAAAGAGGTGCAATCGGCAGACCAACTACATTATAATAATCGCCCTCAATTTTCTCAATGTACATACCGCCTCTTCCTTGGATTCCATAAGCCCCTGCCTTGTCGCTGCATTCACCAGTCTCGATATAACTCCAAATTTCCTTCTCGGTCATGGGATAAAAGGTTACTTTTGTTTCCTCAAAAAAGCAATCCTGACTCATGGAAAATCCCTGTTTTTTCACCAGACATACGCCGGTAAACACACTGTGGGTTCTGCCCTGCAGCAATTGCAGCATATCAAACGCCTCCTGTTCACTATGGGGCTTACCTAATACCTGATCATCCAAAGCCACTACCGTATCAGCTCCAATGATAATGCCATCTTCTTCCATAGTCTGAGCAATATCCCAAGCCTTTAGGGCCGCCAGCTCCATAACCTTGTCTGCCGGCAGTGTGGCTGCCGCCATCTCCTGTGCATGGCTGACTCGAACCTCATAAGTGAATCCCATCTGTGTCAATAGTTCCTTTCGCCTTGGCGAACCAGACGCCAAAACTATTTTTTTCTTCATAATAATTAATCTCCATTCCGCCGACTTCTATTAACGGCACAATCTATCTTGATAGGCGATATCATCCGATTCCACGCAAATCAAAATGCCCTGCTTCATCTCCACAGTTGCCTCATCTGCTGCCAGCTCATTGCTGATTCCCAGCGTATTTCCCAGAATCATAGTTCCATTTTCCAGTGGATAGCGAAAGCCTTTCAAATTAATTCCCGTCACCTGCTCCGTAAAGGGTAAAAAGGAAATATAAGTTCCCCAGATATTTTTTTTTGTAAATTTTTTCGTTCCCGCAATCAGACTGATTTTATTATACTCGTCATAGAGATAACAGTCAATTTGTTCTTCAAGAGGCTGCAAAAGTGTACTCAGTACTCCTAAAAAATGATCGATACGTCTTCCCGTAGCTCCCACAATATCAATGCACCTTGCGCCTTGCTTAATGGCATGGCGAATTGCAAGCTCTGTGTCCGTCTCATCTTTTTCAGGACGATGCCGCTCTACTGATGCCCGAAATTTTTCAGCAATTTCTTTCATGGCGGTCTCCGATGCCGTATCAAAATCCCCAACTAAAATATTGGGAGTCATATGACAAACTTCCAACCATTGAATTGCGCCATCCACTGCAATCACATAATCATATTCTCTATGCTTTAAAAATGCGGACAGGAAGCTTTCTGACAGCTTCCCACCGGTAATAATCAATGTATTCATAAAAATCCTTTCGTTTGTCATAAAAGATAATTCACTGCCGCCTGTGCTCTTTGAATATTAGGTTGTAGGCAGTTGATACTCTCTCATAATTTGATGGAATTTTTGTACATTTTTTTGAATGTCTCCCAACATCACACTACTTCCTGATACAATCACATTAGCCCCTGCCTGCAGCACTGTGTGAATGGTAATATCATTGATTCCGCCATCTACCTCCACATCACAGTCATATCCCTGTTCTGAAATCATTTGACGCACTGACGCAATCTTTTCCGTCGTATATGAAATATACTTTTGTCCGCCCAATCCTGGTTCCACCGTCATCACCAAAACCATATCTGTCTTGGCAAGATATGGCCTTACCACATCTACGGAAGTCCCCGGCTTAACAGCAAGTCCAGCCTTTGCTCCAAGACTATGCACCGTATCCAAAAACAATTCGATGTCCTCGCAGGCTTCCACATGAACAGTCACAATATCAGCTCCTGCCTTAATAAATTTTTCTACATAGCGCATGGGTTTTTCCACCATCAAATGCACATCCAGCTTTGTCTTAGTTGCCTTTCTCACCGCCTCGAGCACAGGAAATCCAAAAGATATATTTGGGACAAACATACCGTCCATTACATCAAAATGAATATACTCCGCCTTTGCTTCATCTAAATCTTTTAAATTTTCTCCAAGCCTGGTAAAATCTGCCGATAAAATAGATGGTGCCAGTTTATATTGAATTTTATTTTTTATAGTATTCATTTTTTCCCTCCTTTTATATACTGTCTTGACTGTCACAGCATTTTTCGTCAATACCGTTTCTTGTCTTTACTTTCCTGATACATTAATTTATAATTTTCGTAACGTGAACGGGCAATTTTTCCCTCCTCCACTGCATTTCGAATACCACATTCCTTCCCCGCAGTATGCACACAGCCTGAAAAGCGACAATCTGCTCGATATAAATCAAACTCTGGAAAATATAGTTCCATATCCTCCGGCAAAATTTCATCCGTATAAATAGAACTAAAACCCGGCGTATCCAATAAAAAAGTTTCCGATTCTAAAAAGAAAAATTCAGAATGTCTTGTCGTATGCTTTCCTCTCTTGATTTTTTCGCTGACACTGCCCGTTTCCATTTGGGCATCAGGTATCATCTCGTTCAGAAAAGAGGACTTTCCTACACCTGAAGGTCCTGCCAATACTGTGGTTTTTCCATGAAGCATTTCTCTTACTGTTTCCAAACCAATTTGTTCCTTCACACTCATGAAAAAAACTTCATAGCCTGCTGACTCGTAGATCCGCTGAAATTGACTGCACTCCTCCTTGTTTGCCAACTCACATTTGTTAAAGCAAATTTTGGCAGGGATATGCTGCCGCTCCATCATCACCAAAAATCGATCCAGCAGATTAAGATGCGGTTCTGGCTCTGCCATAGCAAACACAACTACCACCTGATCTACATTAGCCACCGCAGGACGAATCAAACTGTTTTTTCTAGGAAAAATGCTGACAATATTGCCCTCTTTTTCTGCCTCATCCAAAATTTCAATTTCCACATCATCTCCCACCAACGGTTTTATTTTTTTATTTCGAAATATGCCCTTGGCCTTACATTCGTAGATACTAAAGTTTTCTTCTGCGTAAACATAATAAAATCCCGCAATTCCTTTGATAATCTTTCCTGTTGTCATATACTCTCCGTCTTGCTTTCTATCAATGAGCAAAGGGCAGAATGGTCATTTCATAAACCAACCCTGCCCTCTTCTCCACCATTACATTTTGGTCACTATTCAGCCACCCATTTACACTTTATCGTGTATTCGTTTCTGTCAGACTATTCATTGCGACATCTTCATCCTCTTCTGTCGTCTCTGCTTCTGTTGTAGAATCAGGCTTTACCGTATAACTTTCTGCCTTTAATACAACCTCAGTGTTAATATCAACCTCTGTACCTGCTGCAATACTCTGAGAAACAATTTTCACTTCCCCATCTTTGACTCCCTTTTTGTTTGCCTCACTAGCTGTCAACTCCACAGTTTCTGTACTGTACTTTGGTATCAAATTTACTGCCTGCAATGCACTGATACCTTCCTCCAAAGTTGAACCTAAGACATTTGGTACACTGACCTTAGCAGCTCCCTTGCTGACTACCAAAATCACGGAATCTCCACGATAGAACTTATTAGAATCAGTACCACTGGAAGATGCTTTCTCTACTCGAATAACATAACCAGATTTTTGCTCATTGCTGAATTCTTCTTTTACCTGACTGACCGTAATATCCAATTTTTTCAACTCATTTTTTGCTGCAGACTCTTCCTTGCCCACTACATTAACGGTTACTTCTTCTGCTCCCTTGCTGACCACAATAGTAACCGTATCCTGAGATTTTGCTGAAGCTCCCTCTTTCGGATTTTGACTGATAACATATCCAGCTTGATACTTGCTGCTGAATTCTTCTTTTACCTCACAAAGCAATTCATAACTTGCCAACAAATTCTTAGCTTCCGATGCTGTTTTTCCAACTACATTTGGCACCGTGACAGTTTTTCTTCCAAGGCTGACCACATAATTAACAGAAGATTCTGCCGCAACTTCCGTATTGGCACCTAAACTTTGACTGATGACATAACCTTTCTCATACTCATTACTGTATGCCTCACTTCGAGTACCCACTTTCAAATTATTGTCCGTCAACAACTTTTCTACTTCCGTCTCGGATTTACCCACTAACTGAGGCACTGCTACATACTGCGGTCCCTTACTATAATAGACGGTCAGCTTACTTCCCATCTTAATTTTGCCGCTGGAAGGATCCAATTTAATAATTTGTCCCTTTGGAATATCTTCATTGTATTCATCTTTCCAATCAATATCAAACTCATATTTCTTGACAATCTGCTCAAACTGATTTCGATTCATTCCAATATAACTGTCATTAATCTCAAATTTATCTGTTCCAAGACTAACTGTCAGCTCAACCTTTGTGTATTTGTCCAGCTTTTTACCTTCTTTATACTCTTGTTCGCAGACATAACCTGCATCATACTTATCACTGTATACCCACTCAGCACTAAATTCAGCCACTAAATAATAAGATTCCAATAGTGCCTCAGCTTCATCCATACTCAATCCAACACACTGTGGCATCGTAGTAGTTACATTGGCATTTTCATCTGTACTCTCCTCATTAGCAATATCCACACCATTTGAAGTGCCTTCCACTACATTAATATCCACTGAATCTGATGGCTGTTTATTATTGTTGGAGGATAGCACCCCTGACCAACGCAATGCAATATACAATACCAATACTAGAATTGCGATACATCCCACAATATTTAAAATATTTAAAACTTTATCACCCAAGAGCACTTTTTCTTCTTCCTCTGCAATTTCCTCAACTGCTTCCGGCTCTGTATGAACTTCCGCTCCAAATCCAATATTTACTGCCACCTCTGTTTTTTCCAAATCACTAATCAAGGCATTAGCACTCTCATATCGGTTCTCCGGTCTTTTTTCCAGACATTTGAGAATGATGCGCTCCACATCCATGGGTACCCCTTCGACAATCTTTGATGGAGGCACCACAATATCATTGGCATGAGCAATCGCAATACTCACCACATTTTCACCATCAAAGGGAACAATGCCTGTAATCATTTCATACATGGTGACACCCAAAGAATAAATATCAGAACGGGCATCGCAGTATTTTCCTCGACTCTGCTCTGGTGAACTGTAGTGAACAGAACCCATACTAACTACATTGATTGTATTGCTATTAACCACATGAGCAATTCCAAAATCAGCCACTTTTACTTTGCCATCATTGGTGAGCATAATATTTTGAGGTTTTACATCACGATGAATAATATTCTGAGCATGAGCTGCACTCAATCCCTCAGCCACCTGAATGGATATCTCTACCGTCTCCTTCGCAGTTAAGGAACCTTTATGTTTAATATACTCCTTCAGCGTAATACCCTCAAGCAATTCCATTACAATATAATGAATATCACCTTCCTGATTGACATCATAAATTCCAACAATATTATTATGGGAAAGACAGGCAGCTGCCTGAGCCTCTTCCGTAAATTTCTTAACAACAGTCTCATCGTTGCATAGTTCTTCTTTTAATACTTTAATAGCCACATAGCGATTCAAGCGATGACATCTTGCCTTATACACATCTGCCATACCGCCGGAACCAATTTTTTCTAATATCTCATAGCGATCTCCTAGAAACATTCCCTCTCGTATCATTGAATCACCTCACTATCTATTTCAATCAAAAGTACTGTAATATTGTCCAATCCTCCGCAAAAATTTGCCTCATCAATCAAATTCCTGGCCTTTTCTTCTATGGAACTTTCTTCATTCAATATCTCCTCCATACGCCTGTCCGTCACCATATTAGACAAACCATCAGAACACATCAACACCATATCATGCTCCTGCAGGGTACATTCAAAGAAATCCGGCATCGCCTGTCCTCGAACACCTCCTACCACACGAGTAATTACGTTTTTGTTTTTTTGATAAAATTCACTGCCTCGCTGAATCTCTCCTCGCTCAACCAGTTCTTCTACCCAGGAATGATCCTTTGTCACCTGCCTTAATCTGCCATTTCGCAGATGATAGGCTCTGCTGTCTCCCACATTCGCTATGTACAAGGAATGATTTTGGATTGTAGCAGCCACTAAAGTAGTACCCATCCCACGATATTCGGAATAACGCTGAGACAAGGCTAATATATCCTTACTTACATTTTGGATTGCCTCTTTCATGACCTCCTGTAAGTTATCTTTCTTTGAGCGAGCAATATAATTTGGGAGATGCTCCACCGTATACTTTGATGCCACATCACCAGCCAAATGACCTCCCATGCCGTCGGCAACTAAAAAAAGGGTAGACAACATTCCACAAGGTTTCATCAAATAGTAAAATGAATCTTGATTTTGTTCGCGACATATTCCTTTATCGGATAATCCAAATACTTTCATGTCTGCTCCTTTCCCACCATTTCTTTTTTCTGAATATGATTTCTTCTCAATTGTCCACAGGCACCGCCAATATCTCTGCCCATTTCTCTTCTAATAGTAACATTTATTTTATTTTTTTCAAGCAATTTTTTAAATTTATCAATACTATCCGCCTCTGATTGTACAAAATCTCTCTCTTTGATTGGATTGACGGGAATTAAATTGATATGACAGTTCATATTTTTTACTAATTTTGCCAATGCCGCTGCTTCCTGCAAATTATCATTGACTCCTTTGACTAAACTATACTCAAATGTAACGCGTCTGCCCGTCACCTCAAAATACTCATTGCACACCTGCATCAACTCTGCAATGGAATAGCGATTGGCAATAGGCATCAATTTTTTTCTTGTCTCATCATCAGAGGCATGCAAGGACAAAGCCAGCGTAATCTGCAATTTCTCTTCCGCCAGTTCTCGCATCTTTGGTACAATCCCACAGGTTGAAACAGTAAGGTTGCGCTGACTGATACAAAGCCCATTCGGGTCAGAAATCATATGAATAAATTGAAGCAAATTATCATAATTATCCATAGGCTCTCCTGAGCCCATGACTACCACATTAGACACTCGCTCCCCCGTATCTTCCTGAATACGATAAATCTGCTCCAACATTTCTCCTGCTGTTAAATTGCGTACTACACCATCTAAGGTAGATGCACAAAACTTGCATCCCATGCGACATCCCACCTGAGATGAGATACAGACAGAATTTCCATGCTTGTATCGCATCCACACACTCTCAATTATATTTCCATCTGGCAACACAAACAAATATTTTCTAGTTCCATCTATTTTTGATACAAGGACTGTCTCTTTTTCCAAGACCGTCAATGTAAATGTTTCCTTCAGCAAGTTTCGATGCTCCAGAGAAAGATTCGTCATCTGATCAATATCCCGAATCATCTTCTCATGAATCCATTGATAAATTTGTTTGGTGCGAAATTTCTGAAACCCTAAAGCAGCCAATTCCGCACCTAATTGTTCTAGCGTCATAGAACGTAAATCTTTTTTACTTTCTTCTCTCACAATTCTTCCTTTCGTCGGAGCTTTGCAATAAAAAATCCTTCTTCCACTCCATCCCCCGGCAGCAACTGCAGCATTCCATTTTGAATCGAATCCTTTTTCAAACTATCCGGCACTTCTTCTGAAAAATCTACAGGTTCAAAAGGAAAATTCTTTAAAAACCATCTAACATTCTCTTCATTTTCTAAGTCATGGATTGTACAGGTGCTGTACACCAGGGTACCACCCACTTTTACATAGGAGGCTGCTGCTGCCAACATATCTTGCTGCATTTTTGCCAAAGCTTTCGTTTTTTCCAGCGTCATCTTATATTTAATATCTGCCTTGTTTCCAATGATTCCCAATCCCGAACAAGGTAAATCTGCCACTACCACATTCGCCTTCTGTCTCATCTGCTCATCTTCCCTAGCTGCATCTTTGAGAGAAATCTGAATGCAGGAAAAGCCGCAGCGATGTTTGTTCTCCTCAATAAGAGCCAACTTATCAAAAGAAATATCTCGACTGTCAACTACACCCACATCCGCCATCAGATCCGCCAAATGCAGGCTTTTTCCACCTGGCGCAGCACATAAATCAATACAGTAATCCCCTGGCTTCGGTGCTGCTACACGTCCGATCAATGCAGAACCCAAACTCTGTGGCTGAATCCATCCCTCCAAAAAAGCGGTTAAATCTTCCATGCGTTCCATGCCAGATAAATGAAGGATTTGAGGCCAGTCGACCTCCTCACGCACTGTAATTCCTTGAGCCATCAAAGAGTGCTTAATTTTCTCCAGATTCTGTCTGCTTTCATTGCAGCGCACTGTTACCTCATGAACACCCTGATAGCGCTGATACATAGCAGCTAACATTTCATCCATTTCGCTCAGAGAATACTGTTTACTCCATTCCTGCACCAGCCATGAAGGAACGGAATAATTGAGCTCCAAACTATCATAAGTTTGAAACTTGGCAATATTTCTGCCGATATTGCGGCAAACACCATTAACAAAGGGCTTAAGATTGGAAAATCCTCTCTTCTGCGCCAGCTTTACCGCCTCGTTACAGGCGGCGGAAGCTGGAATCGCATTCATATATTTAAGCTGATAAGTAGTCATACGCAATAGATTTCGTATCACTGGCTTCATTTTTTTGCTGGGTGTCCTGGAAAATTGATCAATAATATAATCCAGCTCGATAGCACGCTCAATGGTGCCCGATGCCAGACGACTGATGAAAGCTCGCTCCTGTCGGGACAAATATCCATATTTTTCAAGAGCCTGCCTCAAAACAATATGGGTAAATCCGTCCTTCTCCATGACTTCCACGATAATGTCCAGTGCCACTTCTCTCGTATTTACCTCAGTCACGTCGGCGTCCTCCAAACAACATAATCAATCGCAGCAGTTGTAAAATAGATGCTGCCGCTGCTGCCACATAGGTCAAAGCCGCTGCTCCCAACACTTTTCGAGTCATACTCAGTTCCTGACTGCCCAAAATGCCATCCTGTTCCAACTCGCGCAGAGCTCTCTTAGAAGCATTAATCTCCACTGGCAAAGTCACCAGCTGGAATAAGACTGCTGCAGAAAACAATAAAATACCAATTTGAATCAAAACTTCATTCCAACCTAAAATTACACCCACCAAAATCAATGGCCAACTAATGGCGCTTCCAAAATTCGCCACAGGCACCAAACTGCCACGAATGGTCAACGGTGCATACTGCTGACTGTGCTGAATGGCATGTCCGCACTCATGAGCAGCCACTCCCACAGCAGCCACCGATGTGGAACCATACACGGAATCAGACAAACGCAATACTTTACTGGATGGGTCATAATGATCCGTCAAATTTCCGCTGATATGCTGCACAGACACATCATAGATACCTGCTCCATGCAAAATACGCTCAGCTGCCATCGCACCAGTCATGCCGCTGGCACTGCGATATCCCGAATACTTTTTAAAGGTGGACTGTACTTTCCAAGAGGCCGCCATCGAGAGTACAGCCCCTATTATCACTAACAGATAAGTCCAATCAAAATAATAACCATAATGGCTATAATATGCCACATGAAATAACATATCCATCATCCTTTCTAAATTGATATGCCTCACAGGCGAGGCACCACCCTATATAAAAGTTGATTACTCCTCGCTTTGCACTCCCGCAATCAATGTTCATTAAAAACCATTACTCTCCCAATTTCATACCCGGTTCCAGAGAAAATCCTCTCAGGAAAGCACCTGCATCCATACGTTTTTTCCCCTCTAGCTGCACTTCCTTAACTGCCAGCATACCCTGGCCTGTCTGCACGGTAAAACCGTCTTTCGAGACCTCTGCCACACAGCCTGCCTCCAATCCACTTTCTTCCCCCAGTACATCAGCACTCCATATTTTCAACGTCTTTCCTGCAGCCTGTGTGTAAGCACTGGGCCAAGAATTCAGTCCGCGAATCAGTCGCTCAATTGCTGACGCAGATTGATTCCAATCGATATTTCCCAACTCTTTTGTTAAACGCTTTGCATAACAGGAAAGCTCATCCTGCTGCTTTTCACCCTTTAGAGTACCTGCCTCAAGCTCCGCCAGAGTTTTCAGAGTCAATGGACCGCCCAAAGCCGCTAACTTATCATGCAGACTCTCTCCAGTCTCCTTAGGATCAATCGGTACAACCTCTTTTTTAAGCATATCACCCGTATCCAGCCCCACATCCATCATCATGGTTGTAATACCCGTCTCTGTCTCGCCATCAATGATACACCACTGCATCGGAGCAGCCCCGCGATATTTCGGAAGTAAGGAGGCATGTACATTGATGCAGCCATACTTTGGAATATCTAAAATATCCTTAGGCAAAATCTGTCCAAAAGCTACTACCACCATGGCATCAGGGTTTAAGCGCTGCATCTCGGCTATAAACTCAGGATTTCTTGCCTTCAGCGGCTGATAAATCGGAATATGGTACTCCAATGCCTTTTGTTTCACTGGAGGAAACTGTACTGCCTTGCCTCTGCCCTTCTGCTTGTCCGGCTGAGTTACAACGGCAATCACATCATGACCGCCTTCCACCAAGGATTCCAATACAGGAACAGCAAATTCTGGCGTTCCCATAAAAATAATTCGCATTCTATCACTCCTCATCCATTAATTCACTGTTATCGATGAGATTACCCTCCACCTTGTCGATGTACATAATACCATCCAGATGATCCAACTCATGACAGATAGCTCTGGCCAAAAGCTCCGTGCCCTCCAAAATATACTCTTCACCATCCAAGTTAAGAGCTGCAGCTTTGACATAGTTTGGTCGAGTAACAATCCCACTCTTGCCTGGCACACTGAGACATCCTTCATATCCAGTCTGCTCACCAGAACTTTCTAAAATACGTGGATTAATCATCACATAAGGATTTGCTCCATCCTCAACATCAATAACCACAATACGTTTTAAGATACCTACCTGTGGTCCTGCCAATCCAACACCATTGGTGGCATACATCGTTTCTAACATGTCCTCTGCCAAAGTACGAATACGAGGAGTAATCTCCTTAATTTCCTTGCACTTTTTTCTTAAACATTCTTCTCCTACTTCTCTTACTTTACGAGTTGCCATTTTTTACCTCCTCAATGATTTCATTTTTATAGGTCATTCTCCCACCATCAAGGCCGAGAACTCCTTGTTTTTCATAGTTACCTTTTACTGTAGTCATCCCTTCCACCCGATTGATTACGATATCTACGAATGACAGTACACCTCATGACATCATAATTATACATTAAAATCAAACTGTATGTACAGATTTTTTCTATTTTCTTTATCGAAAATTTTTTCCAGATATAAGCGAACCTGTACTAAAAGTTCCATTCGACTCGATTTGACATACAAAATCTTTCGATAAATATCTTTTATCTTGGCCACGGATGCATCAGCTGGTCCAATTACCGTGTAGTCCACCTTTTCTTCCCATTTCCGCAATAGACTGGCAGCCTTTTGAATCTCCTCCTCTGCCTCCTGATAATTAGCAGAGCTGACCATCAACTCCATCATGCAACCTGCAGGAGGATACTGCAGCATCCTTCGATACTGCATTTCCTGATGAAAAAATTCCTCATAATTCTGCCTTGCCGCACACTGAATGCTGTAATGTTCTGGCATATAGGTTTGTATTACTACATCCCCAGCCTTGTCTCCACGACCGGCTCTTCCCGCTGCCTGAGTCAGCAGCTGGAAGGTGCGCTCACCACAGCGATAATCGGCAGAATGGAGAGACAAGTCCGCCGCCAAAATGCCCATCAATGTGACATTTGGAAAATCATGTCCCTTGACAATCATCTGAGTTCCAATCAAGATATCAGCCTTATTCTCACGAAACTCATTTAAAATTTTTTCATGACCATCCTTGCCCATTGTCGTATCCATGTCCATGCGCAGAATCCTTGCAGTCGGAAATTGCTGCCTTGCCATAGCCTCCACCTTTTGAGTACCTAATCCAAAAGCTGCAATGTAGGGTGAATCACAGTAAGGACATTTTTTAGGTACCCAACTATGATATCCACAATAATGACAAACCATACTTCCATTGTTGTGCAGAGTCATAGATACATCACAGTGCGGACATTTAATGGCCTCACCACAGCTTCGGCAGGAGATAAATCCAGCAAAACCACGTCGATTTAAAAATAACATAACCTGTTCTTTTTTTGCAAGTCTATCCTCTATTTTTTGATGTAATTCCCGACTAAAGATAGAACGATTCCCCTGCTTCATTTCCTCACGCAAGTCCACTATGCAGACAGAAGGCAAACCACTGCCCTCAATAGCACGATAGTTCAACTTAACCAGACCGTACTCCTTGCTGACGGTGCGATAATAACTCTCGAGTGAGGGAGTCGCCGAACCAAGCACGACCATGGCATCAGAGAGACGAGCCCGCTCCACCGCCGTCTCTCTGGCATGATAGCGTGGCATCAAATCACTGCGATAGGTCTGCTCATGCTCCTCGTCGATGATAATAAGACCTAAATTTGGAAAAGGTGTGAACAGCGCCGAGCGTGGACCAATCATAATATCAATCTCACCCCGTCTGGCTCTCATGAACTGATCATATTTTTCTCCTGATGATAAACGAGAATTAACCATGGAAATTCGATTTCCAAATCTTCCATAAAATCGCATAATCGTCTGTTTTGTCAGAGAAATCTCAGGAATCAACACAATAACCTGTCTTTGCATTCTACAGACTCGCTCAATCAGCTCCATATACACTTCTGTCTTGCCGCTCCCTGTAACACCATGAATTAGCCAAGGTTTTCTTTCTCCGCGCAGATAATCCTCCCAAATCTGTTCCACCGCTTTTTGCTGAGATTCATTGAGTTCCACCTTTCTGCCTGAATTTTGTTCCCTTACAGTACCACGATACTCGACTGCACTCATTACCCTGATAATTCCTGCTTTTTCTAAACTTTGTACCGTACTGGTCATCACACCTAGTTTCTGACGCGCCTCGGTCGAAGAAACTTCTCCCTGCTGCAGCAAAACCTGCAGCAGTCTTGCTTTCGCCGCATAATGTCGCTTTTCTGCCAGCTCCAACTGCTCTCTCGCCCTTTCCTCGCTGACAGCCAGACAATACTTTTTTGTCTCAACCTGGCGAACTTCTTCTTTGACAGGCATCACCGTCTTGAGCGCCTGAATCATGCTGCCACCGTACTGATTGCGAATCCATGCTGCCAACTGAATCATCTGCGCTTCCACAGGCAATGCACCCGACACAAGCGAGATAATTGTCTTAATTTTCTCCACTGCCCAATCTGGCTCATCCCCCATATCAATCACATATCCCGTCAATACACGATTGCCATTGCCAAAAGGAACCTTCACACAACTTCCAATTTGAATCTGCTGCTGTAATTCCTGCGGTATTTTGTATTGAAATGGGCGGTCAAGCTGACTGGTGGTGACATCAATAATAATATGTGCATACAAACTCATAGGGTGCTACCTTACAAAATATCCTGTACAAGCTGCTTTAATCCCATGGAGTTGGACGCTTTTACATAAATGGCATCTCCCGCCTGTACCTGAGTCTGCAAGTACTGACTAGCCTCATCCTTAGCTGCAAAACAATGCACTTCAATAGCACTGCCTGCATCAATCAGCGCCGCACCAATCTGTGCTGCCAGCTCACCCACCAACACCGCTTGCGTAATTGGAAAGTCCTTCATATAAGTGCCTACCTCATAATGAAAACGAGTGGACTGATCACCCAACTCCTTCATATCACCCAACACTGCAATATATCGCTTTGCTTCTCTCGCCATCAGCACCTTCAAACCAGCTTTCATAGAATCCGGACTTGCATTATAAGTATCATCAATCACCGTGTATCCCTTGCTCTCCATAATCTGCAAACGGTTGTTAAAGCCTGTGAAACCTTCCAAAGCTTTTGCAGCCGCTTCCATGGATACCCCGTTTAAATCCGCTGCCGCAAGTGCTGCTGCAGCATTATTTACATTGTGGATTCCTGGTGCCGCAAGCTGCACAGGAATTTTCACATTTCCATGCTCCAATACAAAAGAATAATAACCATTGTGATTGGTCACCTCCACAGCACGATACTGACAATGAGCAGAAGTTCCATAAAAAATCACTTGATCCGTCCCACCGCTAGTCTCATTGCAGAGCATTGGATCATCTCCATTTAACAGCAGCACACCGCCATTCAGACCATAGCGCACACTGAGTTTTTCCTCTTTGATACCTTCCTGACAGCCAAAGAATTCCATGTGGGCGACACCAATGTTGGTAATGATAGCCATATTGGGCTGTGCCAACGCCGTCATACAGGCAATCTCGCCCTTGGCATTCATTCCCATCTCCAATACTGCAATCTCATAATCATCTGTCATCTCTGACAACATAACTGGCAGTCCAATAATCGAATTATAATTTTTAATCGTCTTATAAACCTTTTTTTCCGCTCCCAGTGCAGCGGCAACCATCTCTCTCGTCGTAGTCTTTCCCACACTGCCCGTCACGCCAACCACTGGCATAGACATACGGTCTCTCCATAGCTTGCCCGTCTGCTGCAATGCCTTTACCGTATTATCGACGCGAATCCACGGGTGAGTATCCTCCATAGCATCATGCTCACTGGTGAAGGTCGCAACGCAGCCCGAAGCAAAAGCCCCCTCGATAAAGCGGTGGGCATCAGACTTTGCACCAATAATCGGCACAAAAATATCATTCCCCTGACTGCTTCTCGAATCAATGCTGACATGCTCAATCACCATATTTTTATCACCGCACAACAATGTACCGTTGACAGCTTCCACAATTTCTTTTATCGTAACTTTCACAATCATCCCTCCTGATTCATTTTTCACAATATTTCACAATTAAAATCACATAAAATATTGTTTTACAGCTTGCTATTCCTCATTTCAATGGCACGACGTACGATTTCTCTCTCACTGAAAGGCTGCCGCACTCCATTTACTTCCATATATTCCTCATGTCCCTTGCCCGCCAACACAATAAAGTCACCCTCTTGGGCATGTAAAATACACTGCTCAATAGCAGCTTCTCGACTTACAATAATCTCATATTTTCCACCAGATTGCAAGACTCCTTTTTCAATTTGCTGAATAATCTTTTGTGGCTCCTCCCACCTCGAATTGTCCGACGTTAAAATAGTCAAGTCTGCCAGATTTCCGCTGACCTCTCCCATCTGCATTCGTCTCTCTTCGGAGCGATTGCCCCCACAGCCAAAAAGACAAATCAACCTACCTGGTCTTAACTCACGCAATGTAGTCAACAGCTGACGCAAACTTTCACCATTGTGGGCATAATCAATATAGACACGAAACAATCCTTCATATACTAGTTCCATGCGTCCTGCTACCTTACAGCCACCGCAGGCCTTTGCAGCCTTCTCCTTCGAAAAATAACTCCCCATAATCTTTTCCCCACATCGCCATGCCAGCGCTGCATTCTGCCGATTATAATGCCCTCCCATCAATAGAGGAATTTCCAGCTCTGTCTCTACATACTCACATGGAATTGTACATTCCCGTACAATCTGCTCACTTGCATTGCATCTCCAGAAAATTGCCTGCTTGCATTGAAAAAAAAACTGCTTCTTCCAATAAAAATATTCTTCCAGATCTTTGTGTTCTGCTCCGCCGATATGATCTGGGAAAAAGTTGGTAAACAGTCCATAATCAAATAAAATACCCTCCAGCCGGCTCTGCCTCATACCAATAGAAGACACTTCCATCACCACCACCTCACAGCCATTCTCAACCATAGTCTGTAAGGCAGGAAACAAGATTTCTGGTTCCGGTGTCGTGTACTCCAGTGCTTTCCATTCCCTTCCATCAAAAATGCCATTGGTACCCACCAATCCCACCAAAAGACCATGTGCCTCTAAAATTGCTTTTAGAAAAAAACTGGTAGTCGTTTTTCCCTTTGTACCGGTAATTCCCACAATCGTCATATGCTGCAATGGAAAACGACAAAAACAGTTCCACATCTCACTGTAGTTTTTTTTGCTGCTCTCCACCAAAATCACAGTACATTCCCTATCGTCATCCGTCAGCAGCTCCTCTAC
>JBJELF010000017.1:0-7208 GCA_051879015.1 Lachnospiraceae bacterium
ATTCATCAATAAGATAATCACAAACGCAATCCCCATAACAATCGCCACCCACAATCCAGCTGTTCCATAATCACCATCCTGAATAACCATGGCAATTTTTTGGGAAATCGTACCTGTCTTTCCAGCAATATTACCCGCTAACATAGAAGTTGCTCCATACTCGCCAAGTGCTCTGGCAAAAGTCAAAATAGTCCCCGACAAAATACCTGGTCCCGCATTTGGCACTACCACCCGCCAGAAAATTGCCAGTTCACTCATGCCCAATGTTCTTCCTGCATAGACCAAATTGGCATCCACCTGTTCAAAAGCAGCTCTTGCATTGCGATACATCAAAGGAAAAGAAATCACCGTTGCCGCCAGTACACATCCAAGCCATGTCTGTACCACCTTAATGTCAAAATTTTGATACAAAAAGGAACCAAAAGGACGGCGCAGACTAAACAACAATAATAAGAAAAATCCGGCTACCGTTGGAGGCAGTACCATGGGCAAAGTCAACACTCCGTCGATAACCGCTTTCATCCTGGGTCCTACCTTCATAATCTGCCGCGCTGCATAGAGTCCAAGAAAAAAAGAAAGGATAGTAGCTACCACTCCTGTCTTCAACGATATTATCAGCGGACTCCAATCCAGATTTTGCAGTAATTCAATCATCTCTCTCATAAAAATCCTTTCGCTTATCAATGGATATTCCATGCTGATATATCCCTATCGAAAACGGTTATTCTACATTCGTATCAAAATAATATTTTTCATACACAGATTTCGCTGTATCCGAGGTCAAAAACTCCACAAAATCCAAAGCTGCCGCATCCTGTACCTCATCGGCTTGATTGTTAACTACCTGAGCAATTGGATAAATAACATTTCCAGTCAAATCATAGCTTACAATCTCCAAAATTTCAAGCTGGTCTTCCAAACCATATGTATCAGACTTATAAACGGTACCTATCTCATTGGAACCCTCTGCAACAGCCGAAGCAACCACACCTACATTGGCACATTCATTAATCTCCAGACCTCCCAAGGCATCTGATACTTCCTGTGTTGTAATAGCAGATACATCATCGGTCTCTGGGAGCATGCCTGCATTAACCATAGCCTGACGAGTATATTTACCAACCGGTACACTGCCGTCCGCCAAAGCCATACTGGATGCCTCTGCAATATTTTCCAGACCAGTTACCGTTGTGCCACTTCCTTTATAAGTCACCACACAAACCTGATTATTCACTACATTCGCGCGAGTACCTTCCACCAAAAGACCATCTTCCTCCAGCTGATTCATCTGCTTCTGCGCTGCCGAAAAGAAAATATCGCAGGCACCATTTCCATTGTCTTCCTCGATATTATTCATCAAAGTTCCCGAACTGCCATAGCTAGTCAAAACTGTTACATTTGGCTGAGTTTCATTGTAAATTCCAATTAACTCATCCACTACGCCGCTCAAACTCTGTGCCGCATAAATTGTGATAGTAGTCACCTCTAAAACATCACTGCTCTCGGTATCTTCACCTGTGCTTTCAACACCTTCTGTGGTCACTTCCTTCTCTGCCTCGGTCGTAGTTACTTCCTTTGTACCATCATTTAATGTAGAACTGCTGCATCCAGCCATTGCCAAAACCATCGCACTTGTCAACATCAATGCTGCCACTCTTTTTCTCATAACATTCTTCACTCCTTAAACACTTATTTCTGCTTTCTCTCTAATAGCAAATCCTAGTGGATTAGATCCATCCTTTCTTGTATACGTAAAATCATCTGTTTTAGACCGTTCCACTTTTAAAACAATAACGCATATTCGAAAAAAAAGCAAGCACTTTCTTGCTGCTTTCTCTCCCAATCATACCATTCCAATAAAAGGTAACAATTAACTAATTTTGTCCCAATAAAAAATAGTTGATTTTGTCATTTAAATCGTATATATTTATATCATAATGTTGGGGTCAAAAGGTATTTTGACCCTGATATCTTACACAGAATTCATTTTGCCGCTTTTCAAAGATGTCATTATAGGACACTTGAAAAAACACCTATGCCTGCATTCCAGGCTTTCCCCAACATAAATGTTCCTATTGGTCCGCCTGATGAGGCATTCACAATAATAACAAAGAAAGGTACACTCTTATGAATAAAATCGCAGTAGTTACCGACAGTAACGCCGGTATGTCCCTTGAAGAAACAAAGGCTTTAGGAATTCATATTCTTCCAATGCCTTTCACCATCAACAATCAAGTTTACTTTGAAAACGAGAGTCTGACTCAGGAAAAATTCTATGAATTTTTGCTCTCTGACTGCGACATTTTCACCTCTCAGCCATCTCCGGCTTCTATTTTAGACTTGTGGAATGAACTTTTGAAGACTTATGACGAAATAGTACACATTCCTATGTCCAGTGGTTTGTCCAGTTCCTACGAGACAGCTATGATGTTAGCAGAAGATTTTAATGGCCGTGTACAAGTGGTAAATAATCAGCGAATCTCCGTCACGCAATCACAAAGTGCCCGTGATGCCATCGCACTCACAAAAATAGGAAAATCTGCCATTGAAATCAAAGAAATCTTAGAGCGCACCAAGTTTGATACCGGTATTTATATTATGGTAGATACATTAAAATATCTGAAGAAAGGTGGGCGTCTGACTCCCGCTGTTGCACTGATTGGTACAGTACTCAACATTAAGCCCGTACTGCAAATTCAAGGGGAGCGTTTAGACACCTACTCTAAAGCAAGAAATCTCAAACACGCAAAAAAGGTTATGATTCAAGCTTTAAAAAAGGATATTCTCTCCAAATATCCAAACGCTTTCGAGGAAAAGAAATTCCGCATCATGGTAGCCCATACTCAAAATGAGGCTGAGGCCAAAGAATTTGCCCAGACAATCAATCAAGAGTTCGCAATGGAAGTGTGCGACATTCGTCCACTGTCCTTGAGTGTTTCCTGTCATATCGGACCAGGTGCTTTGGCCTGTGCCTGGACACGCAATCTAAGCGAATTAGAATAATCAAACATTCAGAAAACGGCATGGTTTCGGTCATGCCGTTTTTCTATTTTTTATCCATTGAAACAATCAGTTGACAAAGCCTTTTTCTTCGTTTATTGTAGTAGTCAAAAAAAAACAAACGAGGTAATATCGGTATGAATTCATTAAAGAAACTATATTGTCGTGCCTTCCAAAATGTGTTTCATTTGGCACTTCCCATTTTGCCCTATCGTCATCCAAAGATTTTGGGCAATGTGGAAAAAATCCCTTTCATATTAAAAGAAAACAATTGTGACTCTGTACTTATTATAACCGACAGCGGCATTGTCTCCCATGGACTCTTGAATTCACTGGAAGCAGCATTGCAGCAAAATAAAATTTCATATACGATTTATGACAAGACGGTTGCAAACCCTACCACTGTAAATGTAGATGAAGCTCTGCAGATGTATTGGCAGAATCACTGTAAAGCACTTATCGGTTTCGGCGGGGGCTCTAGTATGGACTGCGCCAAGGCAGTGGGGGCTCGCATTGCTAATCCATATCGCTCTTTAGGTCAGATGGCAGGTATCCTCAAAGTTTGCAGAAAACTTCCTCTGTTTATTGCAGTTCCAACTACTGCTGGTACCGGAAGTGAAACCACCCTTGCGGCTGTCATCACAGATGCCGACACCCGCCATAAATATGCAATCAATGATTTCCCTCTGATTCCCAAATACGCTGTTTTGGACCCACAATTGACTATATCTTTGCCTCCACATATCACTGCAAGCACTGGTATGGATGCGTTAGTCCATGCAATTGAGGCCTATATTGGTAATTCTACCACTCACAAAACAAGAGCTTACGCTCTGCGTGCAGTCAAACTAATCTTTGAAAATCTTGACACTGCCTATGAGCACGAAGACGATATGCCATCCAGAAAAAATATGCTCTGGGCCTCTTACTATGCGGGCTGTGCCTTCACCCAATCCTATGTAGGTTACATTCACGCGGTATCTCACTCCCTCAGCGGAAAATACAATGTGCCGCATGGTCAGACCAATGCGATTTTGCTTCCCTATGTTCTTGAAGCTTATGGAAAATCTATCTATCGCAAGCTTCACTGTCTTGCCATAGCCGCCGGACTTTGCACCAAAGAGACTCCTGACAGTGAGGCTGCAGCATGTTTCATTCAAGCAATCAAGGATATGAATGCTCGTTTCGGGATTCCAAGCACCATCCCAGAAATTCGCGAAGAAGACATTCCTGCTTTATCTCGTTATGCTGACAAGGAAGCAAATCCCCTCTATCCTGTTCCAATTTTAATGAATGCAGATGAGCTGGCTCTCTTCTACTACATGGTTATGGAAGAACAGAACTAGAATCATCTTTGAAAAAATATAAAGATGTGTGTTTAGAAAGGAAGTAAATAATCTATGGAAGAAAAAGAAATTCAAAAATTAGTAGAAAAGCAGCGCCGCTACTTCCAGACAGGTGCTACTCTTGATGTCAAACAGCGCCTCCGCGCTCTTGCCCGCCTCAAGGTCTGCATTCAACTCTACGAAGATAAAATCAAAGCTGCTATCGCCGCCGACCTGGGAAAAAGTGGGTTTGAAAGCTATATGTGTGAAATCGGTTTGACATTAAGTGAAATTACTTATATGCAGCGTCATACTGCTGCTTTTGCCCGAGAGCGTACCGTCTATACTCCACTGTCCCAGTTTCATTCCAGAAGTTTTCAGAAGCCTTCTCCTCAGGGAGTTGTCTTAATTATGAGTCCATGGAACTACCCATTTTTACTGACTATGGAGCCTTTAGTAGATGCCCTCGCCGCCGGAAATACAATTATCGTTAAGCCTAGTGCCTATTCTCCAAACACCAGCGCTATCATAGAAAAAATAATCAAGGAATGTTTTGATTCCCGCTATGTAGCTGTAGTCACTGGAGGACGTGCCGAGAACACCAGCCTGTTAAATCAGCATTTTGACTATATCTTCTTCACTGGAAGTCAATCCGTTGGCAAGGAAGTAATGAAAAAGGCATCCTCCTATCTAACCCCTGTTACTCTGGAATTAGGAGGAAAGAGTCCCTGCATCATTGACAAATCTGCCAATTTAAAGCTCGCTGCCAAACGATTGGTTTTTGGAAAATATTTGAATTGCGGACAAACTTGCGTAGCACCAGACTATGTTTACTGCGATGCTAGTGTAAAGGATGCCCTGATTACCGAAATCCTTAAACAGATTGCCAAACAGTATGGCGTGAACGCTCTTAAAAACCCAAATTATGGAAAAATTATTAATGAAAAACATTTTCATCGAATCAATGGTCTGATGAATCCAGAAAAAATTATCTACGGCGGAAATTCTGACCCCGATACTCTTCAAATTGAACCAACCGTCATGGACAATGTAACATTTGAGGATGCTGTCATGCAGGAAGAAATTTTTGGACCTATCATGCCAATTTTAACCTACCAGACCATCGATGAGGCCATCCACCAAATGAATCAGATGCCGCACCCACTTGCTCTCTATATTTTTACAGAGAACAAGACCGTTGCAAAAAAAGTTCTCGCAAAATGCGGTTTTGGAGGCGGCTGTGTCAATGACACTATCATTCATCTGGCCACCAGTGAGATGGGATTTGGCGGATTCCAGGAAAGTGGTATGGGAGCATATCACGGTAAGCTTGGATTTGACACCTTCTCCCACTACAAGAGCATTGTGGACAAAAAAACCTGGATTGATTTGCCGATGCGCTATCAGCCTTACCAGAAACTGTATGAACTGCTGATACGCTTTTTCTTAAAATGATATGCCCGCTTTGCAGGCAGCGTCCTATATAGAAGAAAAAAGGTGAACGCATGGGCTATCGAGTGGCAATCTGTGATGACAGCAACGCAGATGCAGAATTTGTACAGAGCATTTTGAATAGCTGGGCACACGAACGGCAAGTCAATGTTCAGACAAAGCGCTTTGTTGGTGTTAGTATATAGTAGTGGACACAAAAAGTTGAACAACTTATAATCTATATTATAAAGTAAAGGGGCTGTTCAACATGGCAAAAAAACAAAGAAGTATTCACAAGAATTCAAACAACAAATTGTAGATTGATACAATACTGGAAATTATTCTTTTCCACAGTTATCACGTGAATATGGCGTTGCAAAATCAACGCTTTCAGAATGGGTAAAAGAGTTAACTTCGATACAGGTTAGGTTTCAGATACGAAAACGAGCTTAATGAAAGAGTATAAAGTACTTCAGAAGAAGATTCATAAATTAGAAATTGAGAATAAAATATTAAAAAAAGCTACTACTATATTCGCAAAAGAACGATAAAGGAAATGAAAACTGTCATCATTTTTTATGATTTTTGAAAGGGCTTCATCTAACTTGTCAGAAATATTCGTTTGGCATACTTCCCTGTGACCGGCGAAAGTACATACTTTCACAATTCTCACTTCCTCAAACTTTAATCAACTGAAATTATACTCCAAGGTCACCAATTATGCTATAGGTTGCTTCTTTAAAACGATTGAAAAATCATGTGGCCATCGTCTTAGATGATGTTCAAAGAGGATTGGGGACGCTTTCTCCAACAAGCAAAATGCCTTGATTTTCTCAATAGAGGAAATCAAGGTATTGAATGAACCTGTACCGGTTCATTCAATACCTTGCCAATTTGTAACTTGTTACCGTTTCTTTAATTCGATGCGTCTGCGCAACAGAGAATTTATATTCATCACAGCAGTGTTCATTGCCTTTATGTTTTCTTCAAAATTGCCATTTTCAATACAAGGAATAGTATCTAAGAGGAATTGAATTTGTCGGGCAATATTATTCTCGCAGTTAATTACAGCACTTTTTCCATATCCGAAGTCGCTTTCAACAGACAATTTTTCTTCCAGTTTCTTAACTGCATATATCAGTGAATCGAGCTGCTTACTGTTTTTGCAAGCTTTCAACTGCTTGAGGGCATCAGTTACATCCTGAATCATCAAATACGGTTCTTTTTTTGTAAGAATAGCATTTGCCGCATTTGGTTCAGGTTTTGCTTGGAGTTGCTTCCCAACGAAAAATAAAGAAGTAATCAGTCCAGCCAACCATACCCACCAGAAAATCCTCATGCCAATGATGCTATTGACCTGAGGTAAAACAGCATTAGGATCACGCAGAATATCTATTATATTTTGAGGATCTGTGAATAGCCAATCAACAAATGATACGACCCTTCCGTATA
>JBJELF010000018.1:0-6912 GCA_051879015.1 Lachnospiraceae bacterium
GATGCTACAAAAGAAGAGTTGGAATATATGTCTTTGGAAAAGCAGGTAAATAAAAAGACACCACCAGTCTTTCTCTGGCAGACTATATCAGATGGAGCAGTGCCAGTACAGAATAGCTATCTTATGGCACAGGCATGTTTAGAAGCAGGAGTCCCTTTTGCACATCATGTCTTTCCACGTGGACAACATGGACTTTCTTTGGCAAATGAGTTGTGGGCCAGTGGAAACTATGGGGGAGGATATACTGTTGAACAGTGGGCCGATTTTATCATGGATTCTGTTCAAAATGGAAGAGAATTGCCATTATCCTTGAATATAACAGGACGAAATCTGACAAGAGGCGAGTTAATTGCCAAGTATATGGAAGGAATTCAAAATCGTAAGCCGCAGCCGATACCGGAAGTACAGATATGGCCACAGTTGGTGCAAGAATTTTTATATGTGTGCTATCACAATGTGCATAGCAATCAGTAGGCGTCATGGGGAGAAATGTCTGTGGGCTTCAACATCATGGATATAGAGAATAGTAAACTTCGAAGGTCATGTGTTTCTTGGTTTCAAGAAAGACATGACCTTTTCAACATTTAAAAAATTTCATAAGAAAACAAACTGAGTCAAAAGATGGATTCCAACACTGGCGTAACGTGTTTATTAAAAAGTAAAATAAGATTGGATTCTTTATTATGTACAATCGTGGTGCATTTTTGTCTTCTGAAAATCCAGACACCATTCAAGATTTGAAGACCTTAGAAGTAGCGGGTGTAGAGATTGTGACTTGCGGTACTTGCTTGAACCACTATGGTTTGACAGAAAAATTGGCTGTCGGTACTGCTACGAATATGTATGACATTGTGGAGAGTATGACGACCGCTGATTTGGTGGTAAAACCATGATTTATCTAGACAGCGCAGCCACCAGCTTACAAAAACCACCCTGCGTGGCAGAGGCGGTGGCTTATGCTGTGAACCATATGGCGAGCGTATCCAGAGGTGCCTATGCAGCAGCTTTGGATTCGGCTCGCATTGTTTATGAGACCCGAAGTCTGCTGGCAGAGCTGTTTGGTGCCAGCTCACCCGAGCAGGTAGCCTTTACCATGAATTCCACGATGGCATTGAACATTGCTATCCGAGGCAGTTTTGTTCCAGGAGATCATATAATCACAACGGCCATGGAGCACAATAGCGTGCTGCGGCCTCTTTATGATTTAGAAAAACAGGGGGTAACATTAACAATTCTGCCATGCGATGCCAAAGGATGTATTTCTTATGAGCAGATGGAGGAAAGTATTCAGCCAAACACAAAGGGAATCGTCTGTACGCATGTTTCCAATGTCACGGGCAATGTCAATGACATCAAAAAAATTGCTGAGATTTGTCAATGTCATAGTTTACGATTGATCTTAGATGCCTCCCAGTCAGCAGGATTGTTTCCTATCATGAAGATGTAAAACAAATACAGTGTCATTTCAAACAGAATATCGATTCCTTCACGGCACAGAAACTAGCCAGTCGCTTATGGAAGTCTTATGAGAAATTATTTTATGGAAATGGAACGAGAGTTTATTATAAGAAATATGGTACATTGAATTCCTTAGAGGGAAAATCGAACAAAAGCGGGATCCGATTGAAAGCGGATCGACTGCTTTGGAACGGTTTGAACATTCCAGTGAGAATCGATTATGACAATGATTATGAACGAAAGGCCATGCAAGCAGAGATTTGTTATTGCAGAATCGTAAGAAAATATGTGAGAAATCGGTATAAATTCTATGTTCAGATCGTTTTCAAGGGCCATCCACCCGTGAAAGTGAATACGAAAACTGGTGAAAGAAAACATAAGATGGGTGAGGGTGACGTAGGGATTGACATTGGAACACAAACGATTGCGATTGCAAGTCCGTCTGAGGTAAAATTATTGGAACTTGCTGACCGAGTTCAGAATATCGAACAGGAGAAGCGTAAGCTTCTTAGAAAGATGGATCGAAGTAGACGAGCAACGAATCCAAGTAACTATCATGAAGATGGAACGATTCGAAAACAAGGGAATCAGAGAGTGGTATGGAATCAATCAAAGCACTACATAAAACATCAAAATCAATTAAGAGAGCTATACAGAAAGCAAGCGGATATCAGAAAGTATCAGCATGAATGTTTGGCGAATGAAATTGTATCACTCGGAAATAAAGTATATGTAGAAAAGATGAATTTTGCAGGACTTCAAAAACGTGCGAAACATACGGAAAAGAATGAGAAAGGTAAGTTTAAAAAGAAGAAACGTTTTGGGAAATCGTTAGCAAACAAAGCACCGTCTATGCTACTCTCTATGATAAATAGGAAATTAGGATATTATGGTGAAAAACTAATTGAAATAAACACGTTTGAAGCAAGAGTCAGTCAGTTCAATCATTTTGATGAAAGCTATAAAAAGAAAAAACTTTCTCAGAGATGGAATGATTGGTAGTGAAAGTCTTATAGAAACTCATCAGTCTTATATGCTTTCGAGTATATGGGGAAGTGAATGTATATATATAAGAACCCCACGAGCGCCTGTGCCCTTTGGGTATTAGCCGTGGGAGTGTCAGATGCAGCCTTGCTGTATCGCAAAGAATATGGAATGAAATGCATTTCGGAACCAAAATATGATATTCATCAAAATGGAACAGAAATTCGCAAACAGGAGCAAGCACTGGCACAACAATTCTACAATGCTCTGAAAGAGGAAAGTCAACTCACTTTCTATGGAGATTATACTCAGCCAGAGAGGGGCGCCATTGTTACGCTCAATATAGCGGATTATGATTCCTCCAAAGTCAGCGATGAACTCGCTCAGCGTTTTGGCATTTATACCCGAGCAGGTGCTCACTGTGCGCCGCTGATGCATGAAACCTTCGGCACCATTGCTCAAGGAGCGGTACGCTTTAGTTTCTCTCACTTTAATACAATGGAGGAAGTCGAGTATGCAATCAGAGCAGTGCGTACGTTGTTGTATGAAACGTAGAAGGTTAGAAGAAATGATTTCTCTAGTAGGTAAATTGGGCATAGATATCCTCCTCAATTTAGTTGAGGGGGATTTTTTTGATAGGTAAACACCGTTCGGTGGTTAAAAAAATAAGAATAAGAAAATACAGGGGAAGTTTGTACTTAAATTAACAAAAGAATTAAACAAATACATTAAATGTAGAAATAAGTATAATAAAATTTTAATCGTCAGTGTTATGTTCCAATGCAGTTTGTTGACTAAGTGCAGGTTTTGTGGTAAGATTGAGAAACTTAGAGTAGCAATTGAGAAAGTAGGAGGAGAATATTGAAACGAGAAAAGGTAATCTGGTGGCTGGAATGTTTTCTTATTTCAGCAGTTATTTTGAGTATCTTTGCGACTCGGACGAGTCCATTGTATTCTATTTTAAAGGGAGATTTTGCGAAAAATACGGCTGCGGATGCCATGCTGACCGCTAAGTATTGGCTGCAGGGAATGATTCCTTATCGAGATTTATTTGTAGTGGAAAATCCATTCTATCTGCTGATTCAGCTGTTGGGGTGGGTCTTGGGAGGACGGATAGGAATCTTCCTTCTGGAAATTTGTAATTTGACCATATTTTTGATTTGGCTGGAAAAAATATTTGCCTTATTTGCATCAGGAAATCAAGCAAAAGTGTTTAGCCTGCTGTCGTTGATTCCTTACATTGCTTTTTGTGCTGGGGGAGACAGTGATGTGGAATGGTGTCTGGGACTGCTGGGTGTTGGTCTCTATCTGCTGTTGGATGCTATTGTACACAACACATTTTCACCGAAAAAATGGTTTGTGTTAGGATGTATCAGCGCTGCCATCGGACTTATTCAGCCGCTGAGTGGAGCGATGTTGTATGGCGGAATACTTGTGCAACCGTTCGCAGCATCGAAAACAGATGAAAGAAAGAAACATTGGAAAAGTGTAGTATGTTTTCTCATCGGACTTGCAATTCCTTTGGTTCTTGTAGTATGCTATTTCCGAGCAATGGGAGCAGGATACGATTTATGGATTGCTGTGGTGTTTCAACCTTTCATAGAAAAGTACTTTGATTTTGACAACGAATTGCTTATCTTTCACAGGAAAATCAAATGCTGTATTTCACTTCCCCTGTTTTTGCTTGGATTACATAAAATGTTTCGAGCGTTCAGAAACAAGGATGAACATGAGATGCAAATTGGGAAAAGTTTTACAGGAATGGCAGTTGTCGCTTGGTTGCTGCAGATGCTTAATGATAGTAGCTGGTGCAATTTTTTGGCAGTAATTCCAGCCATGCTGCTTGCACTATTGGTCTGGTTTAATGGATGGAAGGAGAAAAAGAAAGTAAAATGGCTAGGAATAGTGCTTGAGGCGGTCTTCTTTTTAGTCTTCTGCTCAGCGTCTTTCAGAGATTATGTATATTATTTATGTGATGATACAGAGGAAGCAATGTACGAATTTTGTGAGGATCTAAAGGATTACCGAGCACAATTTGACGCGTGCCGGATGCTTGTTATAAATACCGACAGCTCTCTTTTACTTTATCTGGATGAACCACCTGCAGTAAAATATTTTACGAAACAGACTGAGATAGTCAAGTACAACCCTTATGCGAGAGAAGAAATTCTGTCCTATACACAGAACGTAGATCAATTTGATATGATGCTGAACACTGAGTACAGGTATGTTGGTCAGTATTTTCAATATTTTTATCTGGTGAAGGTCTACGAGATGCCAAGGTACGATATTGGTATCTATATGCCATATGATGAGGAAGATAATGGATGCGCAACGGTGTCCACATGGGTGCGTAACTCGTGAATATAACCCATAAAATTGTAATAAATACTCCGTAAATGAGGAATACCACATTGAAGGCGCAACTCGTTAAGTCTGTGAAATTTTCTTTCACCATCGTTTTTCCATTATCAATGTTTCGGCATAATACCCATTAGAAATTCCTGGACCTCTTGCCTGTATTTCGCTGTCTGTCTTCCCATCAGCACAAAAACATGATTTTGTCCATCGACCTTCCAGTATCGGGGAGGTGTCTTTAAGCATGCTGCAATTTTGTCTGCGTTGTTTGGTGAAACAATCGTGTCTTTGCTTCCATGGATAATCATCATTGCAGGTGTGGCATAGGGAAGACTGTTTGCGGCATTGCTATAATAATGGAAGGTTTCTTTTGTCAGACCGGTGCCGTGCGAGACCAAATATTTCTGACTGGCAAATTGCAGCATATCAATATAACTGCTGTCTGCAATGAGAGCTACTACATGCAATTCAGTCAGTGAAGACAATGGATGTACTTGGACGGGACCTTTTTCCATAAATTTGTCAATGCCGGAAAGAAAGTTCACGGTTGTCCCTCCCAGTGACAGCCCATGTACCACAATATGTTTTGTGTTGTAATCTTCGTTAAGCTTACACAGCCAATCGTATACATCCATGCTTTCCAGGCATCCAAGTGCTACATGACCGCTGCTTTTTCCGAAGCCGCGCAGGTCAGGTGCCAGAATGTTGTAACCGAGTTCATAATAGATATAACCGATTTTATCAGCAATAATATGGCCGTTGAGCTGATTTGGATGCAGAAGTACAGCCCACTTATCAGAATCGGTCTTTTGTTTATATATCCTTCCGTAAAGCTGTGCGGCGAATTGCTCTCCTGCGAATTCCACTGCAAGTTGTGCATTCATATAAACTGCTTCTGGCTTTACAGGCAGTTTGTTACCAGATTTACCATATCGTGTTTTTATTTCCGAGATAAAAGATTTTATATTCATTGTTCCTCATTCTCTACTCAAGGCTCCGCACAATGTCGAATCTGCGGAAATTGGCAGTAGAAATAATATATTGTATTATCTCACTATCATTTATTATACTGCATTACGAATAATTGTGCAATGTCGAGATTATCATGATTTTCTCCCACATTTTAATTGACAAATAGATATAATAACCATATAATACGAGAAGCACTAGGGGAGCCAATTGGCTGAGAAATGTAAATGACCCTCATAACTTGAACTGGGTGATACCAGCGTAAGGAAGTGACCATACATTTATAAGATGAAATCAACAAAAATGTTTGTTGACTCATGTTATCCCCTCCTGCAAAATTATTTTTTAGGAGGTTTTTTTATGCTCAAAATCTTTTTTTATGAGAGCGAGGGATATTTTTATCCCACCACTGCCGGAACGATACTGTTGGTAATTTTAGCACTTGCTGCTTTGCTTTTTGCAGGCACCTTTTTTGGTAAGGAGAAGCGCAAGCAATTTCTCTCTACCAAGCAGTTGACTATATGTGCAATGTGTCTGGCATTGGCTTTCATCACATCTTTTATTCATTTTTTTGACTTGCCATACGGTGGTTCAGTAACAGCTTGCAGTATGATGTTTGTCTGCATCATTGGTTATCTGTACGGTGTCAAGACAGGGCTCTTAACAGGTTTTACTTACAGTATATTGTGTTTTTTACAGGGACCCTATATTTTAACTCCATTTCAGGTCTGCTGTGATTATTTCTTTGCATTCACTGCATTAGGACTTTCTGGACTCTTCTGCTATAAACGCTTCGGTAAAAAGGGCTTGTATATTGGATACATAGTAGGAGTTTTCGCAAGGGGATTATTTCACACTATCGGTGGATATTTATATTGGATGGAATATATGCCAGAAAACTTTCCAAAGTCATTAGCGGCAGTATATCCAATTGTATATAATTATTCTTATATTTTGGCAGAAGCAGTCATTACAATCATTGTTTTAGTTATTTTAGACCGTACGAAAGTAATTGCACAGCTTAGAAAGCTTGCTTGTGATTAGTAAGTAAGGGAGATTGGTTGCTCAGTAAAATGATTAAATGATAAATAAGAACTATGGAGAAAAAGCAGTAGTGGTAAAACAGTATTTCACTGTAAGGAG
>JBJELF010000019.1:0-6908 GCA_051879015.1 Lachnospiraceae bacterium
ACCGTTGGTGTTGGCATCACTGATAATGAACATAACGCCAGATGAATTTACTACCACCTTGAGAGGCTCAAACTTATTGGTAGAACCATAAAGTGGGCTGTTCGGTCTGGTGTAAGTATCAATTAAGTCACCATTGTCCTTATCAAAGATAAACACAGCCTGTGCAGCCTTATCTGCTACATAGACACCATCGTCGGTCACATAGACACCCGTTGGAGTCTGCAATGTGTCTTCGCCGATACTCATGAGATAATCGCCTTCCAATGTACCCACTACAATACGCTTATTTCCTGTATCAGCAACATAAATCGTACCATCATCCGCAACAAACATGTCGCTTGGACTGTTTAACGTCTCTTCACCAAACTTGGTGATGGTCTCGTATGGAAGGTAGGCTGTCTGAGTCTCCTGAACTGTACCGTAACCATCCACCGTATAGGTCTTATAAGGTGAATCAGCATAAGATACAACGGAACTAAGCTGTACCCCCAACAGTAACACAACAAGAGCCAGGACAGTCAGGTTCAATAATTTTTTTCTTATCTTCATTCTTACCTCCTATCTAGCACCACATGGATGCCAGCTTCCCCTCTCTTATTTAATACCCGAATTAGCCATCGTATTCATAACCTTATCCTGCAAGATAATGAACAATATAAGGTTTGGTACGAACAAAATCAACGCTGCCGCTGCTGAAATACCTTGTCCAGCTACACCCGTGTTGGCATTTACCAACGTGTTCATGTAGTAGGTCAATGTTTTCATGTTATCCTCGTCTACAAAGTAGTTGGATGTCTCCATGTTGCCCCATACAGACTGGAATACCAAGATAGCCGCTGTTGCAATCGCTGGCTTAATCATCGGAAGTAAAATTTTGTAATATACGGTCCAATCCGTCGCACCGTCCATGTAAGCTGCCTCAATCAATGCATTTGGAACCTGGTCAACGAACTGTTTTACCAAGAACAGCGCAACTGGCATCGCTACAATTGGAAAAATATGTGCCCAATAGGTGTTGTTTACATGTAATGTGGTGATAACCAAGTATCTTGGAATCAATACAGCGGTTGCAACGAACATGATGGCGGTCTGGTTGATAGACATCATGATATTCTTTCCCTTGAATTTAATCTTAGAAAGTGCAAATGCTGCACAAGTCGTAAACAACAGAGACAGGAAAATAGTTGCAATCGTAATCACTGCACTGTTGAACACATAACGGCTCAATGGAATACTTGCGGAACGGCTGGCTTTTAACAAGTTCTTGAAATTATCCAAAGTAGGATTCTTTACAAAAAACTTTGGTGGGAATGCGAACAGCTCCTGCATTGGCTTAAATGCGTGGAAAATAATGTAAATGATAGGCAAGCCCATCAGGATAACGACTGGTGTCAACGCTACGATAATTTTAATCTGACCTTTATCAAATCCTTTTGGATTGATACCGCGTCCTTTATATGCCATGTTTCACTCCCCCTTTCTCAATCTTTCTCACCAAACAAGCTATTTGCTATCTTGGAGAAGATCTGAATAATTAATAACAATACAACAGAAACGGCTGCTGCGTAACCCATCTCATAACGCTGGAAACCATAGTCCTCGATGTGGTTTACTAACAACTGTGCTGCATATCCTGGGGATGGATTTCCTGTCAACAGAGAGGAAACGGTACCATTCTGGAATGCACCTACAATCGCCATAACGGCTGCGAACAACATCTGTGGCTTCATACTTGGAATCGTGATGTAAATCATCTCTTGCACACGATTCTTGATACCATCAATGGCACCTGCCTCATACAATTCCTCGTCAATATTTAAGATACCTGCAATCAGAGACAAGAAACCGATACCCATACTAGACCACAAACCGATGATAACAACGATTGGCAACAAATAGTTTACATTGGTCAGCCAAATAATTGGCTCTGTAATAATACCTAAATTCATCAACCAGCTATTTAAGATACCTGTCTGGTCACCAGAGAAGATAACCTTCCAAAGTACGGTCATAGCAACGGCACCCGTCATACTTGGTGAATAGATAATCAATGCAAATACAGTTCTAAGAGGCTTTGTCAGATTACACAATGCCCATGCAAGGATAAAGGATAAGACGTAACCGCCTACACCGACAATCAATGCATATACAACGGTATTTGGAAGAACGTATTGCATAAAGACTTCGTCATTTGTCAGTACCGTAATATAGTTCAAAAATCCAACCCAATCTGGGAACTGAATTGCATTAAAGTTAGTAAAGGACAGTAACACTGCCACAAGAACTGGTACTAATACGAAAATGGTAAACAAAATCGCATAAGGAGCTAAAAATAGATAGCCATGAATATTATTTTCTCTTTTTGCAATTTTGTTTTTCTTAACTCTTTTAACTTTATTCACTGCTGCTGCCATACATTCACCTCCTCCTTTAATCCTCTGAACCTAACAGCTTCTTAACACGATCCAATGTTGGTACATAATACTCTTGGATTGCATTTCCTTCGCTGTCATTATATCCAAACTCTTCCAGCTTTCGATCAAACTCACGGTTGATTGTCTTAACCGCTTCATCCAATCTAGAACGAAGATTCTCACCATTTACTACGATATCATTGAACGCATTGCTCATCTCACGCTCCATGAGGTAAGTTCCTGGAACTCTGGCTGCCTCATATACCCATGTAGTCTGCTCTGCGATAACCTGCTTATCCTGAGAATCCCAAGGCAATTTCATGAAAGCTTCCATATTTGCAGTTGGCCACATATATTCATCACCGTAGATAATCTGTACGGTCTGACCAAACTCGGCCTGAACTTCCGTGGAAGACCACCACTTTACAAACTCCCAAGCCATTGCTTCACGCTCAGGATTGGATGAGAAGATAACGGTACTCTCGGCTGCACCACAGGTATAACGAAGAATCTCTCCATCTTCCTGCTCAACACCAGGAACCAAAGCAATTTCCCAAGAGCCTTCCAACTCTGGAGCTGCATTGCTAATCAAGTTATATGCCGTATAATCTGCAATACCAATTGGATAGTCACCATTTCTGAAATGCTGATAGAAACTATCACAGTTTACTGGTAAGTTATAAATTGTAAACAATTCTGTCAAAGCAGTAAAACCTTCTACAGAAGCTTCGCTGTTCAAACCACAACCCTGTGCTGCGGTATCACTATACATATATCCGCCATGCTGGTTAATCAGTGGTGTGGTACCATGGAAGTTTCTCATACCAGTCATACCAGCGGTTGGATAGTAGAAGTTCAAACCTCTCATCTGTAATTCTGGAAGCATATCAATGACATCCTGCAATGTATTTGGTGCTTCCAAACCTAATTTCTCTAATACATCGGTACGATAGAACAATACCCAGAAATTGATGGTTTCCGGCATTGCATAAATGCTGTCACCGATGGTGGAGGTAATAAATAAACCATCTTCATAAACCGATGCCACTTCCTGGAAATCTTCAAACTGTGTCAAGTCAGTCAAAGCACCACGAAGAGCAAGCTCATAAGGAATAGTATAGTTAATACCGGTAGCTACATCAGGAGCACTACCAGAACTGTTTGCCAATACCAATTTGTACTGGTCAGGCATCATGGTAACATCGACTTGAATACCTGTTTTTGCAGTAAATTGTTCATCAATCATCTTCTGCAAAATCTCAACATACTGTCTGGAACGAGCTACGGATACCTGCAAATGTGTTGAGTCAGCACTGGAAGCAGAATAGGACTGACTAAAGAATGAAGAAATAAAACGAGAAGCATTCATCGCAAGCGACTGAAATACATTTGGTCTGGATGGAAGTTTTGCACTCTCCTGATATATGTAAATCTGGTCAATGGCAACATTGTCGGCTAACAAGTTGTCAATGGCATTTGCTAAATAGTTGTTTGCAGAGTTTGTACTGGTGGCAAGCTCATCGACACGATATGGAATCTCGTCTGGCTCATCTGCCAAGCTCTCTAACTGATCCGCTGCAATCGTCAAGGTAGATACAACTGCCAAATCATCCTTGCCAGGAGCATACTGCTTCAAACTATCTCTCAACACTCTCAATTCTTCTGCCCAATAGTACATACGGTCAGCTACGTCTGGAATGTATCTGGTCAACTGCAAATCACGGTACTGGTCTTTGTTTGTACCTGCAACCTTGGTAATCTCCAAAGATAAGCTGTTGACACCCGCCATAATCTCGTTGATACCTTCCAATACATGGCGAAGGTTATCATTACTGAGAGTAAAACTAATGGTATGAGTACCAGCAGTCAAATAAACGCTCAACTTCTTTCCTTCGCTATCGGTCAAGGTAGAATCGGTATATTTGCTGCTATAATTGATTGGATAAGACTGGAACGCATCACTTGGAAGTTCTCCATCAATCTTAATATCCGCAAATACAGGGAAGTCCGTCTTTCCTGTCTGGCTGTAATTCATACCTATGTAATAGTAGCCATCTTTCTCTACAGGAAACTCATAAGAAATGGTCTGACCTGCTGTATTAAAAGAAGCTTCATCAATGGTATTGATTTCTTTTTTGCTTGTATTATATGGAGTCAAAGAAGTATCATACTCAGTCAAGCCATGAATGGAAGAATCGTTACGATAGGTAAAATCTTCTGCTTCCACAACAATAATTGCATCACCGGTTGCTACCTCTGAACCAGCATACGCTGCAACTTCAGTTTCTGCTTCCAATGTAATGTTTCCTAACAGGAAGGTACCTTCCAATACCTCAAACTGGAACTCGTGAGTACCCTGGGTTAATTCCAACATCAATGGCTGTGAACGGTAATAGGAAGAATCCATCAAATACTTCTGTTCCCACTGAATCAACTTATCTGGAACCGTTGCAATCTCATTGCCATAACGGTCCAAGGATTCTCCGCTTGAAACCCATGTCGTTTCAAACTTCAAACTACGTGTTTCATAGAATGGATACGCACCATCTACCTGGAACGCCACTTCCACTGGCAAAATAGACGTATCGTAAGAAAGATAATCAAACTTGATGCAGTATTGTGCAGTTTTTGGCACATCCACTGACACCGTAATGATATCTCCCAGCTGCAAATCAACCACATCATTTTTGTAGCCCTGTGTGTCACTGGTGAGATCTGCATCTCCTAAGTTAGTGACATTTTGACTGATGTCGATTTCAACTGGATCGCCGGTATACTTGGAAGCCGTGTAGGTCGCACTTACTTTTGTGTAATTGCTGCTGACCATCTCACTGGCATCTTCCGAAGCATCATAAGAGTACCCGGGCGATACTTTTGACTCGCCTGTATCTTTACTACATCCAGTTGCACCAAGCGCTGTTGTAGCCAGTAATGATACAAGCAAACACTTTGAAATTGTCTTTTGAACATCTCTCCGTATCATACCTTTACATCCTCCTCCTGCCTTTCCCACAAAGAACTCCCCCATAGACCCTCCGCTCACATCCATGAACGCAAAAAATATGTCCAATTATTCTGCCGAGATTGTTCCGTCAAAATATTGAATATTTTCCTTAAGTTTTCATTTTTGTAATTCAGATTGCCTATTCATTTAAGCTCTTCATGAAATATTGCATTAATTACTTACAAATATAAAAGTACTATTTTTTAACAAAAAAGTCAATATTTTTTTGTAATTTTCACTAATTTTTTTTTAAATATTTTAGTGGCTAATTCATTAATTCAATTATTGCTTAAATACAATTAATGTAGTATGATAGAAATATCACAATTTTCTGCTACAAAAGAAAGAAATTTATGTTCATTCTTCCCATATCAATTTTTTTGTTTTTTTGTAAGGATTTTTGTGCAAATTGAGCCATAAAATAAAGGAGAGTTTTCACGTAAAAAACCACAGCATGTTCGGTGCTTTCTGCAGTGTTCTATCACTCAACTGTTGCTCATTATTTGATAGATGGATTCAAAATTCCTTTATCCATCAAATCAAAAAAGTAAACGAATCGTTTTTTGCCGATTCTGCCGAAAACTCAGATATGGAGGAAAATGTAATGGCAAACAAATTAACAATTCCACTCAACACAACACAGCTTGACCACTCAAATCAAATCAGTGATTTGCTTTATGGTATCTTCCTGGAGGATATCAACTTTGCAGTAGACGGAGGGCTCTATGCCGAACTCATTAAAAATCGTTCTTTTGAATACGGCAGTGATGCTTCCAACGCGAATAAGCATGGCTGGAAAACCACCAGTGATTCGTTACAATTTCAAATCGCCAGTATCGGGGGGATTACTGACTCGAATCCTAACTATGCTGTCCTGACCAACACAGCATATCATTTCCAGGGTATCTCCAACGGAGGCTATTTAGACGGCATTGCCATTGAAAAGGGAGCTTCCTACCGCTTTTCAGCCTTTTTAAAAGGACTTGAAGGCTACACGGATGCCGTTCAAGTGTCCCTTCGAGACAACAAGAACATCATCTACGCAGAGGATACCATTGCCTCTATCACAAGCGAATGGCGCAAATATGTGCTGACGCTCACCGCCAATGAGACCATCAGCAAAAATATTCGCCTCTATGTAGAAATCAAAAACGGCAGTGTAGCTATGGATCTGATTTCTCTGATGCCTACTGATACCTATAAAGGCAGAGAAAATGGAATCCGAAAAGACATCGGCGAATATCTGGAAGCCCTTAACCCGAAGTTTCTGCGTTTCCCAGGAGGCTGTGTCATTGAGGGCAAGGATGAAGAAAGTATGTACAACTGGAAGGATTCTATCGGAAATGGCAAAATGCTGGAAATCAACGGCGTGAAGACGGTGGGAGACGTGGCTGTCAGACCTCAGGGCAAATCCATATGGTCTGGAAATACAGACCATCCCTACTATACTACCTACGGCATTGGATTTTATGAATACTTCCTTCTCTGTG
>JBJELF010000020.1:0-29850 GCA_051879015.1 Lachnospiraceae bacterium
CCAAATGAGTAGTCTGAATTTTCAGGGATTGGTTATACTGTTCAGTTATCAAGGTCTTTGTCGCTGTCTCTCAGCGGCAACTCATTTAATTTATCACACATTCATTCATTTGTCAAGCACTTTTTTATTTTATTTTCAAAATTTTTGACATTTTCTTGAATTGTGTCTGAATTAATTGAATTGTGTCGTTTTTGTCTCACGCGACGTTTGATAATATACCACTGGTTTATTTTTTTGTCAAGTCTTTTTTTCAATTTTTTATTATTTTTTTTTAGAGCAAAAAAAACTCTCAGCCATACTAACTAATGCTGAAACAGAAACAAGATTTTCGCCATTTCAAAGAAACAGCAAAAATCTTGCTAAATCAATCAATTATAACTATTTAAAAATATCCAGCGGCATAAACATCCAAAAAAATGAACCGTAAGCTTCTATTCAAATGTCACTGGTAAGTCTCGATACTCTGTCTTTACAACAACGTATGGATAACTTTTCTGCGCAATTGCGTCTCCCTCAGGTCCTAACAGATTCGTATCAATAATAATACTGGATTCCGTTACTGTCAGTGATGGTACTTCAATACTATAACCGCCCGTCTTCTGTTCTCCATAACCTACTGCAATATACAACATAGAACCATCACTGTAAGTCATTTTAAAGCTGCCCACTTTCTTTTCTTCAATCAATTTCAGAAATTCTTCTGGTATATCTTCTTCCGCTACCACAGTAAAATCCAATTTTTCACCATTCTCTGTGCTCACAACTGTGCTGCATCCATACAATAAGAAACATACCACAAAACATGCAATCATCAAATACTGTTTCATATAACCCCTTTCCTAGCCTCATTATAACAATTCAGCTGACCAAACCGTTATGTTTTCATATGCCTAATTGCCTCAAAGGTATTATATGGAAGAAATCCAGAAAATATGTTTCAAAAATAAACCGCCCATCAACGAAAGCAGATGGATTTTCTGCGAAATCAACTTACAGTTGAGCTAAAATAGGAATTGCATTTCTACGAATTAAACAATCACTATGTTCTTCAAGCCATTGCTTGCGTTCTCTCTTAGCAGAATCTAATGTGGCAAATTCCATAGCATTAGCACAAATATATTCCAAATCTTTGGTATCACTGCCTTCCGCCTCTAAAATCAACAGATACTGCCCTTCACTATCTTTATACAAACTACTGCTCACTTGAGATACACTCGTAAGACCCTGACAGAATTGCTCTACCACAGACAAATCTGAAAATTTCCAAATGAACAGTGCTGGTAATTTATCTTCACTAGATTTCTGCCTGCACTTGGTCCCATGAGAAACAGAAGAATTTGATTTTGCCTCTTCAATATTGTTTTCTATATTATGGTCAATACTATCGTCTTTATCTTGAATCTCATCTGAATTTACCAAATCAGATGAGATTTCACTAGACTGCGTTTCATCTAAAATTTCTTGAGAACTTTCTTCCTCAGACAACAAATCAAGCTCTGACAAACGTTTTTTCAAAAATGAACTTAATAAATCTAAATCTGAACTTGAAACCTCTGAACCTGCATCTTTATTTTTATCCTCAGTCTCCTGCTCTTTAAGAGTACCAGCAATTTCTTCCATAATACCGGAAAGCACACTCCCTAATCCACCATCTTCATCCATTTCAGAGAGAGTAATGATAATTCCTCCTTTAGTCACCATCAACTGTGTAGCTAAAGAACCGCTTGTCATCTCAAAACCTACCTGTTCTCGCGCTTCATTAATAATATACTCTATAAATTGTCTGCCTTTGTCACTCTGATTTACAAAATCACCCATGCTGACACCATAATCCTGTAATTCTTCTTGACTGATGGTGCAGCGCACAGTATGTTCACTGATTCGTTTGATATCCAAACCTATCATCCTCCTACGTTTTACAAAATGACCTTTTGACTCCAACGTCATTAACATTGTTGCATGACCTAATACTACAACATGCTTAATAAAAAGTCAAGCTTACAAAGTTCCCCATGTTAGAGTCAAATCTCTTAAATTTCTGTAGGATTTTTACTGCTATTTTCTAAAAAATGTTGTATACTCTTGTATATGGAGCATTTTTCTTTGCTGATTTTGTTTGCAAACTTATTATTGCATAAAATCAGCAAATACCGCATGAAATTGTCAGAAATCGTGCCGCTGTATTCTGCAAATGATCAGCGCGAAAGGAGTTTTGTAAAATGGCTAACTGTGATACCTGTATATACAATGTCTATGATGAGGATGATGAATGTTATTATTGCGAAGTGGACATGGATGAAGATGATGCGGTTCGTCTTATGTCACATCATTATCGAGAATGTCCCTACTATCGTCTTGATGATGAATACGCTGTAGTACGACACCAAATTTAACAAAAGAAATCAACAAAAACGCTGTACCTTGATATGTACCCTCTTTACTGGTATTCCAATAAAGAGGGTACATATCAAACAGGTACAGCATTTTTTTTAGATTATTTTTTAATTAATTTGTATTGTTATAGAGCCTCTGCTAAAGCCAAAATTGTCAAGGACTGACCATATGCCATCGGTGCAATCAGAATGTTTTTGTAATGTTCTGCATTGTAGCCCATGCCCGTACCACCAGATACATTCAGTACTGTTCCATCCTCAGAAATCTGACTTAAAATACCTTGAATGGCTTTTCTAGCACATGGCAGATAAGCATCATCCAAAATACCATACTTAATGCCTTTCAAGATACCTGCTGCAATCGCTGCGCTTCCAGATGTTTCCAAATAACTAGTAGGGTCATCCAAAACAGTATGCCACAGTCCACTTTCATCCTGCAGTTCTTTCAGCTTAGAAACCTGTGCCTTATAAGTGTCCACCACAAAACGCTTTAAACCAGCATTCATGGTACCGTCAAACATATCAATGTAATCCAAAATTCCCAGCGTAAACCAACTATTTCCACGACACCAGAACACACCGCCAAAATTATTTCTTTCATTAAAAGTCCATCCATGGAAGAACAGTCCCGTATTTTTGTCAGCTAAATACTTGATATGCATTAAAACCTGATGAATTGATTCATCAATCCAATCCTGACGCTGGTATTTTTGTCCCATCTTATTTAAAAAGAGCACAGTCATAAAAATAGTGTCAATCCACATTTCATTTTCATTGAGGCGCACACCCTGACGATCTCCGTTGGCACTGGTGACATGCTGGAAACCGCCTTCCTTGGTACGTGGCAGACAGTTCATCAACCAATCAGCCCATTTTAAACACAGTGCCTCAAACTCTGGATCCTGATAAAATTCGTTCAGCTCGCACAAAGTCAACAATGGCGTAGTGGTGTTGATATTTTTGGATGGAAGTCCCTGCGCTATATTATCCTTGAACCAATGGTACAAAAATTCACGATAATCCTCTCTGTTTTGAATCTTCATGATTTTCAACAGACCATACAGGCCTACACCCTGTGGCCAATCCCACTCTTTGATGCCAAAGTCGCGCTTGAAAAATCCAATTTTTTCACCGCCTTCTGCCAATTTACCTTCGTCTTCCGGACCGCCCAGATTCATCAGCTTATCAATAACTAGATTCAATTTGGTTTCTAATTCTTTCTGATTAATCCCCTTCATCATCAATTCCTCCTAGAATTTTTATATTTTTTTAGTTATAATAGATGTATCTCATTGTATCAGCAACATTTTTTTTACGAAAGGATAGGTAAGATACATTATGGAAAAAGTAACATTTTATGGTGAAATGGAAGGCATCTCTCTTGAACAGATGGTGCGATTCAACAAATTTGACATGCGTGTCAAACATTTTCATCCACAATATGAAATTTTTTATATTGTAGAAGGAAAACGTGTCTTTTTCTTTAACAATCGTGAGTACCTTGCCCAAAGTGGAGATTTAATTTTAATTAATTCCAATTTAATTCATATGACAAAATCTCTCTCCAACTCAAATGAAGGGCATAATCGTATTATTCTCTACGTTACCAAAGAAAAAATGTGCGCTTTTGATGAAAAATTTCCTTCCCTTCACTTAGTTCAATTTTTTGATAATTATTATGGTGTCTACCATTTGAATGCCGAACAGCAGGCTTTGTTTCTGAATATGACCAACTATGTGCGCCATGCCTTTACCAATAAAGGGCATGATTTCAAGACGGGCATTGAGTTGGAAGTTCTCTCATACCTTTTTAAGATGAAACAGTATGTACAAAAGCATTACAAAGAAATGCTGCCCGTTCGGGAGACTTTCAAATATCCCATTGTCTACGACATTGCAGACTATCTCTCTGCTCACTATGAAGAAAATATTAGTCTTGATCAACTTTGCGATCAGTTTTACCTAAGCAAATCTTACATTTGTCGTATTTTTAAGGAAGCCACTGGCTACACGATCAGTGAATTTATCAACATTCATCGCATCCGAAAAGCTCAGCGCTATCTGGAGGAAACAGACCTCACTATTGCAGAAATTGCTCACAAGTTAGGCTATGAAAGTACTACCTATTTTGAGCGCTTATTTAAAAATTATAATACGCTCTCACCACTTAAATACCGTAAAACCAAAAACACGGTTACCTATACAAATCAACTAACAACAGCACCTCTCGAAGAAGGCCTGACTTCCTCCGACGAGAGGTTAACTGAAACAAATCCATAAACATTTCTCTGCCAGATGTGCTTATCAAAAGCTGCTTCGGTGGCAAGGGATTACCGAAGCAGCAAACCCGATTAGCTCACTTTAACACACGAATAGAACGATTCCACTGACTGAATTTCCACAGAGAATTTACAGCATACCCAAACTGCTAAGTAAGTTTGGCAGCCACAGTGAAATACTAGGTACGAAGGTCACAAACAACAGTGCAATGACAATTGCTACAAAGAATGGGATCAAATCCTTTATGACATCTTCTACCTGCAGCTTAGCCACACTACAACCCACAAACAGTACGTTTCCTACCGGAGGAGTAATGGTACCGATAGCCAGGTTCATAACCATCATAACACCAAACTGAATGGTATCCATACCAATATTCTTGATAATTGGAAGGAAAATAGGGGTAAAAATCAGCAGGGCTGGTGCCATATCCATAAAGGTACCTACAATCAACAAAATAATATTGATAATCAACAAAATAATAATTGGGTTGTCAGAGATGCTCAGCATTGCATTGCTGATTGCTTGCGGCAAACCAGTAAAGGACATAACAAAGCTAAGTACAGAAGACGCACCGATAATCAACATAACTATCGTAGTCATCACTGCCGTCTCCACAAAAATTCCCATCAACTCCGATACTTTAATACTTTTATACAAGACAACCGATAAAAGTAATGCATACACTACAGCAACACCTGATGCTTCTGTTGCAGTAAACTTACCAGATAAAATACCACCGATAATGATTACAATTAAGAACAAGCTTGGAATGGCATCCCAGATCACCTTTAGTGCGCTGTTTGCTGTCAATTTTTCTCCCTTGATGACATAACCATGCTTATATCCATAGGCAAAAGCTACAATCATACAAAGTGCTGCCCACAAAAGTCCTGGAATCCAACCTGCCATAAATAAAGCAGCTACGGAGATACCACCACTGGCAGCAGAATAAATGATGAAAGCAGTAGTTGGTGGAATCAGCTGTCCAACTGGTGCAGTCGCTATATTTACAGCCGCTGCAAATTTTTCATCATATCCATGCTCTTTTTCCAATGGATTCATAACACCACCGATAGCAGTAGCTGCTGCAATACCGGAACCGGAAATAGAGCCAAACATTGCATTACCAGCAATATTTGTCAATGCCAAGGAACCTGGCACCTTACCCAACACAAGCAAAGCCAAATTGACTAATCTTCGGGCGATACCGCCATTACTCATTAACAAACCTGCCAAGATAAAGAATGGAACAGCTAACAAGGAAAAGCTGTCAATACCGCCTACCATCTTCTGAGCAGAGATAAACATACCAAACTCTGGTGTCATAAACATCGTAATGGTTGCCAGAGCGGCTGTGATGATACAAAAAGAAACCGGAATACCATAGGCCAGCAATAAGAAGAAAATTACTACCAGCACAATCGCTGCTTGAAGTTCCATATTATTTGCCCTCCTTACACTGCTTAATAAAACGAATCAGACGTTCTACGCTATACACAATCATCAATACGCCACTGATAGGAATACAGATATAGTAAAATTCCATCGGCAGCTGCAAAGCTGGAGAAATCTGACCAGCTGCATTCATGGTAACACGGATACCGCCGATAATAAATACAGCCACACTCAACAAGATGACCAAAATCTCAGTACCAATCTTAGTAGATAAAGAGCCCTTATCAGAAAAAGTTTTGGTAATCAAGGTGATGGACAAATGTCTCTCTTTTCCATAGGCATAAGGCACACCCAGCATGGTAAGCCAAATTAACAAGTAACGTAGCAGCTCTTCCGTATATTTACTTGGATTATTTAAGATAAAACGAGTAACAACCTGCCAAAAACAGCCGATAACCATAATGACTACGATGACAGCCAATATTACTTCCAAAATTTTATTTAATACCTTCATATCGACTCCTCCTTACTCTGCAGTCTCTGCATATTTCTGAATATCATCATACAAAGCCTTGTAGTCATCACCCTTTGCACAGTATGCTTCATGCACTGGCTGAACTGCCTCGATGAATGCAGTCTTGTCAATATCACGATAAACAGTCACACCGTGAGCCTCTGCCTCCTCGATAGCCTCTGCCATCATGCCATTGTACAAATTCTTAAAATTCTCATTTGCTTTCTGAATAGAAGAAACGAGCAACTCTTTCTGCTCATCTGTCAGCTTATTCCAAGCTGCGGTGCTGATGATATAAATATCAGGAGAATACTGATGCTCTGTATATGTATAGGAAGATACTAAATCCTCATGTCCATCGACAGTCAAAGCCAACTCGGTGTTCTCTGCGCCATCCACGATACCCTGCTGCAGCGAAGTATAAGTCTCACTAGCAGACATTGGTACTGGTGTACCTCCCATGAGCTCAATCATATCCATAGAAGTAGTACTCTGCATGGAACGAATTTTTAATCCTTTCAATACAGATGGATTATCGCAGCATACATTATCCTTCAAATAAAAGTTTCTGGAACCATTTGCATAATATCCAATTGCAATCCAACCTTGATCTGCTGTGGACATAAACAATTCCTGTACTAACTCACTCTGTTCCAAAGCATCATAATAATGCTGCTGACTCTGGAACAAATATGGAACAGCAAATATTGCATACTTGTCCTCAAACTGTCCCAGGGTATTGGAGCTTACCTTAGCCATATCCAACACACCAGCTTTTACTAACTCGACTTCCTCCTTCTCAGAACCCAAAACTCCACTGGCATAAATGTCAACCTCCAGATTTAAACTGGGTTCCTCTGCAACAAACTCAGAAATTTTTGCAATAGAATCTGCAATTTCTGAACCTTTAGACTGGTTATGCGCCATACGCAAAACCAACGTGTCTGCCGGTGTCTGTGTGGTTACTCGGAAATAAGTGACTGCCACTGCCACAAGACCAACTGCCACCAATACAATTCCGAGCGTTTTTTTCCAACTCTTCATGCTTCTTTTCTCCTTTTCCATTGTGCCCCCTCTATACCCCTATTGCCCTAAAATTTGTACAGATTGCACAATTAAATTATTTTTTTGTCTGTTTTTTTATTCATTTCAGACATTTTTATTATAGCACGGAATAAATGGAAAGTGTGATTGTATATTGTCGCATTTGTATTTTTTTCAAATTATATTGTACTAATTTTCACCATATGAATAATCCTCACAAAAATATCGTCAATGAAATGGGATGAACGTACTTGCATCCTAATTCCATTGACGATCTATATGATATTGGTACTGCCAGCCAATAACGGCGCTACCAAAATTAGTATTAAAAATGTGATTCAGCCTTTTATAAAATCTTCTTGAGTTACCTCCACAGGATTGACATGAACCATGATATGCTTTACTTTAGGAAAATGAGTTTCGATGGAATTGTGGACATGTTCTGCTACTTCATGAGCTTCCTTCAAGCGTTTCTCGCCATCAGTGCCAATTTCAATATCCACATACATTTTATTTCCAAAGACACGAGTTCGCAGCATATCTACCTGCAGTACTCCCTCCTCGGACAGAGCACACTCCAACAATTGCTGTTCCGTACCTTCGTCGCAGGAGTGATCGACCATTTTATTGATTGCATCAGAAAAAATATCATAGGCTGCTTTTCCGATGAAAAAGCAAATAATGAGACTCGCAATAGCATCTAAAACTGGAAAACCCATACGAGCACCAGCGATACCGATAAAAGCACCAATGGAAGACAACGCATCAGAACGATGATGCCAAGCATCAGCCATCAGAGCGCTGGAGTCAATGCGCTGAGCATTGATTTTTGTGTACCAAAACATTGCTTCCTTTGTAATAATAGAGAAGATGGCTGCCACTAAAGCCAGAGTTCCTGGAACCGTAAGACTGTCGTATTCACCAGAAAAAATAGCCATAATTGCCTGAAATCCAATATATAACCCAGTCATCAACAACACAGTAGACAGAATGATAGCGGCCACACATTCCATGCGCTCATGTCCATAGGGATGTTCTTTGTCAGGCTCCTTAGAAGAAATTCGTACTCCAATGATAACAATAATGCTGCTGAAAACATCCGATGCGGAATGAATGGCATCACTGATCATAGCGTTGGAGTGAGCAACTAATCCAGCAAAGAGTTTGAAAAGAGTCAACAGTAAATTTCCAATAATACTAACCATTGAGACTGTTGTAGCAATGTGCTGAAATTCTTCATCACTAACGATCTTGTTTAAATTTTTTGATTCCATAATAGTTACCTCCTAAAATAAAAAGTCGATAGCTCTATGGCACTTGCTTTTTCGCGAGAAGAGTAAAAAAATTCGTCTGCCTGGCAGAGAGAAACTTGTGTAAAAAAGACACCCGCGAAAACAGTATTAGTAACTACTGTCCCGCGGATGTCTCATTAAAACCATCCACTGTCACCGAAGTGACCCGGCTCCTTGGTCTCAAAACCTTGGCCTGCTCAGAATGTACTGTATTTTCATGCAGTGCAAAGAGTATTGTGGGTATTATATCAAATAATATGCAGTTGTCAAGAAAAAGTGAGCAAATATTGCTGTAATTATTCTTTGGTTAATTCCTCCGTCAACCGACAAATTTCATCAATATATCCGCCAATAATTTCAATGGTATTTAACAATGGTTTATCTGTTGTGATATCAATACCGGCCAAAGCAGCCAACTCGACTGGTGTTAAAGTACTCCCGGCTTTTAGAACTTTTTTCCAGTCTTCAATAGCACTTTCTCCTTCATTTTCAATGCGCTTGCACATCTGTGTCGCGATCGTTAATCCAGCACTGTAGGAATATGAATATAGACCCATATAATAGTGTGGTTGGCGCATCCAAGTTAATTCAGCTCCCTCATTGATTTCCACCGCATCTCCCCAAAAGCGTTCCAGAGTCTCACGCATAATCTTGCTAAGCGTGTCTGCCTGCACACTGCCTCCTGCGTCGACTAGGTTATACACTTCCCGCTGGTAAGCTGCCTCCAGCAAATGAGTAACAAAATTATGGTAGTAGGTGTTTCCCACCATATTTGCCAGAACCCAACGGCGGAAACGCTTGTCATCACTGGTTTTGAGCATATAATGAGCCATCAAAAGTTCATTCATGGTCGAGGGTGCCTCTACAAAATAACCTGAAACCGAGGTGTCAAAAAGAGACTGGGCCTCATTACAAAGTCTAAAATGTCCTGCATGACCCAGCTCATGAGCCAATGTAAATACATCGGACATTTTTTCATGCCAGCTCAACAAAATAAAAGAGCCTTTTCCGTAAGGACTGGCACAGAATCCACCAGTCGATTTTCCATGATTTTGAGCAAAATCAATCCATCGCTGGTCATAGGCATTCTGAATCATCTTGACATAGTCCTCACCCATGATAGACAAGCCTTTCTCGATATACTCTCTGGATTTTTGAATGGTCACGGAAGGACTGTAATCTGCGTCTACAGGCAGCTTCAAATCAGCAAAAGTCATCTTATCCAGATGATGAATTCTTTTCAGCAGACATGCATACTTTCGCATATGAGGTGCCAACTGATCCATAATCAAATTAATTTGACGATGATACAAATCGAGTGTTACTTTATCCTGAAACAAATCTTTTTCAAAAATATTGTCAAAATTTCTTAAGCGGGCAATGACTCTTTCATACTGTACCTGTCCATTATAAGCAGCAGCTGTCACATTTTCATACTCCTTGATTTTCTTAGAAAAAGCATCAAAGGCAGCACGTCTGATATCGGTGCGAGTATCATACTCGTAGTTATTTTCAAAGAGAGAATATCCCAGAGGAAAGCTCTCTCCATTGACTTCAAAATTGTCAAATTTCATATCAGCCAACTTAGCTGTATTATAAATTTCATAAGGCAGATTAATGGTGTGAGAAAGGGCAGCCAGCACACGCTCTGTTTCTGGCTGCAGCTGATGCGGCTTCTCTCTGAGAATATCTCTCAAAAATCTAGCACAGCTTGCTGTCTTTTCAATAGCTGCTTCAATTACTGCATCATCCTGCGCACCGATTTCTGTAGGGATGAAACTCAGCTGTGAAAAGACCTCCGTAATCATTTGATTAATTCTATTGTTTCTTTCCTGATTATATCCATCCGTAAAATCAACCGACACCGCTAAATCTGTATAATTAGAAGTTAATGTTGCTAAGCGATAAACTTCCTGATACTGCTCAGCACAGGCGGCAATCGCTTCGGGAGAAGTCAGCCTGCCCTTATAATTTTTCTCAATCTGCTGTGCACACTGCTGCATTTTTCCTGCATCCGCATACATTTCTTCTTCTGTTTCATAGATGAGGGATAAATCCCAGGTCAGTTCCTTTGGTACCTGACTTCGTGATGCTAGTTCTTTCGCCATAATTCGTTCTCCTTTATCCATATTGATTTCAAATGATGTTGGGGTCAAAAGGTATTTTGTCTCAAACTCTTTCAGGTCTTATTTTTTACATGGTTAACCAAATAAATACCACAGCAAACCAGAACTAGCGAGAGAATACCCACTACTCCAAAAGCTTGACTGCTTTCTTTTAAGAGCAGAGCCGATAATAATACACCACAGACAGGATTCATAAAACCATAGACTGCCACTCTTCCTACAGGATTGTATTTGAGCAAAATAGACCACAAAGAATAAGAAAAAGCTGACACAAAAGCAAGATACAGTAAAATTACCATACCTTTGGTACTGGCCGTCCCAATATTTCCGCCAAGTAGTGTTCCCACAATCATTAAAATAATTCCGCCAATGACAAATTGGCAGCCACTGAGCACCACCGGATTTTCATATTTGGAGTAACTTTTTACCATAATAGATGAAATCGTATAAGATAGAGAAGACATAAGGATAAATCCTTCTCCATTCCACTTCAAACTCATATCAATTTCACTGCCATTGAGATTAATCAGCACCACACCAGCAAATCCAATCAAGCAGCCAATCACCTTCTTAAAGGTCAAAGTCTCCTGTTTTAAAATCAACGATGGAATCAAAATAGAGAGAAAGACATTGGAAGAAATTAAGATGGATCCCTTTACCCCCGTCGTATGAGCCAATCCAATATAAAAGAAAATATACTGAGCTACCGTCTGTACCAGACTCAGCTTGACAATCATGGGGAAAGAGGACTTCTTTGGAATCAACAGTTTTCTGTTGAGAATACTTCCAAATAGAAGGGCTAACAGACCAGCGATGGTAAATCGGATACCCGCAAAAAGAAGCTGGCTGCTAGAGGCATCCGAGGGAATATTAAAGGCTGCATAGCCTAATTTAATGGCTGGAAAGGCACTGCCCCACAGAGCGCAGCAGAGCATCGCAAGGATGCAGACAACAACACCATTGGTCAGTTTTGTATTTGACCTTGCATTTGCAGTTCCATTTGTATTTACATTTGTTGTATTCATATTTTAACACTTCTCCTCATCCTAGTATCATTTGAGCAGATGGCAATAATTCTCAACTTATAATCATCTTGATTACGAAAGCATTTCCTCAGCTATTGGAATACATCCACACTATTTCTGTAATCCAAAAAGTAGATTAATTGACTTTTATCTAATTTATCATTATAATGGAAGCAATTTTGTCAACTACCTTATTGTAAATCTATTTTATCACAAAACAACAGAAAAGAAAACAAAAGGAGTATTGAAATGATTCAAGATATTTTTCCGAAAAAGCTGAATAATCAGTATCATGAAGAGCTGCCATCAAGGCAGGACACACTGTTTTTCTTTGAGGGTTCATCTGTCCTCGCAAGACAGAACGAGGAAGGAGACCAGATTTTTTATCCCTCCTTTGAATTATTTTGTGAGGGAATCAAGCATAATGAAGGAGAGGATGCTCTTTCTGCCTATCATTTTATTTATCTTTTTTCCATCGATGACAAAAAATATTTTCTTGCTCAGAAGGCAAATGATTTAATCAAGGGAACATTTGAAGGCGAAATGGCTGATTCCAAAGTACACAGCGAATTTCACTCGATGCTTCCAGACTATCAATTCATTGGTGTTAATTCCTTCCGAAAGGCCAAGCCCAAAGAAGAAGCCTTTGCTGCCATCACCGCCTATCATCTTTATACTTGGTATCGTGATAATCAGTTCTGCGGCCGCTGCGGACAACCATTAACTCATGACCATAAACAGCGCATGCTTAAATGCAGCTACTGCAACAACATGATTTTTCCAAAAATCTCTCCCGCTGTTATCGTTGGTGTTATCAATCAAGATAAAATCTTACTCACTAAGTATGCTGGACGCACATACAAGAATTATGCACTCATAGCAGGGTTTACCGAAATCGGTGAGACGCCAGAAGAAACCGTACAGCGAGAAGTGATGGAGGAAGTGGGAGTAAAAGTAAAAAATATTATTTATTATAAGAGTCAGCCGTGGGCGCTAAGTGGTTCTCTGCTGCTGGGATATTTCTGTGAATTAGATGGTGATGACAATATCCATTTAGACCATGAAGAGCTCTCTCTGGGTACTTGGCTTCACGCAGACGAAATTGATTTTCCTGCTGAGGATATCAGTCTAACCAATGAGATGATTATGCACTTTAAAAAGCTTCACAGCTCCCAACCAACTAAATAAGTAACATTTTTCTCTTCATGATTTCTATGTTCCGTTGCCCCTGGCATCATCTTATACAAGCATAGCCACATAAACCCGAACAAGATGACAAAATCTTGCTCGGGTTTTCCTTCAGTAAACATCTATTTTATGATGTTGGAGTCAAAAGATATTTTGCCCCATAACTACAGATTACTACGTACACTCTGCTCTGTCTTGATAAAAATCAAGATAAGTCATACTGGCTTATTCTTCTGCCATCATGGCTAACTTAATAGCACCCATAATACCTTGGTCATCATGCAAAGATGCTGGAACAATGTAATTATCTAAATCTCTAAGCTCTGGCGTGTCCAGATAACCATTCAGCTGCTTCTTTACTTCCTCGCGAATCATTGGGAACAGCTGCATCTGATGCATTACGCCGCCACCTAACACAATTTTTTGAGGTGAAATGGTTAAAATATAGTTCACCAAAGCCTGTCCGATATAATAGCTCTCCAGCTCCCACACTTCCATACAATCCTTCAGCTCAATCGCTTTTCTGCCCCATCTCTTCTCAATAGCAGGTCCTGCTGCCAAACCTTCCAGACAGTTTTCATGTGCTGGACAATTACACTTAAAATTCAAATCACTTGGATGACGATCGATCAAAATATGACCTGCTTCTGGATGCAGCATACCATGCAGAGGCTGTTTGTTGATAATAATTCCAACTCCAACTCCTGTACCAATAGTGATATAAATACTGGTATCCATATCTTTGGTGCATCCCCAAGTAGACTCACCTAATGCTGAACCATTGACATCTGTATCAAAACCTACTGGCACGCCCAACGCCTTCTCAAAAGTACCTACTATATCATAATTTCTCCACGCCAGCTTCGGTGTGGTAGTGATATAACCGTAAGTTTTTGATTTCTTATTTAAATCAATAGGACCAAAACAACCAATTCCCAAAGCCTGTATCTTTTTTCCTTTAAAATACTCAATCAAACGAGGAATTGTCTCCTCTGGTGTTAAAGTAGGGAAAGAAACTTGCTCAAAAATTGTTCCGTTCTCATCGCCAATGGCACAAACCATTTTGGTGCCGCCAGCTTCCAATGCTCCATACAACATATCGCCATCCTCCTAAAAAATAGTGTAATGACTGTTCATCCGACCGAACAGCTCTATAAATCGATTGATACCAAACCATACGTTATTTTCAGTATACCATATTTTTCAAAAAAATAAAGTGTTTATTTCAACCAATTAAGACACTACTTAGTCTCTATCTCGCAAATTTTTTTAACTTTTTTCTTCTTATAGCTGCCCCTTCTCTCATTAGATTAAGCCCTGAATCAAGATAATGAAAATTAATACCGGAAGAATAAACTGAAAATACCATTTTAAATACTTCGACTTAGGAAGTTTGATACCACTTCCTTTATTCACCTCTGCCAGATAATGATCAAATCCCCATCCCCATTTTGTCACACAGAAAAGAAGATAAATCAGAGAACCCAACGGCAGCAACAAATTACTGACCAAAAAATCCTCACTGTCCAGCACATCTCTTCCTCCAATTAAACGCAAATCGCTCCAAACATTATATCCAAGTATACAAGGTACACTTGCAATCAAGATGAACAAAGCATTAACCCAAACCGCTCGTTTGCGGCTCCATCCAAAGTTTTCCATACAATTTGCCAGAAGATTTTCAAAAACTGCAATTACCGTAGAAAAAGCAGCAAAGGTCATAAAAAGGAAAAATAACATTCCCCATACTCTGCCTGCAACCATGTTCGCAAATACATTGGGCAAAGTAACAAAAATTAATGATGGACCTGCATCCGGTTCTACACCAAAAGAAAAACATGCTGGAAAAATGATCAAACCACTCAAAATTGCCACGAAGGTATCCAGCGAACAGATACGCACAGACTCACCCAATAACGTGTATTGATCCGACATATAGCTTCCAAATATCTCCATCGCTGCAATTCCAAGGCTAAGTGTAAAAAATGCCTGATTCATTGCAGCCACAATTACATTTCCCAACCCGACATCCATTGCACGGCTCCAGTCTGGCATTAGATAAAAGGCTAATCCTGCACCCGCACCATCGAGTGTCAACGAATGGATAGCCAAAAGAAGAATTAATACCAACAGCGCACTCATCATGATTTTGGTAATGCGCTCGAGACCTTTCTGCAGACCAAAACTAAGTACAAAAAAGCCCGCCAAAACCATAATAATCATCCATAAAAGCATTTCACCTGGAGAATTCAATAAATCCTGAAAAACCGTACTCACCGCAGCCGCATCCATTCCCTGAAACGTACCTGACACAAATTTACAGAAATACCCTAGCATCCATCCAGCAACAGTGGTGTAATACATCATCAACAAATAACAACCAATCAGACAGAAAACGCCATGAATATGCCAATGACTTCCTTTTGGTTCCAGCACTTGATAAGCCTTGATTGCACTATGTTTGCCAGCACGGCCCACCGCCAATTCCATAGTCAGCACAGGGACTCCCATACACAATAAGAAAATCAAATAAAACAGCACAAACACACTGCCGCCATTTTCTCCCACTACATAAGGAAAGCGCCACACATTTCCAATTCCAATCGCACATCCCGCACTGACCAAAATAAACCCAATGCGAGAGCCAAAACTTTCTCTTTTCACTACTTTGTCCTCCCAAGCTTTTTACTAATTCAAAATTCTATTCTTTCTCTTTTGTTACTCCAAATCTTTCGTATTATACCATTACATTTTCTATTTTACAATTATATTTATGGATTTCTTCACGGCAAATATACGATTTTATTTTCTAGTATAATTTCAAATAAATGTGGAAAATATATCAATTTCTTCGCGCTGAATTTAAAACACTACCTATAAAATTGACACATTTTTCTGCATTTCCTATCTACCATAATAGAAAAATATCGTTTATAATTATATAATACCAGGGGCAAAATGTCTTGTTGACCTAAATATCATATAATCGAGGAGAGATCAAAGAAATGAAGAATATTATTTTGTTGTATGATCATTGCTGCATCTATGAAATTGTGATTCTAAATTATTTTTTAAATTTTACAAATCAAGAAGTCGTGTTTTGCTCTATTGAAGGAAATGAAATTTACTCTATGGAGGGATATTCGATAAAAGTTGACATGTCTATAAGAGATATTGATTTTTCTAATATCCGAAGCTTTATCCTGCCTGGAGGAAACGTGAAAAACATCGATACTCCTGCTGTTCTGAAAATGATTGCAAAGCTGCATGAACAAGACATTTTTATCGCAGGAATCTGCGCAGGCGTTGATATATTGGATAAAGCAGGGATACTAAATCACATTCGTTCCACTCACTCTACAGAGGAAGACTGCGTGTTCGATGGAAATATACTCACAGCCAGAGCAAATGCATATGTCGATTTTGCTATTGAAGCAGCAAAAATATTAGATTTATTTGAGAGTGAAGCTGATTTACAAGAAACTATTGATTTTTGGAAAAATTATAAAAGAATTCAATAAAATAACCGCCAGTATTGATATCCCAAATATCTGTACTGGCGGTTATTTTACTTCTCGGAAATCCCATTTGTTTTATCTGATAGGTAGTTCACTGCAATATAATAATATTTTATCCCCCTGAAAACTACAAATTGCCTCATACACCTCACAGTCTGGTGTCCCATCGATTACAAAATGCATCTACAGGGCTAACACCCTTGAATTCCGACTTGCCCATCAGCTTGGCCACAGTTTGGCGCAAAGCCTCACGACTGCCATTATAGGTATTGATATAGGTGGGCACCATTGCAAGATCTATTAGGTGAAAAGGATAAGCCACGGAGATAGCTGCCGTGGGAACCTCTGAAGCGTACCAGGGAATTTCCGGTCCCATAGGAATCTGCCATTGGATGTTTCTGCCGTTCGTGACAGAGAATGGGGCAATATTCATGAGCACAATGGCTGCGTCATACTCGCTGGTAAACCGCTTCACGGACATGGCTGCCAGAAATTTCTTTCCATTGACCCCCTTGGGACTAAGATATTTCAGCGGCTTAAGCTTATAAACGGTAGGTTCAAAGCCTTGAGCGCGCAGTTCTTCCGCCAACAGACCGCTAATTGGATTCTTTCGGTTTTTCAGCTTAGATTGAAGGCTGGTATCCTCCGCCGTGTAGATAATGATTCTCTTGTGAGTCTCAGGAGACCAAGGAAGCTGATTTTTGCTATTTTTTACCAGAGTAATGGACTGGTCAATGATTTCTGCTGCTTTCTGCTTATGCTCCTTGCATCCGATGATGGCAAGCCCTTCTTTCGGAGGAATCAACGTCCCGTCAGCTTTCTTTCGATGCATCCCTAAAGAAGCCTTGAAAGCCAATACTGTATGAACTGCTTCATCCAGCCGCTCCATACTCAGTCTGCCATCGGATAAAGCCTCCTTGAGATAATCAATATCTTCATCATGATCTCGATAATACAAAATCATGTCACAGCCACTCATGAGCATCTGAGGAATAAAATCGTGGCGGCGCATTCGGCCGGTAATACCTACCATATGAGTGGCATCGGTAACAATCAGCCCATTAAAACCTAATTTCTTTCGCAGTAAATCTTGCAGCAACTCAGGAGCCACGGTAGCAGGCATAATCTCTTCGTCTTTTATTTCAGGGCGTAGGAAACGACTGTAGGCAGGCAGAGCAATATGACCAACCATAACACTTTGCACCCCGGCATCAATCATACCCTGATAAATCTTTCCGTAGCTGGCATCCCATTCCTCACAGGTACAATCATTGTAAGTAGTAACCAAATGCTGGTCACGCTCATCGCGACCATCGCCAGGAAAGTGCTTCATACAGCAGGCCACACCAGCCTCCTTAGCTCCTCGAAGATATTCCAAACTCATTTTCAGCACCGTATCTGGATCTCGCCCAAAGCTGCGGGTAGGAATAATACAGTTACGCCAATTGAAATCCACATCCACAATTGGAGCAAAGGTCCAGTTGCAGCCCACAGCAGCAGCCTCTTTGCATCCGTAATAGCCCAGATAATAGGCATTCTGAGCATCGCCGGTAGCAGCGATAGCAATTTCTTCGCCAATTTTAGTGCCGCCAGATACCGCACCATTACCTCCTGCCTCCACATTAGCCGCAATCAGTGTCGGAATTTTACTGCTTGCCTGAATAGCGGCATTCTGCTCCCACAACTTTTCTGCAGACATATTGTTGTACCGAAAACCTCCCAACTGATATTTATTCTGCATAGCAGTTACTTCTTTGGGAGTATTATTCCAAAGCATATCTACAAATACTTGGTTCAGCTTTTCTTCCAAGCTCATGCCGGCAAAGGTCTCTTCCACCCAACTCAAGTCCTCCTGATTTAAATAAAATGGTTTTTTTGTATAATCCATATCGATTTCCTCCTGATTTATTTTGCAGGGCAGCCTGAATCTGCTCCATCTTCTTATCATCTAATTCATAAAATTTCATTGCAATCAGCGATGCAATATGTCCTAAAATAGTGATACCGCAGCCAACAGCTGCGGCCCACTCTCGTTTTAAATATGCGATTACTTTCTGTACACAGGAGGTTCCTTACCCGGATAAAGACTCGGATATTCTTCTATTCCATTAACCAATGCCAGAATCTTTCTTTCCATTTCTCGAAATTTCAGAGGATTCATTTTCGGCAGATTTTTTCCTGTAATAGGACCATTGATATTCTGAATCTTCTTAATCTGGGCGATGACATAACGCAGATCATAGAAGGTGGGTGCTACCTCCAGAGACTTTTTCTCCACTCCAGACAGAGCATAGGCTGCATACATACCCGTGCGGCACGAAGTTTCCACTGTAAACACTGCATCCGACGGTGTTTCCACATACTGTCCGATAAACGCCAGATTCGTGCATCCCTCTGGAACTACCTTGGGTCGGTCGGTAATTTCACGTGGCATGAATTGACTGGTAATATAGGGCATCATACAGGTCGAAACATAAGTATGCGATAAAAGTTCGTCTTTTAGATCCAGCATACCAAAATGGTATAACATCTCAGTTAGAATTTCATTTCCAGTACAGTCACACATTGGCTTTTTAACATAATTGCCAGGGCGTTCTCCCCACAAGCCGTAACCCCAACCTACCTGCACATTCTCCGGCTGATTCGGAAAATAGGGGGCATGGTAAGGAATATAGGAAATATCCCAGTTGGATTCTGGAAAGGAAATAATGCCACTTTCTCCAATGGGGCGCCCGGACAATTTCTCAATGCGCGTATAAAATTCTGGAAAATTTGTAATAGTTGGAAAAAAACTGAGCCATTTCGTTTTATCAATATCGCTGATAAATTTTTCCGGTCTGCCAAACTTAGGATCAAGTTCAGCCAACCTTTCCCAGACACTAAATACCCCACGATCTTTTTTATCTCTATTAGTCGGAGCAACTGTGTTATTATCACCGAAGGCAGAATTCTGACTCATACTGCCATTGGTGAAAAACACCATATCCCTTGGTTCAATGCTGAGTATGTATTCTTTTTGCGACACTTCATAACGCAAACCAGTAACTGTATTATGGTCATCTGTCATTAAAATTTCTTTCACCGACAGACCAGTTCGAAATTGTACCCCCTTCTCAGTGAGCCATGTCAAAATAGGAAGGACGATGGCATCATACTCATTTAAATCAGTATGCAGAATTCCATGCTCGTAGTCACTTTCCGGCATGAAATGGGTAAAACGTCGAAAGTATCGCTTTGCTTCAATGGCACTATGGTACTGCTTGAAAGCCAGCATATTGTGGAAAGTAAGCCACAGATTTCCATGAAAAAAACTTTCTGGAAAGACATCGGCAATCGTTTTCCCTTCCAGCTCTTTCTCATCGCAGAAAAGCACCTTCAACATAGCTTCCATACATTCATCATCCATGGAAAAGTCATGACAAGGAATCGCCTTCCCTTCTACAACCAGACGATACTCATTATGCAAAGGATGTTCATAATTGTAATCCCACACATCATCCAAAACTGTCCGACCAGGATGACGAAGAGAAGGAACCTTGGAACAAATATTCCAAAGGCACTCCATTTGAGGCTCGAGTTCACGCTCTCCGCGGCAAAGATAGCCAGTCTGTGCATTGCCAGCACCATCCATAGACCCCCCAATTTCATTTGATGCCTCCAGAATAGTAATATTTTTACCAGGCATATGGATGTCATCCACAAGGTAGACTGCTGCAGATAACCCAGCAATTCCTCCGCCAATAATATAGGCCTTCCTATATTCAATTCCCTCAGGAGGCTTTGCATTATACTTCAAATCATAAACTTTCATAAATTAAATCCTTCTTCTTTTTTAATAAATTACATCATCATCTTTAATTTCAGGAATACTGTTTATCATACCCAACAATTCTTCAATTTTACTGTTTATCTGAAACGGATTGATCAGTGGCAAATCGGACTTTTTCAATGTGTCCGTACCCAGCATTTTCTTCAAACACATGGACAATATACGGATATCATAGTGAGGCTCATAAAGCGGTGTCACAGGGCGGTCAAGTTTCAGTAAACCGTAAGCAGCCATCATAGCAGTACGAACAGAAGTTTCCACAGTGAATACCACATCACCAGGCAGTTCTACATATTGACCAATCAGAGCCAGATTTGTACAGCCTTCCGGCTGAACCAGCGGTCTGTCTTTAATTGCTCTTGGCATGAACTGGCTTGTAATATAAGGCATCATACAGGTTGACACATAGGTATGGGAAAGTACCTCATCTTTGATATCCAACATTCCTACATGATAGAGGAACTCCGTCATGATTTCATCACCAGTACATTCTGCCATCGGCTTTTTAATATAATTACCCTCTCTCTCCCCATACAGACCATCAAACCAAAATATCTGTTCATCTTCACTCTGGTTTGGAAAATACTTTCCATACAAAACAAAAGAAATATCCCAGTTGGAATCCAAAATAGTAACAGCTCCAGAAGAACCTCCTGGTCGGCTATCCAACATTTCACGCATACGTTGATGGAATTTAGGGTATCCCTTTGTTGTAGGAAATACACTCATCCACTTCGTCTTGTCGATATCAGAGATAAATTTTGCTGGATTTCCGAATTTTTCATTCTTTTTTGCGAGATTTTCCCATAAAGAGAACAAGCCTCGATTTTTCATGTCACGGTTAGTTTCAGCAATGTGAGTATTGTCGCCCATACAGCTATTTTGTGTCATAGAACCAAGCGTCACAATTACCACATCATCTGCTGCAACAGAAACCACTTTGTCTTCGCCGTCTACTTTTGCTCTGACAGCAGTTACTATGTCAGCAGCTGCATCCATTTCAAGATCATATACAGTACAGTTTGTCAGAATGTTCACATCTCGTTCCATCAACCATTTTTTTATTGGCTTGATGAGAGAATCATACTGATTATGCTGCATCTCAATCTGCCCTCGCAGATATTCAATACCAGGTAAATGATGAACAAAACGAATCATATATCGTTTCATTTCGATCAGGCTGTGATAATGCTTAAATGCCAACATAGAATGGAAACAAATCCACATACTTGACTGATAAAGTTCTTCAGCCGTATCACCAAAAAATTCTTCAATTGTGACATTCTCGACCTCTTCCTCGGGAACTGTCATCATCTCAATCATCTTTGCAGAAAGTTTTGGAGACATCTTGAAATTTTTAATCTGCTCATACACCTTGCCTTGCTGATAAAGGACACGATTATTGGCATAAATCTTATATTCTCGATTTGCCTCTACTGTCTCTTCCAGTACCGTGCGGCCAGGTGTATCAACGGATGGTATCTTTGCACACAGATACCACAAACATTCCATGTTAGGCTCCAGCTCTCGCTCACCTCGGCTTGTGTACCCGCGCTCGTTTGTTGCACCATCCATGGAACCGCCTACATCAGAAAGCTGCTCATAGATAGTTACATTTTTACCTGGCATATAGCCGTCATCAATCAAAAATACTGCTGCAGCAAGACCTGCGATTCCGCCGCCTACAATGTGAGCCTTTCTGTTTTCAATATTTTCCGGTTTATGCGCTCGAATACGGTCAAAATTTCTCATATTTGTTTCCTTCCTTTCTTTTTGAATATTGCGTAACACTCAAATGATACTTGACACTCGTTACGCTTATTAGTATAATAAAATTTAGAAAAACAGCAACCGCACAACCCCTGTTGCGAAACAGGTTAGTTGACAAACGCATTGCAAATGTTTCCAAACAAGGAAGGAGGAAAAAATGGAAAAAAAATTAGATTTCCGAGTACAGCGAACGTATAAGGCATTGCAGGAGGCACTTATGGCTCTGTTGAATGAAAAAAATTTTGATGATATTACCGTAGGAGAATTATGTGAAAGGGCAATGATCCGCAGGGCAACTTTTTATAAGCATTTTGGCGATAAGTATGAACTATTTGCTTTTTGCATCAGAGAATTACAGGAACAGTTCAAACAGAAAAACAGTCTGGAATATGATACAAAACGACCACAAACCTTTTATGTAAGTATGATTGACTATTCCCTTCAATTCGTGGAACAGCACATCGATATGATAAAATCCATGTTAAAAAGCAATAGCTCTGAAATGCTTTTTGATATTTTATCAAATGAAATCGAATTCGATATCCGCAGTCACTTACGCGAAGACGCCAAAAACGGTGCCATTCTTCCCACGAAACCAGGATTACTGGCAACACTGATTACCGGGGCACTGATTTATACAATCAAATGGTGGATAGTGCAGGACAAACCAATTCCGCGTGAGGAACTAGTTCAAGTCTTTACTTCCTTAATAAAAATTATGTAGACACCATCATAGCCGATTTAACTGAAAAAAGGCTCTTTGATTGAAGAGCCTTTTTTGTAAATTTTTATTCCTCTAACGTCTTTTTTACAGCCTCTGGCAGTTCCGTTGGAACAACATCTTGCTTAAACTCCATTTTTGCCTCAAACACGACATCTGCACTGGAGAGTACAATTTGAACATTACCTCCGCAGCTAATATTCACACTCTGAATTTGATCGTCTCCGACTACCACCTGAATACTTCCGCTGTCAAATGTAATATCCATTTTCTCTGCCTCTGGCGCAATGGCATAAACCACAGTTTTCATGCCTTCTTCATCCAGTGAAAGACTATAAATATATTGCCCATTCTCTTCCCTACACTCCAAAGTTGCGTTCAAACAAGCTTCGTACGCAATATCAAGAAGCTTTGCGGCTTCAATATTAGCTGCATCCGCAGCCAGTATAATCTTACCATTCTGATTACAGATTGTTGTGTCTGTAAAATAAAGTGCATAGCCATTTTTCTGAATAGAGCTAATCTGCATTCCATTATCATTCCAGCGGTAATAATCCAAGTGGTCATTTAATGTAACAGGACCGCAATCCGCTTTCAGCAGGAGACTGGAATGAATAAACTCATCTCGATTCAAGGTCTGCCAAGCATTTAATATACGGATGAAATCGTCCGTCAAAGTTCCTGCTGTTTCATATTCACCACTAATAATAGTATCCCTTACTGGCTCAGGAATGGTAATCTGATTCTGATTTTCAGGATTGAGACTGAGTACTGCCGAAACATCAAAAGGTATTTTTTCAGGAGTATTCAATATTCCGTTCCCAGAAAAATGAAGTTCTGATACTTCACCTTCTTCCGTCAACAGTTCCACCTGAACAGAGTATGTGTCTGCCAGCAGTTCATCAACCGATGGAATCAATAATTCAAGAATCGCTCTGGCATCTTCTCTCTCCGCTGTAATCGTATAAGTCCCATCTTTCTCCTCAATATCTACATGCTGGTACAGTGTTATTGCCTGGTCCAAAAGCTGCAGATAATCCGGGAAGGACTCACTTACTTGATAGGCAGTTCCATTCTCAAGGAAAACAACTCCATCACAATAGTAAAGCTTTCTTTTATCCTGAGAAATAACGGTAACCTGATGTCCCTCCACATTTGTTCGCTCTACTAGCGCTGTAAAATCACAGTTTTGGGAATCAATTTGCGCATTGACAGTCAACTCCATGGACAATTCCTGCTTCTCCGAATACTTTTTCAAAAGGTCATAGGCTTTCACTCCATTCATTAAATCTGGAAGAAGGAAGAAAGCCGCTGTCCCTCCGATTCCTACAAAGAATGCCAATACAATCATCAGAGGCATCAGCCAACGTTTTTTCTTTTTTGGTGCAGCGTAAGATGCCTCAGGCTTATCCTCTGTTTCTTCTGTTTTTGTATCCTTGTTTTCATTGGATGCTTTTTTGTCAGTCCACTTTTTCGACTTAACAATTTTTCGAATGAACCGCAGAAGCAGCAATGCAAGAATCAGAAGCACAATACCTCCAAGAAGCCATATCCACCATACATTGGTAGTCCTGATTACCGCAATTTCTATATCCGAACTTTGGACATCAAATGTCAGGTAACTTCCAATCATTTCCGTATTCACTTCCTTCCAGCTATTTGCCTCCTTTACATAGATGTCCAGATTATCCGGATTCGCATTAGGAGAAAGATAACGGATGGTATGTGTTTCCTGCCCATCATCTGGAATTGATATCTTCCATTGTTCCACAATTTCACAGCTCACTTTCATGTCAGAAAAACTCTTTCCTAGAAAGTCCTTCCAATTTTCCACAAGATTATCAAAATTGTCTGGTGTATTTGGAACTACTGTTACAGCTGCATTCGCTTCATCATCAAACTGACCTTCAATGAAAAAAATTGGACGGCCATCGGTTCGCGTTTCTGTATTTGACAGTGCAGAAACATATGGCGTATAACTTGCAGTAATTACCGTATCAAAGTTGAGATTCTGAAGCTCTGTCTTGTCCCAATGGACATAATATCCATCCTTTGCGGAAATTTCAGGATATACCGTTTCATCAAAGGATTCTCCATATTCAAAAGGAACTGTTTTGATTGTTTCCTCATCCACAACAAACGTTAAGGTAAACTGCAAGAAGGCCTCTGGGATTTCCAAAGCAGAAGCCGATTCTTCGGTTGTTTCTTCCGTTTTCAAAAGGTCCTCATAAGCAATCGGTTCTGCTTTGCCGCTATAGCTTCTTCCATTAATACCAGTCAATGTATCCGAAATGAAGTAGTTCTCCACAAAATTTCCTGTATTGACACCGGAAATTGCACCAGCAAATTCCTTATATGCTTCGATACTTACCATACTATAGCATCCCGCCACAGTACTGGCATCGCCAGTCAAATTTTCTGCAACGCCCGATCCGACAATTCCACCTATATACTTTTCTCCAGAAAGAGTACACTTTGCAAAACATTGACGAATGATAGAAGAAGTCAAGCCAGCAATGCCGCCCACATAGTTTCCATTTTCGCTAATTACGTTTCCATATCCTTCTGATTGAGCAATCAATCCTAAATCCATTCGCCCGCAGATACCACCTGCATAACTGCGCTTGGCAATCACTTTTCCTGTATTGACACATTCCTGAATAATTGCTTTGAGCTCCAGCTTTCTGCGCTGTGTTCCATCCAGATTGAAAGAAATGTCATCTTCCGGGTCCAGCTCATATTCCATTGCCATAGCTCCCGCAATACCTCCGACATTAATATCGCCATTCACACTGCCATAGTTTTTACAGTCAGACGCCTTTCCCAAAGTAATCAGCTCAATATCTATTTCGGAGCTGTCAACCAGAATATCTCCCTCGCCATCTCCTTGAAATAATTCTAAAGCAGTATCAGAAATTGTATTAATCTGCTTCTGAATTGCTTTCATATCTTCAGTCAGCGTGCCAGAAGTACCAGCGATTTCACCATTCAGCAGCCGTATTTGTCCAGACATTCCGTAAATTGCAGAGGATAAACCACTTAACGAGGTTGTCATGGTAATTTGCGTGGATGCACTAATATTTCCACTTGCAGAAGCTTGACTTTCTCCTTCTGCACTGCTCTCAGTCAAACCACCTTGAATTTCACCTCCAGATACAACACCACCTCCGGCAACGCCTCCGCCCGGCGTAATTACCGCGCCCGCGCCGCCAGCAGTTCCTCCGCCACCTTCCACTTCCACTTGAGGCGGCGTAATTGTAGCACTGGCACTGCTATCGGCTTCACCACTGCCCGTAACGGTACTGGTAACAGCACCATATGTCCGAATATCACTGGCAGCACCTGCAGCGCTGTCCATATAATCTGCAATTCTATTTAATCTAGCGGTGACAGTTCCAACCCCTCCATTTGCATCATTCAGAACAGTGTCCAGCATAACATTCAGTTCGTTCAACTGCTGTTCCAGCTTGGCAAGTGTACTTTCTGTTATATTCTGCGCGATATAGGGTTCCATTTGTCCCACAATACCGCCCACATCCTTACGGCCAAAAACATTCTTATTATTTTCACAGCTATGAATATATCCGCAGTTACGACCAATAATTCCACCAACATTATAGCCAATATGAGGATATCCTATCGGCGCATTGTTCGTACAATTTGAAACAATTCCAGAAGAGTAGCCCGCAATGCCGCCTGTATCGGATGCGGATGTGCTGGTGTCCATGGAATACAATTTTGAAACATCCATTGAAAAATCAATATCGATGTCTTCCGGACTAATTGTCGTGTCAACACTAGAGGTATTCACATAGGCATTATTTTGACACTCTCCAACAATTCCCAGATTGTATCCTGTAATACCTCCAGTCATTTTATTACCGCTGACCGATCCATTGGCATTACATTGAATGACTTGACCGCTTATTGTATTAATACCAACGATACCGCCAACATTGGTATCTCCCAATACATTGCCCGAAAAAGAACAATCAACCACCATACCATAATTTTCGCCAACAATACCTCCTACATTTCCTCCGTTTTTAGCAGAGATGGAGGAACCGCTGACTTTTAAATTTTTCACTACTGCAGTTTCCAACAAGATACCAAACAGTCCCGCAGGTGTCATACTTTGCGTAATTTCAAGACCACTGATTGTGTGACCATTTCCATCAAACACACCGCCAAAAATTGGAATTGTTGAAAGTTCTGCATCTGCCAGAGAAATATCTGTCTGCAGCACAACCGTTTTTCCCTGAGACCAGGTATCCAACGTACAGTGCTGTGCCAATTCCATAAAGTCCTCTACCGTTTCTATGTATATCGTTTCAGACTCCTCTTCCGCAAACACAGTAGAAGTCAGCGAGAGGAGCAAAGAATTCAGCAGTACAATCATGAAAAGCAATGCAATCATTCTGTTAAATTTTGTCCTTTTCATCTTCCGCTCCTTCCTCGGCCACTGAGCCGGAAATTACATTCAAATTCACATCGCCATCCACAGTAGCGCGCATGAATCCGTTGATGGTTCCGCGAACTTCGCCGCGAACCACACCTTCAATTCGAATTTGTCCGCTGGCGCTGGCAGACTGCTCCTTCACCGGCATGGAGAATGAGGTCTTATCGACGATTTTGCTGCCTAACAACAAAATCTGCGGCAGGACAAACATAACCAGGATAACCGATATAATCGTACCTCGACCAATACTACCGATACCTACAATAGCAGCGTCAGAAGTCATCTGACCTACCAAGATACCTGCCATGGACAGCACTGTGCCGGAAGTGATAATAGTAGGGAAGGCAAAATTCATTGTTTCAATAATTGCCTGACGGTGATCCATCTCATGTTTCAGCTCGTTAAACCGACTGGCAATCACAATTGCATAGTCAATGTTAGCACCCATCTGAATGGAACTAACTACCAGATAACTCATAAAGAATATATATTTATCAGTTATAGTCGGAATAGAAAAATTAATCCAAATGGCACCCTGAATTACTAAAATCAACAGCAATGGCATACCCGCTGACTTAAAAGTAAACAGCAGAACCACCAGGACAATCAAGATTGAAACAATCGTTACAACCAAATTATCTGTTTCAAAGGATTTCTGGAAATCATATTCGGTGGTGGACTCACCTACAACATAAATATTTCCATCCGGATAATAATCTCGCGCTGTATTTCGCAGAGTATCCAAAAAAGCATAGGTCTCATCGCCGCTTACCGGCAGATTCAGATACACCAGAATACGATTGTATTCATCACCCTGCAGCTGCTTCTTGGCACTTTCCATCATCGTCTTTGCTTCATTCAACAAATCCGCCTGCTCATCTTCCAGCGCAACAAGACCGGAGTCAATCTGGTCGCAAGCAAACAACAGAATATCAATCAGTGGAATACTATAAGTAGAGAGGCTGCCCACAATCTCACCGTAATCCTCGTTTTTAGCTGCATAAGCCGCATACACCATCTGAGCCACCTCATAGTCCAAATCCGTAAGCTCTGCAAACTGTCTCGGCGTGAGTCTATCAGCCAGCATATATCCATCCATAGCTTCCACATTAGAAAGCCCCATCGTGTAATCTACTTCATCAAATGTATCTAGTTCCTCCAACAATCTTCTTTCCGCATCGTAATCTCCTCCTGGCATTACAAGAGCTACATAATTATCCGCTCCAAAGGTATCTTCAATCATATTCTCCGCAATCTGCGTCTCATTCAGTTTTGGAGTATCCAAAATACTGTAACCGTAAGCATAAGGACAATTACCAGAAAGATTGAACGCCAATACCAATACCACAATAAATAGCGGCGGTATGATAAATCTGGTAGCATAAGCAAATTTTCCAACAAAAGGAATTTTAGGAATAAAGCTGCGATGTGCCGTTTTCTCCATAAGCGGACCAAACAACATCAAAAGCCCTGGCATGACAATAAATACTGACAACAGCGCATACAAAATCGCTTTAATCAGACAGATGGCCATATCTGGACCAATCTTAAACTGCATGAACATCATAGCCACCAATCCGCCAATGGTCGTTAAGCTGCTGGCCCCGATTTCTGGAATACCTTTGCTCAAGGCCACAATAACTGCCTCCCTCAGAGGCAGGGTCTTGTGTTCCTCCTTAAAACGATTGCACAAAATGACTGCATAATCCAGAGATAACGCTAACTGCAAAATACTCGTTACGGAGTTGGATACAAAGGAAATGGTACCAAGCAAGAAATTACTGCCCAAATTCAAAATCATGGCGGTAACAAAAGTCAGAAGCAGCACTGGCACCTCAGCCCATGTCTGAGATGTAAAGCAAAGTACGGCTATGACAATTACAGCCACCCACACCATAATCACACTAACCTCACTGTCCAGAATCTCAGCCTCTTGATCGCCTAATTCTGTGGATATATAATAATCTCGATTCGACACTAGCTCTTCTACTCGGTCTAACGCATCCAAACACTGTTCATCGGTATCCGCATACTCAAAAGTAATCGTATATAATGCAGATACCTGCTTATAATTCTCATCTTCATCAAATGTAACACTTTGAACGCCCTCAATGTCCGAAATTTCATCATGCAGTTCCTCAGCCTGCATCAATGTAATATTGGCTACCATAATGCGAGCACTTCCATAAGTTATAAACTGATCCTCCATCACATCAAGACCTTGCCTGGCCTCCGAATGATCTGGCAAATATTCTGCTAATTCATTTTCTACCTTTACCCAGCTCTGAGAAAT
>JBJELF010000021.1:0-29349 GCA_051879015.1 Lachnospiraceae bacterium
ATACTGCGTCCAGGTCGCTTTGACCGTAAAGTGGGCGTAGGCAAGCCAGATGTCAGAGGACGTGAGGAGATTTTACGTGTCCATGTAAAGAAAAAGCCATTAGCAGAGGATGTTGATTTAGAGAAAGTGGCTCAGACCACAGCTGGTTTTTCCGGTGCAGATTTGGAAAATTTGATGAATGAGGCTGCTATTCGTGCAGCTCGCATGAAGCGCCCATTTATCAATCAGGAAGATATCGAGGCTGCCTTTATTAAGGTCGGCATCGGTGCGGAGAAAAAATCCAGAGTCATATCTGACAAGGAAAAACGCATTACTGCTTACCATGAAGCTGGTCATGCGATTTTGTTTCATGTATTGCCGGATATGGACCCTGTTCACACGATTTCTATTATTCCAACTGGTATGGGAGCCGCTGGATACACAATGCCCCTGCCTGGTAAGGACAATATGTTTAGTACCAAAGGCAAAATGCTTCAGCATATTATTGTGAGTATGGGTGGCCGCGCTGCTGAGGAGCTGATTTTTGGAGATGTGACAACGGGCGCTTCTCAGGATATCCAACAGGCGACGGATATGGCAAAAGCGATGGTGATGGATTACGGTATGTCCAAGAAATTGGGTATGATTCACTATGACGAAGAGAATTGTTCTCAGACCAGTGCGACAGCAATTGATGATGAGGTGAAATCAATTATTGATACCTGCTACGCAAAGGCTATGAAGATTTTAACAGAGCATGAGCAGGTTCTGCATAAATGTGCGGAGGCACTGATTCAGAAAGAAAAGTTAGGACGTGAGGAGTTCGAAGAAATTTTTCAGTCTGTGCAAAAATTGATGTGAAAATTTAAATGAAAAAGGCAGCATTCTCTTTGTAGGGGATGTTGCTTTTTTGTAATTCATTCGCTAATATGATGTTGGGGTTAAAAGATATTTTAATGAAAAAATTGTTGCAAAAGTGCTGTAACATGTTATAATTAAGTTGAATTGAAAGTTAAAAAAACTTTAAATAAATTAAAATTAATTAAAAGAAAGGAAATAGGTATGAGTTACAGAGACGTTTATCAAACTTGGTGCACGGATTCTTATTTTGATGAGGCTACCAGACAGGAACTGCTTGCCTTGGAGGGAAACGAGAAGGAAATTGAGGATCGTTTTTATCGTCAGCTGGAGTTCGGTACGGGTGGTCTGCGTGGTGTTATTGGGGCAGGTACTAATCGTATGAATATCTATACTGTGCGTCAGGCAACTCAGGGATTAGCCAATTATATTATTGCCCAGGGGGGACAGCAAAAAGGTGTAGCTATCGCTCATGATTCTCGTATGATGTCACGTGAATTTGCAGTGGAGGCAGCACTTTGTCTCAATGCTAACGGCATAAAGACTTATTTGTTTGAGAGCCTTCGCCCAACGCCAGAGCTTTCCTTTGCTGTGAAAGAACTTCACTGTATTTCTGGTATTGTCATTACTGCCAGTCACAATCCAAGAGAGTACAATGGATATAAGGTTTATTGGGAGGATGGCGCACAGATTACTCCGCCTCATGACAAAAATATCTTGGCAGAGGTAGCAAAAGTCACAGAATTTTCCATGGTAAAGACTATGAGCGAAGACGAAGCACGTGTAGCAGCCTTATTCCAGATTATTGGAACGGACTTTGACGATAAGTACATTGCACAGTTAAAGAAGCAGAGTATCCATCCAGAATTAATCCAACAGGTTGCCTCTGATATTAAGATTGTCTACACTCCTCTTCATGGTACCGGAAACATTCCAGTACGCCGTGTGCTGCGTGAGTTAGGCTTTACTCAGGTTTATGTGGTTGAAGAGCAGAAAACACCAGATGGTACCTTCCCAACGGTAGCTTATCCAAATCCGGAGGATGCAAAAGCCTGGGAGTTGGCTTTAAAATTGGCAAAAAAGGTAGATGCGGATATTATTCTGGCCACTGACCCTGATGCAGACCGTTTAGGTGTATACGCAAAAGATACCAAGACTGGCGAATACATCAGCTTTACAGGCAATATGTCTGGTATGTTGATTGCCGAGTATATCTTGCGTGAGCGCAGAAAGACGGGTACTATGCCGCCCAATCCCGCATTGGTGGAGACTATTGTTACCACCGACATGGCAAAGGCAATTGCCAAAGCCTACGATACTGCCTTGATTGAGGTGCTGACTGGATTCAAGTATATTGGAGAGCAGATTAAGCTGTTTGAGCAGAATCAAACCTACAATTATGTGTTTGGTTTGGAGGAAAGCTATGGCTGTCTGGCAGGAAGCTACGCAAGAGATAAGGATGCGCCAGTGGCTGTGATGCTTTTGAGTGAGGTGGCTGCTTACTATAAGCTGCAGGGCAAAACGCTGTGGGATGCCATGCTGGATATGTATGAAACCTATGGATATTATAAGGAAGGTTTGGCTACGATTGCTCTCAAAGGTGTGGAGGGAGCTGCCAAGATTCAGGCTATTATGGCAGATTTTCGTCAGAATCCGCCAAAGGAGTTGGGTGGTTTAAAGGTATTGGCAGTGCGCGATTATAAGTTAGATGAGCGTATCGATTTCATGACGGGAGAGAAGACTGCGACAGGATTGCCAACCTCCAATGTACTGTACTATGAATTGGAAGACAATGCATGGTGCTGTGTACGTCCATCTGGCACCGAACCTAAAATTAAATTTTACTTTGGTGTAAAGGGAACTTCTTTGGAGGATGCAGAGCAGAAGTTGGAAAAGCTGCATGCTGACATGGTAAAGACAAGATAGTGTGAAAAAAGCTCATGATATTGGGGTGAAAAGGTATTTTTTGGTGATTATGGTGTAAATGAAAGTATATATAGTTTGACAATTGGAGAATAAACGGGATATCTGTTGAGAGATGATCTGTGGGCATACACAAGAGTGTATGCCCATTTTTTTGTCATAAGTTCACAGAAACTTCACAAGAAAATTAGCACTCACCTATTGACAGTGCTAACAAATTGTGTTATAAATAATATAACAAATGAAGCAGGTAGAGCAAGTAAAACAGATAAGACAATTGCTCCCCATTTATTCATTTGAAAGATAATACATTGATTCCACGTTACCTGATATTGGACAGGTTAAGGAGTCCTTTTATGAGCACGATAATGAGGTGCTTAAATTGAAATTGTTTGGAGGTAGTGATTATGTTAAGAACTTATAATTTGTTTGATAATTTATTTGATGATATGTTTGATGATAGCTTTTTTAAATCCCCATCAGCCAGCACAGCAAATCTGATGCGCACCGATATTCGTGAGAAGGATGATCAGTATATGCTTGATATTGAGCTGCCTGGATATAAGAAAGAAGACTTGCAGGCTGAATTGAAGGATGGATATTTGACAATTGCAGCTACTCATAACGAGACAAGTGAGGAGAAGAATGAGAAAGGCAAGTTCCTTAGAAGAGAGCGTTATAGCGGCAGCGTAAAGAGAAGCTTTTACCTAGGCGACAATGTAAAGCAGGAGGATATTCAGGCTGCATTCAATGATGGTGTATTGACTTTGACCGTTGCAAAGCCACAGGCGAAACAAGTGCCAGAGCGCAAGATGATTTCAATTCAGTAAGATAAGATGATACCAGGATTAAAAAGTCAAAATATCTTTTGATTTTAACATCATAAGATGAGAGAAGTGGAGGCAGAAAGAAGCCTCCACTTTTTTGCTTTGATTCGCTAAAGAATTTTGTTTACGAATAGAAAAAAAGATGATATAATGAAACATATTTGTGCGAAAAGAGGTAAGAATAGTGAATCGAAATACTCCAAAGGAACGAAAAATAGATATGTATAAAGCTATTTTAGAACTGAAAAATTTAGAAGAATGCATCGAATTTTTTGAGGATATCTGCGCGATGACGGAGTTACATTCGATGGAACAGCGATTTGAGGTGGCCAGGATGCTTAAGCATAATAAAGTTTATACTGAAATCAAAGAAAAGACGAACGCCAGCTCTGCTACCATCAGTCGTGTTAATCGAATGTTGAATTATGGTACCGGTCGTCTAGGGGAAATACTGGAACGCATGGAGGAGCAGGAGGAAAATATTTCTCAAGCTGCACAAACAGAATCAGTTGATGATACATCAACTGAATTATAAAAAACGAAAGGATTAAATTTCTATGAAGCAATTAATGTTGGGCAATAAAGCCCTGGCACGAGGTCTGTATGAGGCAGGATGCAGCATTGTATCAAGCTATCCAGGCACCCCAAGCACAGAAGTGACTGAGGAGGCTGCTAAGTACGACGAGATTTATTGCGAGTGGGCACCAAATGAGAAAGTGGCCATGGAAGTGGCTTTTGGCGCTTCCTTAGCAGGCAAGAGAAGTTTTTGCGGTATGAAGCATGTGGGTTTAAATGTAGCAGCAGACCCGTTGTTTACTGCATCGTATACTGGTGTCACAGGGGGGATGATTATCTGTGTGGCAGATGATCCAGGAATGCATTCCTCTCAAAATGAGCAGGATTCCCGTCACCATGCGATCGCATCAAAGATTCCTATGCTGGAGCCATCGGATTCGGGTGAGGCATTGGAGTTTACAAAGGAAGCCTACGAACTTTCTGAGAGATTTGACACACCTGTTATTATCAAAATGTGTACGAGAGTAGCTCATTCTCAGAGTATTGTGGATATGGGAGAGCGCATTCTTCCGGATACGATTCCGTACAAGAAAAATATTGCAAAATATGTTATGATGCCAGGTAATGCTATTCGCCGCCATCCATTTGTGGAGGAGCGCACCAGAAAATTAGTTGAATATGCGGATCACTGCATCTTCAACCGTGTAGAGATGGGCGATACCAAACTGGGTATTATTACCTCCTCTACCAGTTATCAGTATGCAAAGGAAGTTTTTGGCGAACGTGCAAGTATTTTGAAGTTGGGTATGGTGAATCCACTTCCAGAAAAATTGATTCTTGACTTCGCTGCAAAAGTAGAAAAATTGGTGATTATTGAAGAATTAGACCCGATTATTGAAAACCACTGCAAGCAGCTAGGCTTAGAGGTATCAGGAAAAGACATACTGCCAATTACGGGTGAATTTTCTCAAAACCTGATTGCAGAAAAATTAGGATTGGAGCTGCCGGAAGTAAAGAGTCTTGGCGAACCGCTGCCAGGAAGACCTCCAGTCATGTGTGCTGGATGTCCTCACAGAGGATTGTTTTATACATTGTCTCGCAATAAATGTACCGTTCTTGGCGATATTGGATGCTATACATTGGGCGCTGTAGCTCCGTTGAGTGCCATGGATATGACTCTTTGTATGGGCGCTTCCATCAGTGCTATTCATGGATTTAACAAGGCTTTGGGTGAGGAGAGTGAGAAAAAGACCGTAGCTGTCATTGGTGATTCCACTTTCATGCATTCGGGTATGACTGGACTTGCAAACATCGCATACAATCAGAGTAACTCTACGGTTATTATTTTAGACAACTCGATTACTGGTATGACAGGGCATCAGCAGAATCCAACTACCGGTTATAACATTAAAGGTGACCCGGCAGGTAAGATTGATTTGGAGGCATTGTGCCGTGCTATGGGATTTCAGCGTGTGCGAGTGGTTGACCCGTATGATTTGACAGAATGTAATACTGTTTTAAAGGAAGAATTGGCGGCTGAAGAGCCATCGGTTATTATCAGCAGACGTCCATGTGTTCTCTTAAAGTATGTCAAGCATAATCCACCACTTAAAGTAGCATCTGAGAAGTGTATTGGCTGTAAATCCTGTATGCGTTTGGGATGTCCCGCTATTAGTATCAAAAATAAAAAGGCTGTTATTGATACTACTCTGTGTGTAGGTTGTGGTGTCTGCCAGCAACTATGCAAGTTTGATGCGTTACAGGCAGGAGGTACAGACAAATGACAAAGAATATTATGATTGTAGGTGTGGGAGGACAGGGCTCCCTCTTAGCGAGTAAGCTGTTGGGACATTTGCTCCTGACTGAAGGGTATGATGTAAAGGTTTCTGAAGTGCATGGAATGAGCCAGCGCGGGGGAAGTGTAGTAACTTATGTACGCTTTGGGGATAAGGTGTACTCACCAATTATTGATAAGGGACAGGCAGATTTTATTGTTTCCTTTGAAAAATTGGAGGCTGCCCGTTATATTGAGTATTTAAAACCAAATGGCAGAATTGTAGTCAACACACAGGAAATAGATCCGATGCCAGTTATCACCGGGATGGCAATCTATCCTCAGAACTTGATTGAAAAAATGGAAGCACTGGGAATTGCGGTTGATGCCATGGACTGTCTGTCTTTGGCAGAGGAGGCTGGTTCTTCTAAGGCAGTCAACATCGTATTGATGGGACGATTGTCTAAGTATTTTGATATTTCTGTTGAGCGATGGCAGAAGGCAATCACGGAATGTGTGCCGCCAAAATTTGCCGCTTTAAATCAAAAGGCGTTTTTGTTGGGACGCGGGGAACATATTTAAAATTTATGCCGACGATGTTGGCCAAATGATAAAAAAGAGGAGAAGTTTAAATTATGAAAAACTATTTTCAGCCAGAAATTGAGACAATGCCAGTGGAGAAGCTGCAGGCATTGCAGAGTGAACGATTGGTTAGCCAGGTACAGTATGTGTATGATCATGTAGAATTTTATCGCAATCGTATGAATGAGGCGGGCGTCCATCCAGAGGATATCCACGGAATTGAAGATTTACATAAGCTCCCATTCATTACTAAGGATGATTTGAGAGATCAGTATCCGTATGGATTACTGGGTGTGCCGCTTTCTGAGTGTGTACGTATTCAGTCCACTAGCGGTACTACAGGAAGAAGAGTTGTGGCATTCTACACACAGGACGATGTCAATGTATGGGAAGAATGCTGTGCAAGAGCGATTGTGGCAGCCGGCGGTACCAAGGAGGATGTCTGTCAAGTCAGTTATGGTTATGGATTGTTTACGGGCGGTCCTGGTTTAAATGGCGGTTCTCACAAAGTGGGATGCCTGACTCTTCCAATGTCTGCAGGAAATACAGAGAGACAGCTGCAGTTTATGACTGATTTGGGTTCTACTATTCTTTGCTGTACACCATCCTACGCAGCAAACTTAGGTGAGGTGATTCATGAAAAAGGTCTAAAAGATAAAATTAAGCTGAAAGCTGGAATTTTTGGTGCGGAGCCATGGACTGAGCAGATGCGCCGCAATATCGAGGAATCCTTAGGCATTAAGGCATATGATATTTATGGTTTGACGGAAATTTCTGGACCTGGTGTCTCTTTTGAATGTGAGGAGCAGGCTGGTATGCATATTCAAGAAGACCATTTTATTCCGGAAATTATTGATCCGAAGACAGGAGAAGTACTGCCAGAGGGAGAAGTTGGTGAGTTGGTGTTTACCTGTATTACTAAGAAAGCGTTCCCCTTACTCCGTTATCGCACTCGCGATCTCTGCAAGCTGACTAGAAAACCATGTTCTTGTGGTCGTACACATATCCGTATGGTAAAACCAAAGGGACGAAGCGATGATATGATGGTAGTTAAGGGAGTCAATGTATGGCCATCCCAGATTGAGGCAGTACTCCTAAATCAGGGATATCCGGCAAATTATCAGATTGTTGTTGACCGTATTGGAAACAATGATACTATCGAAGTACAGGTAGAAATGACACCGGAGATGGCGGCAGACAATAGCATGAGTATTGCTTCCAGAGAGGCTAAGATTGTGTCTGGATTGAAATCTATGTTAGGCATTAAAGTGAATGTTAAAGTGGTTGAACCAAAGAGTATCACCCGAAGCGAAGGCAAAGCCGTGAGAGTCATCGATAAGAGAAAGCTGTATGAGTAAATGAGGATGAGAGGAAAAAATAAATTTTTCGTATCAGTTGTCTTAGATATGGTTGACATGAGGGTGTTCAGGAAATTATAATGCTTATATATACTAATGTGCAAATGATACCAGGGTCAAAATACTTTTTGACCCCGATATCATGTAAATAGTACTGCAATAGCATAAATCTAAAGAATAATATCATAAGAAAGGGAATTATAGTTGCCATGAGTATGATCAGTCAACAAGAAGAGAAATCAATATTAGACACTTTGAAAAATGTATGCGAGCATTTCTGCATTCCAGGTACAATCGTAGAATACCGTAAGATTACCTCGGGAAATATTAACACCACTTATAGCGTGGTTTGCGAATCAATTCAAGATGATGTTGCCGTTCGAATTCCATATATTGTGCAGCGCGTGAATCAATATGTTTTCAATGATCCGATTCGCATGATGCAGAATATTGATTTGGTGACGGAGCATATGTTAGGGAAAAACGGCAAGAATGGTATGGATAATCGCCGTAATCGTCTGCATTTCCACCATACGTCTGACAGAAAAAATTATTATATTAATAACGGAGAATTTTGGAGACTGTTTAACTACGTGGAGGATTCGATTGGATTTGATACAACGACAGATCCTCGGGTTCTCTATATGGTTGGAAAAGCCTTTGGTCAATTTCAAGCTCAGCTGAGGGATTTTGATGCGAATCAGCTGACAGAAATTATTCCGGATTTCCATAATACGAAGAAACGTCTGGAGACATTCTTTAATCATGTTAAGGAAGATTCCTGTGGGCGTTGCGGCGAGGTGCAGGAAGAAATTGCTTTTCTGCAGAGTCAGCAGGAGCGATGTTCAAAGTTGTCTATTATGGCAGCAGAAGGAAGCATTCCTTTGCGTGTGACCCACAATGATACCAAATCAAATAATGTGCTGTTGGATAAAGATTCTTTACAGCCGTTGGTAGTAATTGATCTGGATACCGTTATGCCAGGATTAGCGGCTTATGACTTTGGTGATGCAGTTCGATTTGCCGCTAATACAGCGGAGGAGAATGAAAAAGATCTCTCCAAGGTTTCGCTGGATTTGAATTTGTATCGCGCTTTTTCAGAAGGTTTTATTGAAGCGACTGCTTCTTTTATGACAGAAGCAGAGTTAGATTCGATGGCATTGGGAGCATTGACTCTCACAGTAGAACTGGCATCGAGATTTTTGGATGATTATATCACAGGAGACAAGTATTTTACTACTCATTATCCAGGAGAAAACTTGGATCGAGCCAGATGTCAAATTGCGCTTGCTAAAGATATGCTGGATAAGTTTGATGAGATGGAGCGCATTGTGAAGGAAACATCAAGAAACGTGTAAGCTTCAAGATGATGTCGGGGTCAAAAGGTATTTTGACTCCGACATCTTAATATTGAAATATACATTTTTGAAATCGGGAAACGCAAAGGGTTTGTTTTAAAAAAGCAAACGCTTTGCGTTTTTTTCAAAGATGTACTCTTTTTCTTTTTCTGTCAGTGATGTCTGATGAATTCTTGAAATATATTCTTTTTGGTCCTCCCAGGGAGAGTCTGTTGCAAACAGTACTTTCTCAATGCCATGTTTTCGAACTAGCCGCACAAAAGCTTCATCTGACAGATTAGAAGTCAGATAGGGGCTCTCCTGCTGTTCTGGATTGGGAGTGATGGGCCCGAGGGAGAAAGCTGTGTCGATGTAAACAGGTGCTCCTGCCAGATCTTTTTCAAATTCATCCCAGCAAGCCCAGTTCCCCATGTGTGCCAGTACTAGCTTAGTAGGCTGTACTTCTTCTAATACATTTAAAATCATGGGCACTGAAGCGTAGTTGTGGTCATAAATTCCGATGTCGATGCCTGCGTGAGTGACTACGATTAAGCCTAACTGAGAAGCATAGTCAATGATTCGTTTCATACGAATATCGTCAAAATCTACGTTTTGGTAGGCAGGATGAATTTTAATGCCCAAAATTCCTCCATCATGCAGGTACTTTAATTCGTCTTTATAATATGCAAAATTAGGGTGCATGCCTCCAAAGGTAATGATGCCACGCTGGCGTAATTCTTCTGCTTGAGCCATCAAGGAGTGATTGACCTTTTCAACCTGCTCTGTGGTAGTCATAACGGGCAGATTGACGGAGTAATCAACACGAGCTCTGACCATGGAATTTATCAGAGAAGGAATGGAGGCATCTGTAAAATGGGCTGTATGAGCAGTCTTACCCAACTTATCTACAACCTTGGCAGAAATTTTTTCTGGAAAAGTATGTGTGTGAAAATCAATAATCATGTTTGAACCGTCCTTCTGTATAGATTACTATGTGCCTCATTATCCTATCAAAATATCATGTAAAATGCAATGAGGAAAAAATTGCATATGCAAGCTGAAATGTCATTATTTGGTAAAATCGTCAAGTATTGGTTGACTTTTGTTTCTCAATATGATATTTTTACATAGAGAAAATACTTTAATGCATAAAATCAAAAAAGCGTTAGAACGAAAAAAGAAGGGAAGAATACATACTATGCCAGTAACAGATTTATTGGAGAGAAATCACAAACTCTACGGCGATGAGGTAGCTTTAGTAGAGTTGAATCCGACTATGAAAGACACCAGAAAAACTACTTGGAAAGAATATGACTTGGTGCAGCAAACATCACCTGTTGCATATCGCAGAGAGATTACTTGGAGCGTGTTTGACGAGAAGGCAAATCGTGTGGCCAACATGCTTTTGGAGCGTGGTGTGCAAAAAGGAGATAGAGTTGCTATTTTAATGTTCAATTGCTTAGAGTGGCTGCCGATTTACTTTGGTATTTTAAAGACAGGTGCGATTGCCGTGCCATTTAATTTCCGTTTTTCGGCAGATGAAATCAAGTATTGTGCCAATTTGGCAGAGGTACAGGTCTTATTTTTTGGACCAGAGTTTATTGGACGTATCGAATCCATTGAGGAAGATTTGGGAAAGGGTCGTCTTTTGATTTATGTAGGCGATGGATGTCCGACTTTTGCGGAGAGCTATCGTGAGCTGGTAGCAGACTGTTCGAGTCAGCCACCATTGGTTTTGTTGGAGGATGAGGATAATGCTGCTATTTATTTTTCTTCGGGTACTACGGGATTTCCAAAGGCCATTCTGCACAATCATGAGAGTTTGATGCAGGCAGCTCAGATGGAGCAGAAGCATCATCTGACAGGTCGTAATGATACTTTTTTATGTATTCCGCCTCTGTATCACACAGGCGCAAAGTTCCACTGGATGGGAAGTCTCTGTGCTGGAAGTAAGGCAGTGCTCTTAAAGGGTACTACGCCAGAGATCATTTTGGATGCTGTTTCCAAGGAGCATTGTACTATCGTGTGGCTTTTGGTTCCGTGGGCGCAGGATATTTTGGCAGCATTGGATCGGGGGGATGTGAAGCTTTCCGATTATCAGTTAGACCAGTGGAGATTGATGCATATTGGGGCTCAGCCAGTACCCCCATCACTGATTAAACATTGGAAAAGCTATTTCCCTCATCATTTGTATGACACGAACTATGGTTTATCCGAGTCGACTGGTCCAGGCTGTGTTCATTTGGGAATGGAAAATATTCACAAGGTTGGCGCGATCGGTGTGCCAGGTTATCGATGGAAGTGCAAGATTGTAGATGAGAATGATCAAATTGTACCTCAGGGTGAGGTGGGTGAGCTCTGTGTTAAGGGACCGGGTGTAATGACCTGTTATTATAATGATCCTAAGGCAACGGCGGAGACCTTAAAGAACGGATGGCTCTATACCGGAGATATGGCAATGCAGGATGAGGACGGATTTTATTTCTTGGTAGACCGAAAGAAGGATGTCATTGTCAGCGGCGGTGAAAATATCTATCCTGTTCAAATTGAAAATTTCCTAAGTGCATATAACAAAATTATGGATGTGGCTGTTATTGGTCTGCCTGACAAACGTCTGGGAGAGATTACTGGTGCTATTATTTCTGTCAAGGAAGGTATGGAGTGCAGCGAGGAAGAGATTATGGAATACTGCAAGCAGCTTCCAAGATATAAGAGACCAAAGAAAATTATTTTTGGTGAGGTGCTGAGAAACGCTACAGGTAAGATTGAAAAGCCGGCATTGAGAAAGCTTTACGGTGCTGATCAGTTGGTAGCACAACAAAATAGAGGTTAAATTTCGTAAAAAATGAGGTCCTTCTTAATATATAATAGAAAGGACCTCGTTTTTTAACAGCGATTTAGTTACTGTTCATGTATTTAATTTCCTAAAGAAGTCTTTTGTGGTACTTCTGTCGTTTTGTCATAGCAGGCAAATAGTTCGTCCATTGCCTTAGCGTCTGGCTTTGGTGTCAGAAGGCTGACTACTGGCACAATAATCAATCCCAGAAGCATAACAATGGCACCACAATTGATTGGGGAACGCATGATAGCGGGCAGCAGACTAGGTGCTAACATATCCACAATCATGATCACAGAGCCAAAGATAAAGGAAACCCAGCAGGCAGCTTTTGTAGTTTTTTTCCAGTACAGAGAGTACAGAAATGGCGCCAGGAAGGAGCCGGCCAATGCACCCCAGGAAATTCCCATCAGCTGAGCAATGAAGGTAACGGAGCTCTTATACTGAATCAGAGCGATGATAGCGGAGATAGCAATAAATACTACAACCAGTATACGGATGAGCAGTACCTGTTTTTTCTCGTTCATGTTTTTAATGAAGTTATCTTTTAAAAAGTCAATGGTCAGAGTCGAGCTGGAAGCGATGACCAAGGAGGAAAGGGTGGACATAGAGGCAGACAACACCAGAATGACTACCAGGGCAATCAGCATAGGACTCAAATTTTGCAGCATAGTGGGAATGATGGAATCATAGCCGTTGGCTGCCACATCAATTTGGTCAGAGAATAATCTTCCGAAGCCTCCCAAGAAGTAGCATCCACCTGCTACAACCAGTGCAAACAGAGTAGAGATAATCGTACCTTTTTGAATGGATGCTTCATTTTTAATAGCATAAAATTTTTGAACCATTTGAGGCAGACCCCATGTGCCCAGAGAAGTCAGGATAACAACAAACATCAAATTTAATGGGTCTGGACCAAAGAAAGAAGCAAAGACACCTGGATTGGTGGATACGCTTTCATCTGTCACTTGAGACAATCCTTCCAGTGCAGCCATAAATCCACCCTTGCTCATTAATACTGCAGCAATGATGGTGACAATGCCGAAGAGCATGATAATACCTTGAATAAAATCATTAATAGCAGTAGCCATGTATCCGCCGGCGATTACGTAGATGGCGGTCAGGATGGCCATCAGTACGATACAGACGGAGTAATCAATGTCAAAGGCCATACCAAACAGACGGGACAGACCGTTGTACAGAGAGGCTGTATAAGGAATCAGGAAGATGAAGATGATGACGGAAGCAGTAATCTTCAGTGGCTTGCTGTCAAAGCGGCGTCCAAAAAACTGTGGCATGGTGGCAGAATCCAGATGTTGGGTCATAATACGGGTTCGTCTGCCCAAGATAACCCAAGCCATCAAAGAACCGATAATAGCATTGCCGATACCTGCCCAGGTGGCAGCGATACCGTATTTCCAGCCGAACTGACCTGCATATCCAACAAAAACAACGGCTGAAAAATAGGAAGTGCCGTAAGCGAAGGCAGTCAGCCAAGGGCCGACAGAGCGGCCGCCAAGGACAAAGCCGTTCACATCAGTGGCATGTTTGCGGCAATATAGACCAATGGCGATGAGTACAGCAAAGTACAGAAGTAAAACAATGAGTTTCATAGAAGTTTCCTCCCCTTTGGTAAAATAATTTGTGGATTTTATACATAAAACCTTTAAAACTTTAACACATAAAATTGCAAAAGTCAATATAAAAGCCAATATAAAAAATACAAATTTTATGGTAAGATGCCAGGGTGAAAATACCTGTTGCACCTAAAAAAATTATAACTGCAATTATACGATAAGCAGAAAGGAGATTCAGATGACAATACGAACTGCTACATTACAGGATTTAGAATCCATTATGAAAATTTATGCTCATGCCAGAGCCTACATGAAAGCCAATGGAAATCGCACCCAATGGAAAAATCATTATCCACCCGAAGAATTAATTGTATCCGATATCCATCAGCAGCAGTGTTATGTCTGCTGCAATGAAGAGGGAGAATGCTGTGGTGTTTTTATGTTTTTGATTGGGGATGACCCAACGTACCAATCCATTGAAGGAAAGTGGCTGAACAATGATTCCTATGGAGTGATTCATCGGGTTGCCAGTGATGGGACACAGGCTCATTTATTTACACAATGTCTCAATTTTTGCCTCAATTATATTCAAAATCTTCGCATAGATACCCATGAGGATAACCATATCATGCAGCATGTTTTGGAAACGCATGGATTTGTCTATTGCGGTACCATTTATGTAAAAGATGGAAGTCCTAGACGTGCCTACCAACGCATCGGTCACTGAATTATTCTTGTTTGCAAGTGTTTAGAAAGAAAGTAAATTGTGATATTAAGAGCATTTTGTTTTTTATTTAAATGGAAGCTTTTGTATAAAATATGAAAAAATCAAATATTTTTTGTGTAAATTTAACAAAAAAAATATTTGAAACACAAAAAATTATCATGAATGCGCGGGAATCTTATGTATTGACGAATAAAATTAAGTATAGTATAATAAAATCTGCTAACAAACAGAAGCAAAAGTTGTATTTTATAGGTGGACGCGTTGGACAAAAGGGGTTCAAGGCTTTTTTTATAGTTACTGTTCTTTCTGTAGATGAAAGTGGTGACGTGACAGCGCAAAAAATAAAATAGCGCGGCAAATACTCTAAAGTATTTGTATTCGGAAGAAGAAACTCTTCTTCCGAAACAATCCTTGACGATTCCAGAACTAAAATAAAATGTGTCCATCAAATCTTATGGAGAGGAGACAACGATTATGAGAAAAAAGCAAGTATTGAGCTTGGTTTTAGCACTTTCCACGGTTGTTGCTATGACTGCATGCAGCAAGGGTAGTGGAAATGACAGCACCACAGGTGATACTTATGGTGCTCAGAGTGATACCAGTGCCGCTGAAGCAACCACTGCAGGGGAACAGGACACTCAGGGAACAGTAGGTGACGAAGAGGACTTCGATGTAGATGAGTATGATAGCACTTCTTCTGAAATTTATTCCGAAATTTTAGGAGATTTCTATGATACTTATGTGGAAGCAAAAGATGAGGTAGACAATATCTCCCTCAGATATGCAGAGATGGCAATTGCAGAAGGTAAGCTGCTTGGTAGCGCTGTCATGCTTCCACTTCAGTCTAATGGTGGTTCCTATGCTATCAGTAGAGTAGTACCGAACACGGTACCATATGTTCTTTGGGGAAATGACTCCGATCGTTTTCATAATATTTTAGTTTGCACTGAGCCTTTGACAAGCGAAGACAGAGCTGCATTGAAGAGCTACTGGAATGAGAACAAAGGTGATGGTACTTATATTGAGTGGGCACAGAATTATTTGACTGAAAAAGGATATACTTTGAAGGATACTTATTCTATGGGATACAGCAGTGACCCACAGACTTGGGATATACTTGCTACTTCCAGATCTGCAGATTCTGAGGCAATTGTCAACACCTTTGATGGTTTGATGGAGTATGACTGCGAAGGCAATTTGCAGCCAGCGTTGGCAGAGAGCTATGAAGTATCGGATGATGGTTTGACATATACTTTCCATTTGCGCGAGGATGCTGTTTGGGTTGATTCTCAGGGCAGAAAGGTTGCAAATGTAGTTGCAGATGACTTTGTTGCTGGTATGCAGCATATGATGGATGTAGCTGGTGGTCTTGAGTACTTGATTGAGGGCGTTATTGTAAATGCATCTGAGTACATCAGCGGCGAAATCACAGATTTCTCTGAGGTTGGTGTAAAAGCATTGGATGAGTATACCGTAGAGTACACATTGGAATCCAAGACTCATTACTTCATCACTATGTTGGGTTATAATGTATTTGCTCCAATGAGCAGAACATACTACGAGTCCAAGGGTGGTAAGTTTGGTGCAGAGTTTGATGAATCCGCAGCTGATTATACTTATGGCTTGACTCCAGATGATATTGCTTACTGCGGCCCATATTTGGTAACAAACGCAACTGAGAAAAATACGATTGTATTTAAGGCAAACGAGAGCTATTGGAATGCAGATAACATCACGATCAAGACTCTTACATGGCTGTATAATGATGGTACTGATGCTACTAAGGCTTACAATGATATGAAGAGTGGAGTACTCGATGGTGCTGGTTTGAATTCTTCTTCTTTGGAAATCGCAAAGCAGGATGGCATGTTTGATCAGTATGCATATGTATCTTCTACTGATGCAACTTCCTTCATGGCATTCTTTAATGTAAATCGTGGTGCATTTGCTAATGTAAATGACCCAACTACCGTTGTTTCTTCTCAGACAGAGGAAGACGCAGCTAGAACAAACGCTGCAATGAACAATGTACATTTCCGTAGAGCATTGGCAACTTCTCTTGACCGTGGTTCCTACATGGCACAGGTTGTTGGTGAGGACTTGAAGTATGCTTCTATGAGAAACTCTTATACTCCAGGTACTTTTGTAGAGTTAGAGGAGGAAGTAACTGTTGATATCAATGGTACTGCTACCACATTCCCAGCTGGTACTAAGTATGGTGAAATTATGCAGGCACAGCTTGATGCAGATGGTATTGAAATTACTGTTTGGGATCCAACGCAGGATGACGGAGTAGGAAGCTCTGACTATTTTGATGGTTGGTATAATCCAGAGTATGCGGTTGCTGAGTTGAATACCGCAATTGATGAGTTGGCAGCAGAGGGCGTTACCATTGACGCTGACAACCCAATTCAGCTTGATCTTCCTTACTTCGCAGGAAGCGAAGCTTATGGCAACAGAGCAAATGCTTTGAAGCAGTCCATTGAAAGTACATTAGAGGGTAAGGTTGTTGTTAATTTGGTTACCTGTGCTACTAGTGGTGAGTGGTACTATGCTGGATACTATACTGACTATGGATATGAAGGAAATTATGATATCTATGATGTATCTGGTTGGGGTCCTGACTACGGTGATCCATCTACTTATTTGGATACATTCCTTCCAGATTATTCCGGATACATGGTTAAGTGTATTGGTATTTATTAATTTGATGAAAGCCCAATAAGCGGAGCGACCGGCTTTCGACTATGGGTAAAAATTAAGAACATGTTTACTTTGCAAGAGAATGGCCTCCGCTATTCTCTTGCTGTCTTCTATATTATGAGAGAACGATTATGACAAAATATTTATTAAAACGATTATTACATGGTTTGATTTCGGTTATCATAGTAGTGGGTATCGTTATGATTATGATATACTCTTTGCTGGATCGAGAGTTGATATTTGCGCAGGACTCTACTTACTCACATCAGAGTAATAATGCCAAAGAGATTTATCGTTATACTTCATGGGAAGATTACGGATATCTGAATTATGTGAATTACACCGATTATTTAAATGAGTTATTGCAGAAAGGTGAAATTGATGAATCCACTAAGTCTGCAGCAATTAGTCTTGGAAGAAAAGCAGAAAAAGATTCTGATATCGTGGCAGAGTATGTCAAGAAATTTACGGATTATTATACTTCTCAGGGATATACTGTCAAGAGATTAGAAGCAAAGATGCAGAGTGCAAAAAAATATGCCAGCGGAGGACAGCCACAGCTGTTTGCTTACAAGAACATCCCTGTCATAAGACGTCTGTGGACATATTTGACCAGTTTGCTCTCTTTTGATAACATTCATAAAGTGGATGGCATTGCAGATGAGGATAGAGGTCTTACCTTTACTTTGTATGACCCAGTGTACGGCGGAGATACGTTCTCGCCGGCTATCATAGGAAATGGAACGCAGCATAAATATCTGCTTTACTGTGATTCTAAGTTTCCGTATATTCATCAAAATATGGTCAGCTTAAATCTCGGTACTTCCTATACTGTTAACCGAGGGGTTGATGTATTTACGACCATGACCAGATCCCAAGGTTCCTATGTGAAGTCTACAATTACTTATCCAACTGGCTTAGAGGAGGAAAGTGCAGACGATTTGCATTCCGCTACCTATATGGCAGGTTCTTTGACCAGCAGTTTGGTGTATGAGGAGCGCTTTACAGACGATTATACCAATGTGGCTACAGTCAGAGGTGGTTTATCCAAAGTTGGATACTCCTTTACCATTGGTATCATTGCTGTTATCATGTCCTATTTGTTGGGTGTACCGCTGGGTATTATGATGGCTAGAAAGAAGGATAAGCTGGCTGACAAGTTGGGTACCATTTATATTGTCTTTATTATTGCGGTACCTTCCCTTGCTTATATCTTCCTGTTTAAGGCTATCGGTGGAAAGCTTGGCTTGCCGACTACCTTTGATATGGAGTCCACCAGTAAGCTGATGTTTATCTTGCCTATTGTCTCTTTGGCATTGCCATCTGTAGCAAATCTCATGAAGTGGCTGCGCCGTTATATGATTGACCAGATGAATTCGGATTACGTTAAGTTTGCTCGCTCCGGTGGTTTGACAGAGAATGAAATTTTCACAAAGCATATTTTAAAAAATGCTGCAATTCCGATTATTCACGGTATTCCAGGCAGCGTGCTGTTTGCTTTGACGGGTGCGATTATCACTGAGCGTGTGTACGTTGTACCTGGTGCTGGTAACTTGCTGACGGAGGCAATTAACAAGTACGATAACGGTGTTATTGTAGGTGTGACATTGTTTTATGCAGTATTATCGGTTGTATCCATTATATTGGGAGATATCCTGATGTCCATGGTAGACCCGAGAATCTCATTCTCAACAAAGGATAGGTAAGAGCTTATGAATAATGATTTAGAAAAATTCAATATGTCAGAGGAAGAGCTTTTTTCCCGCGTTGACCACAGCAGTCTGGAGTCGGAGAAAATTACTGCACCTCGATATTCCTACTGGCATTCCGTATTCCGTGTATTTTTTAAGAAAAAAATTAATATTATCATTTTGGGTATCTTAGGAGTACTGCTTCTGTTTACTTATGTGTACCCAAATCTGGTAGAGTATGATAAGTTTGGTAATCTGATGAACAGTGCAACCAAGCATTTGAGCCCTTTGGCTGCTATGAAGCAATTAGGCTACAACATCCATTGGGTTTTGGGTACTGGTGCATCTGGCAATTCTACCTTTGATGCGGTATGGTTTGGTGCTGAGATTTCGGTATCTCTGGCCTTTATCTGTGCTATAATCAACATGACCGTTGGTGTTATTGTCGGCGCTATCTGGGGATTCTCCAAGAAAGTGGACATCATCATGATGGAGGTTTACAACATTATTGCAAATGTACCTTATGTATTGTTGATTTCCGTTATCGTTATGTTGTTTACCGCTGATTTTAAGAGTATGGTATTTGCATTGACCATCACTGGTTGGCTGGGTATTGCCTATTTTATCCGTACTCAGGTTGTCATTATCCGTGACCGTGAGTATAATCTGGCATCAAAGTGTCTGGGAACTTCCACACCAAAGATTGCCATGAAAAATATTTTGCCATTTATGACATCTGTCATTGTGACACTTGCTGCTACTGAGATTCCTTCCTATATTTCCTATGAAGTATTCTTAGCTTATATCGGAATGGGTATGTCTGATATGTCCTTGGGTCGTTTGATTTATGAGTCTGAAAATGCCATGCTGACACCTGGCTGGGAATTTGAATTCTGGAGCCCGGTTGTGGTATCCGCCATTATTTCAGTGGTATTGTATGTCGCAGGTCAGAACCTTGGAGATGCATCAGATCCAAGAACACATATGTAAGAGGGTGCCACTATGGAAGATAAGAAAGTAATATTATCAGTCAAGGATTTGCAGGTTAAATTCCGTGTGCGTGGTCGTATTCTGACAGCAATTCGTGGAGTTTCCCTTGACATTTATGAGAATGAATCCATTGCTATTGTAGGTGAGTCTGGTTCTGGTAAATCTGTGTTTACTAAGACTTTTGCCGGTATGTTGGACAGCAATGGTTTTGTGAGTGACGGAAAGATTATTTTTAATGATGCTGAACTGGCAGATACGGTGGTCACTATGAATGCAAGTGCCAATCGTTCCATTCAGTCCTCTCTGAAAAAACTCAATGAGTATTCTAAGCTGGAATTTGGCGCTGCTACTTATCGTGAGATACAGAAACTGGAGGCAGAGAAGAGTGCTCGAGGAGATATGACTGCTGAGGAAAAGGCAAAGCTGGAGAGTGAGCTGAAGGCTTTAACTGTACAGCGTACGGAGGCATTTAATCTGAAGCAGACTTTGGACCCAAAGAAGGAGAAAGCTCAGATTAAAGAGACTGCTGCCCAGATTAAGCAATTGGATGCTCAGATTAAGGAAATGAAAAAAAACAGCGAGCAGAAGGCAAAGGAGCAGAAGAAGGCTGCTCATCAAGATGTTGATTATCAGCATGAGTATCATACTCAGATGACAGCTCTGCGTGCTAAGTATGCTGAGGAGATTAAACAGGAAATTACTCCTGAGACTGTCAAGAGGAATGAGATTCTGGCAAAGGAAATTTATCTGTCTGTCGGTCGTTATGATTATAGACATCGTGTAAAACTGATTCGAGGATTAGAGAAGGCGCTTAAGGAGGCTATGCAGATTGGCATAGATTTAATGGATGATGAGCAGCGAAATGCTGTTTTTGCCACGGTTGCATTCCGTGTAAAATATTTGGATGAGACCAGTGAGCAGCTTCATGGTACTTGTGTGCTCGATTTAGCCAAGGTTCAGTATTCCAAAGATTGGAGTCACATTCGTGGTAAGAAGATTGCTACTGTGTTCCAGGATCCAATGACTTCTTTGAACCCCATTATTACCATTGGAAAGCAGATTACTTCCATCATCATCAAGCATCAAGGCTGTTCTGAGTCAGAGGCTAGAAGAAAAGCTTTAGATTTGATGACTAAAGTGGGTATTCCAAATGCGGAGGCGCGTTTTGATGATTATCCATTCCAGTATTCTGGTGGTATGAGACAGAGAATTGTTATTGCGATTGCGCTGTCCTGTCAGCCCAAAATTTTGATTTGTGATGAGCCCACCACTGCGCTGGATGTTACGATTCAGGCACAGATTCTGCAGTTGTTGAAGGACTTGCAGAAAGAATTGAATTTTACTATTGTATTTATTACGCATGACTTGGGTGTAGTTGCCAACATTGCGGATCGTGTTGCTGTACTTTATGCAGGACAGATTGTTGAGTTGGCAAGCGTAGATGAATTGTTTGAAGACCCACGCCATCCATATACATGGGCGCTGTTGTCTTCTTTGCCACAGTTGGCACAGAGAAATACCAAGCTGTACTCGATTACTGGTACACCGCCATCCTTGTATAACAGCATTGTCGGTGATGCCTTTGCACCAAGAAATCCTTATTGCTTGAAGATTGACACGTTAGAGGAGCCGCCAATGTTCCAGGTGAGTGAGACTCATTTTGCGAAGACATGGCTGTTGGACCCGCGTGCACCGAAGATTGAAAAGCCCGAGGCCATTCAAAACATTCACGAGAAACTCTTGGATGCATTTAATATATAGGAGGTTCCGTCGTGTCTAGTCAAGATAAAGTAAACGAAAAAGCAGGCCGTGCGACTCATTTACCAGAGCACGGACCGATTGATGAAAGAAATGGTAAAGAAGTATTGTTGTCCATCCAAAATGTTGATATTACATTTGGAAAGGGAGACAGCGCCTTTAAGGCAGTTAAGAATGCGTCCTTTGATATTTACAAGGGAGAGACTTTTTCGCTGGTAGGTGAGTCCGGTTCCGGTAAGACCACGATTGGACGTGCGGTAATTCGTGTTAACCCATGTTCTGCTGGTCAGATTTTATATAAGGGTGTGCCGATTTCAGGTAAGATTTCACGTTCCCTTGACCGTGAGGTTATTCGTAATATTCAAATGGTTTTCCAGGATCCGGCTGCTTCCTTGAATGAGCGTGCCACCGTTGATTATATTATCTCCGAAGGTTTGTATAACTTCCATCTGTATGAGAACGAGGCAGACCGTGTGCAGAAGGTAGAAAATATGATTAATGAGGTAGGTTTGCTGCCTGAGCATTTGACTCGTTACCCTCATGAGTTTTCTGGTGGTCAGCGTCAAAGAATTGGTTTGGCTCGTGCCATGGTTATGGAGCCAGAATTGGTTGTAGCAGATGAGCCAATTTCTGCATTGGACGTATCGATTCGTGCCCAGGTATTGAACTTGCTGAAGAAGTTCCAGAAGGAAAAGGGTGTTACGTATCTCTTTATCGCCCATGACCTTTCCATCGTAAGATTTATTTCCGACCGTATCGGTGTTATCTACAAAGGTAATATCGTTGAGGTTGCTGAAGCAGAGGAGTTATTTAATTTTCCACTGCATCCATATACACATTCTTTGATTTCAGCGATTCCAATTCCAGATCCAAAGTTGGAGAAAAATAAGGAATTGTACACTTATGATCCATCGATGCATGATTACAGTGAGGATCAGCCTGAGCTAGTTTGCATCGGACATGAGCATTATGTCTATGGAAACAAGAAAGAAATTGAAGAATACAAGGCGCTTCGTGAGAAGGGTGAGCCAATTAAGTCCATCACTATCGTGGATCCAAATAAGAAAGAAGAAAAGTCAGAGGAAAAAGCAGTTCCTGTTCGTGAGAGCGAGTATAAGGAGAGACCAGTACATGATACTGGAAATATGTTGTATAGCATTGCTTCTTTCCTGCTGCCTATCTTAGGTTTGATTGCAGCGGTAGTATTTAAGAAACATGATTATATCCGCAACTATAAGGCTTGTAAAAAAGGTGCCATTGCCGGTTTGATTGTGTTGGCTGTTATTATCGCAATATTCTTATTGTTGCTATTGATAACTGTACTATAGCGATAGGAAGCCCGAGGTGGCTAAGATCAGCAGCTCAAGGCAAAAACGATTTGCCTTGAGCTGTTTTGTTGTAATTAGAACAAAATGATGTTCGATTTAATAGGAGTATATATGGGACGTACAGCAAGAGACAAGAGAGATGTATATGTAAGACCAGTAAAGAAAGTAAAGCTTTCGGAAGAGAATGTTGGTCGAAGAATATTTTTAGTGATTTTATTTCTGGTTATTGCGTCAGGTGCATTTATCTATGCGTTGATGAATTTGCTTGAGGAGGATACTGGATGGAGACAGATTGAAGCCAATGCCTCTGCTGATGGTGTGAATTGCAGCAGTGACTTTGTATTTGAATATAATTTAGGGGTGAGTGGGGTGTCCGCTACTGCAGAATCCAAAGCATTAGTGGCGTTGTATACGGAAATAACGGAAAAAGCATATCAGCTTTTCCATGAGATAGAGATATTTGATGGGGTCTGCAACATTGCTTATATCAATCAACATCCAAATGAAGTATTGGAGATAGACAAAGTACTGTATGAGGCTTTTGAGACATTGGAAAAATATAAAAATCGCCATCTGTATTTGGCACCAATTTATGTAGATTACAGTAATTTGTTTTCCTGCAATGATGATGCCCAGACGGTGGAATTTGATGCTTATCAAAATGAAGAAGTGAAAGAGTATTTTGCCCAGGTAGCAGCATTTGCTAATGATACAGAGCAGATTAATGTGGAATTGCTGGGAGATGGTCAGATAAAGCTGAAGGTATCTGACGAATATTTAAGTTTTGCAGAAGAAAACGGTATCGATAGTTATATTGATTTCTTTTGGATGCGTAATGCATTTATTATTGATTACATTGCTGATACGCTGATAGAAAATCATTATACCTTGGGTACTATTTCCAGCTATGATGGTTTTAGCCGTACATTAGACAGCAGCGGTGCTTTTGAATATTCTTTCAATTTGTATGACCGACAGGAACATCGTATTTATTCTGCGGGTATTATGAAGTACAATGAGCCAATTAGTTTAGTATATTTTAGAGATTATCCAATGAATAGCTTAGATTGGCAGCATTACTATGAGTTTCAAAATGGTGAGATTCGCCATGCATACATTGATGCGGCAGATGGTTTGTGTAAAAATTCCGCTCACAATGTGGTAAGCTACTCTCACAGCAAGGGTTGTGCAGAAGTGTTACTGGAGACATTGCCGATCTATGTGGCAGAGGAATTTGACGAGGAGGCCTTGTTGAGGTTAGAAGAGAAAGAAATCTATGCCATTTATGGTAAGGATAATACCCTGTGCTACAATGAGGACGGTTTGCGTATTGAAGATTTATATGATGTAGACGGATTGCAGTATGAGACGAAGTTTGTAAGTCGATGAGAAAAGCAATGACCGATTGGAACCATTCCTCTTTGTCTGTGTGCAAGTGTTTTTTGGAAATGGAGGTGTTCGTGTTGGCAGCATCTCCGTTTTTGTGTTCGATTCGATTCATGTCTTGCTAGAGAAGTGAATTTGTGGTATGATAGTATCACGATTGGTGAACTATCGTGAACTGGCATAGGTTATGAAAATAGGAAGGTTTTTTTATGAATACAAATCAGACAATTGCAGCGATTGCCACGGCTATGAGTCCTGCGGGCATCAGTATCATACGTATTAGCGGAGAGGATGCATTGGCAATTGCAGATACCTTATATCGCTCTCCAAATGGGAAAAAAAAGTTAGTCAATCAGTCAACGCATACGGCACATTTTGGCTATATTTATGATCATGATAATTGCTTGATTGATGAAGTTTTGGTTCTGATTATGCGTAATCCGAAGAGTTATACGGGTGAGGATACGGTGGAGATTCAGTGTCATGGCGGTATTTTGGTGACAAAAAAGATATTAGAGGCAGTGCTTGGAGCGGGGGCTAAGTTGGCAGAGCCCGGTGAGTTTACAAAGCGTGCCTTTTTAAATGGAAAGATGGACTTGGCGAAGGCAGAAGCGGTGATGGATATGATTCATGCCAAAAATCAGCTGGCTCTCAATAATTCTGTGAAACAGCTGAGGGGAGATGTATCCAAAGCCATTGCAGCCTTGCGAGATCAGATATTGGATCATGTGGCATTTATTGAGGCTGCTCTAGATGATCCAGAACATATCTCTATGGACGGATATGTGGATGAATTGTTAATCAGTGCAAAGAATATTGCCAGTCAGCTGCAGCATATGATTGAGCGTGCTGACAATGGTCGGAGAATGGTGGAGGGTATCCGTACTGCCATCATCGGAAAACCCAATGCGGGGAAATCCTCTTTATTAAATCAGCTTTCTGGTTCCGAGAGAGCGATTGTCACGGAAGTGGCTGGTACTACAAGGGATACTTTGGAAGAACAGGTGACCATTGGTGATATCAGTTTCCTCTTGGTGGATACCGCTGGGATTCGGGATACGGAAGATATCGTAGAGAAAATTGGTGTGGAGAAGGCGAAACATGCGGCAGCGGAGGCAGATTTGGTGCTGTATGTAGCCGATGGCACGGAGCCAGTCAGTGCAGATGACGAGGAAATTTTAGGCTTATTAGAGAATACCACGAAGATTATTTTGGTCAATAAGGCAGATTTGCAGAGTCCAGATGCCAGTTGGATGGCGTATTCGAGCAAGTGTCCAGTGATTGTGATTTCTGCTAAGGAAGGCAGTGGATTGCTGGAGTTGGAAGAGAAATTGAAGGAGATGTTCTTTCAGGAAGAACTTTCTATGAATGATGAGTTGTTGATTACAAATCTGCGTCACAAGGAAGCTTTGCAGGAAGCTTATCAGAGTGTGAATATGGCAATTGACAGCATGGAGGCAGGAATGCCAGAAGATTTCTTTACCATTGATTTGATGAATGCATACCAACAGTTGGGATATATTACAGGACAGGATGTGGAAGAAGATTTGGTGAACCGTATTTTTGCTAAATTCTGTATGGGTAAATGAACATTTCGGAAAACAGGTATGTTTTAGTGAAGAATAATGCTCTCAAAGGATAAGATAGCGGAGTGTGAAAGGAACAGGATAAAATGCAGATATTAGAAGAAAATTATGATGTGGCGATTGTGGGAGCCGGTCATGCCGGCTGTGAGGCGGCCTTGGCTTGTGCAAGATTGGGTTTGGAGACGATTATGTTTACGGTTAGTGTAGACAGCATTGCATTGATGCCCTGCAATCCTAATATTGGTGGAAGTTCCAAGGGACATCTGGTGCGAGAGTTGGATGCGCTTGGCGGTGAGATGGGAAAAAATATTGATAAAACATTTATTCAGTCCAAAATGCTCAATGTTTCCAAGGGACCAGCAGTTCACTCCTTGCGTGCTCAGGCGGATAAGCAGGACTATTCGAGAGAAATGCGCCGTACTTTGGAAAACACGGAGCATCTGACCATTCGTCAGGCGGAGGTGAGTGAAATTATCGTGGAGGATGGTATCATCCAGGGATGCAAAACCTACTCGGGGGCTATTTATCATACGAAAGCGGTAGTTTTATGCACAGGTACTTATCTGAAAGCACGCTGTATTTATGGTGATGTCAGCAATTACACGGGTCCTAATGGATTGCAGGCGGCCAATCATTTGACCGATTCATTGCTTGCAAATGGCGTGGAAATCCGTCGATTTAAGACGGGAACACCTGCCCGTGTGGATAAGCGCAGTATTGATTTCTCTAAAATGGAAGAACAAAAAGGAGATGAGCGGGTTGTTCCGTTTTCTTTTACCACAGACCCTGAGTCGGTGCAGAAGGAGCAGGTTTCCTGTTGGTTGACTTACACCAATGAGAAAACGCATGAGATTATTCGCAATAATTTGGACCGTTCTCCATTATTTTCTGGTACCATTAAGGGGACGGGACCGAGATATTGTCCTTCAATTGAAGATAAGGTAGTAAAGTTTGCAGATAAAGACCGTCATCAGGTGTTTATTGAACCGGAGGGATTGTACACCAACGAGATGTATCTGGGAGGCATGTCCAGCTCTCTTCCGGAGGATGTGCAGTATGCGATGTATCGTACCGTACCAGGGCTGGAGCATGTTAAAATTGTAAGAAATGCCTATGCCATTGAATATGATTGCTTGAATCCAAGACAGTTGAAACCAACATTAGAGTTTAAGACGATTTCCGGATTATACAGTGGTGGTCAGATGAATGGAAGTTCTGGTTATGAGGAGGCAGCTGCTCAGGGCTTAATGGCTGGTATCAATGCAGCTCTTCATGTATTGGGACGTGAAGAAGTCGTATTGGACCGTTCGCAGGCATATATTGGTGTGTTAATTGATGATTTGGTTACAAAGGATAATTTTGAACCTTATCGAATGATGACCTCCCGTGCGGAGTATCGTTTGATTTTACGCCAGGACAATGCTGACTTGCGTCTTACAGAAATTGGATATCAGATTGGATTAATCGATGAGGTGCGTTATCAAAAGCTTCTAAAGAAAAAGACGCAGATTGAGAAAGAAATCAATCGATTGGAGGAGACAAATATTGGTGCCAATCCAAAAGTACAGGAACTGCTGCGAGAAGCTGGCAGTACTGAATTAAAGACTGGCACTACTCTGGCTGAGTTGATTCGTCGCCCAGAGCTCTCTTATGAGATGCTCGCAGAGATTGACGAGGAAAGACAGCCACTGTCGGCAGAGGTGATTGAACAGGTCGATATCAATATCAAATACGATGGTTATATTAAACGTCAAATGAAACAGGTAGAGCAATTTAGAAAAATGGAGCGCAGAAAGTTGGATTTGGACTTTGATTACAGTCAGGTACACAATCTGCGTAAGGAAGCTATCCAGAAATTGACTCTTTATCAGCCCTCCTCCATCGGACAGGCATCCCGCATTTCCGGTGTATCACCGGCTGATATTTCGGTATTATTAATTTATCTGGAGAGTCAGAAGCGAAAATAATATCAGAGTCAAATGTTTGGATGTTTCTTGTTTGCAGAAAAGAGCTTCCTTACTACTCAATTTCAATAAATTTCCTTTGTGATATTCTTTAGCCAAGTTCCACTGCGGTAGTGCTTGATGACCCAAGGCCACTTGACGAACTCATCGGTGCAGAGCAAAAAGTATACCACTAATACAGGTAATTTCAGTACAAAGGCAGCGATAAATCCCAGTGGCACTGCATAACACCACATGGTGATACTATCGCAGTACATACCAAATTGACTGTCGCCGCCGGAACGGAATACACCACAGATGAGCATTGTGTTGATTCCAATTCCCATGACATAATAGCTGTTGATAAAGAGCATATATTTAAGAAAATGCATAGCCTGGTCGGTCAAAGCGGCAAAATGCAATACAAAGGGTGTAATAGCCAAAATAATGAGACCGCCGATAATACCAGTGCCGATGGTCATATAAATGAGTTTTCTTGCTCCTTGTCTTGCCTGTTCTAATTGATTTTTGCCGATGCAGTTTCCAAGGAAAATACCGCCGCCACTGGCAAGTCCAAAGCAGAGCACAGTTCCGAAATTTCTGATAACTGCCACAAGAGAGTTCGCTGCCACCGCATCGCTGCTCAGATGCCCGAGAATGACGGAGTACATGGAGTAGGCGATGCCCCAGATGACATCATTCATCAGAGCCGGAACAGACAATTTGACAAAGTCGGCAAATAAGACCTTGTTTCTCACAAAAATATAGTGCAAATCCAACTTTACATTTTTACTCTTGGCAGATACTATAAAGCAAGCGGTCAGCTCAATGAGTCGTGACAGAGAGGTGGCGAGTGCTACGCCCATCGCGCCCAACTTAGGAGCACCAAAAAGACCAAACAGAAAGACTGCATTAAGTATGATATTCAGTGAAAAGGCAAGTACATTTAAGGCTGTGCTCACTCCAACTCGTCCTACACTGCGAAGTATTGCGAGATACACTTCAATGATACCCCAGCATAAATATGCTATGCTGATAAAGCGCAGATAAGAAGATCCGATAGCAATCAGCTCTGCATCATTGGTAAATATGCGCATCATCCAAGTAGGAATGCAAAGAGCTGCCAGTGCGAAAGCGGTGGCACTTAAGATGGATACGCGCAGTGCAATGCCTTCGATGACTTGAATGGCGCGCATATCGCCCTTGCCATAATATTGAGCACAGAGCATCGTGGCGCCAGTGCCCAAGCCGTAAAATATCATAAACAAAATGCTGGCATACTGAGAAGCCAAAGATACGGCAGAGATAGAGGATTGTCCGACAAAATTGAGCATGACCACATCAGCGGAGTTTACAGCTGCGCTGAGCAAATTTTGAATGACAATGGGAAAAACGAGTTTAAAAATTGAGGGATAGAAGGGGTCATTCTTCCAATCTAATTTACTTTTCATAAATAATCCTTTCGTTTGTTGTAACAGTGTACATAAGAAAAAATTTTATCATAAATTTTCTGAAAAGAAAACCTATTTTTATGTGCTAGAATTGAAAACCGACACTTGCCAGATGAGTTCTTTCCTATTATAATATGATGGAGGGGTTAAAATACCGTTTGACCTCAACATCATTTGTATATCATGATGAGATATTTTTCAATGAATGCAGGAAAAGGA
>JBJELF010000022.1:0-1511 GCA_051879015.1 Lachnospiraceae bacterium
ACATGATAAGTCCCGGGAAACATATCCACTGGCCAGCACCCTTTCGCTGTATACCCTTTTTTCTTGAAGTATTTTAAATCTCTCGCTTGAGTCTCAGGATTACAGGAAATATATACCACTCTGTCTGGTGCCATCTTTTCCACTGCATCTATAAACTGCTCGGTACTTCCGCTGCGGGGGGGATCCATTAGCACTACATCGACATGTTCTCCTTGGTCTGCCAATTTTTTCATAAATTCGCCTGCGTCCTGCTGATAAAAACGTATATTTTCGACGCCATTTCTCTTTGCATTGTGGATGGCATCCTTCACTGCATTGCTGTTGAGCTCTACACCGATGACTTCCTTTGCCTGACGGCTTGCCGTAATTCCAATGGTTCCGATTCCACAGTAGGCATCAATAACGCGCTCTTTTCCTGTCAGCTTAGCAGCCTTAATAGCTTGATTGTACAGCACTTCCGTCTGTTGAGAATTAATTTGATAGAAAGAATCAGGAGAAATGCGAAATACATTTCCACATAAGGTATCTTCAATATAGCCTTTCCCATACATAATTACATTTTTATTTCCCAACACCATACTGGTACCGCGAGGATTGATGTTTTGCACGATGGTTGTAATTTCTGGGTGACGCTCTCTAAGTGCTTTAACGAAATTGTTTTTTGATGGAAAAATTGGAGATGCAGTCACCAAAACTACCATAATTTGTCCGCTGACGAAGCCTTTGCGAATCAGCACATGGCGCAGCAAACCATAACCCGTATCCTCATCATAACTTTTTATCTTAAACGATTTGCCCAAACTACAAATCGTTCTTATAATCTCATCTGCTTTCTCATCCTCAATCAGGCATTGATCCACTGGCACCACTCGATGCGAATTTTCTTCATAAATTCCAGAAATCAGATTTCCCTTCTTGTCTCTGTCAATGACTCCATGAACTTTATTGCGATAATGCCATGGGTTATCCATTCCCGCAATGTCATAGACAGGGCAAAAGCTGCCCAATAGCTGCTTCACCTGCTTCTGCTTCCACTTTAGCTGCTCCTCATAACTCATAGACAGCAGCTGACAGCTGCCGCATTTTTTGAAATACGGACAAGCAATTTTACTTTCATTCATATTTTTATTGTTATTCACATTTTCACTCATTTCTTCAATTTCACCACCTGTACAGGAATGGGGGGATTGTTTGGACGATTAAAATACTCACTGACAATTACCAGATATTTTTTGGAATCCAACTTTCTCAACCACTGCAAAATCGCATCCTTCTCCTCAAATCCACTGTCACCTCCGCTGTAAATGCAAAGGCTCATCAATCCATCTACTTTCAAAAGACGCAGCGCCGCCTCCATAGCCGCAATACTACTCTCTTTTTGGGTGCAGATAGAATGATCACCCTTAGGCAGATAACCAAAATTGAAGGTGACACAGGAAACGGACTCCGCCAAAGTGTATTGTTCCATATGCTCATGGGAATCTAAAATTAATTGTACACGATTTTTCAAA
>JBJELF010000023.1:0-28016 GCA_051879015.1 Lachnospiraceae bacterium
AGGATGGCAGTCCAGCAAAGAAGAGGGCAGTTTTACCCGCTGCATTTTAAATGCGCTTTGTGAAGAATTTCATTTTAGCTTGAGTACTCCATTTCAGGAGTATCCGAAAGAAATTCATGATATTTTGATTTATGGAACCAATCGGTCTGTCAAAGTACATTATAAAGGACAGCGCGGGGAAGGTGTCTATGACATCACCTTTGAGGGATTGATTAAAAATGTGGAACGACGCTATCGTGAGACGGGTTCAGAGAGCACTAAGGCCGAATATGAAACTTTTATGCGTTTCACTCCATGTAAGCTGTGTAGAGGGCAGCGCTTAAAAAAGGAATCTTTGGCAGTGACAGTAGGAGAGAAGAATATTTATGAAATGACCTTGTTGTCAACAAAAAAATTATATGAATTTATTCAAAATCTTTCACTGACAGAGATGCAGCGGAAGATTGGCGCTGAGATATTAAAGGAAATTCGTGGTCGCTTAAAGTTTTTAGTAGATGTGGGATTAGACTATTTAAGCCTTTCCCGAGCTACAGCAAGTTTGTCTGGAGGAGAGGCGCAGCGAATTCGTCTTGCTACACAGATTGGCTCTGGTTTAGTGGGTGTGGCATACATCTTGGACGAGCCAAGTATTGGTCTGCATCAGCGTGATAATGATAAATTGTTGGCAACTTTAAAGCGATTGAGAGATTTGGGAAATAGTGTGTTGGTGGTTGAGCATGATGAGGATACTATGAGAGCGGCAGACTGCATTATTGATATTGGACCGGGAGCAGGTGAACATGGTGGTGAGGTAGTGGCTGTAGGTACCGCGGAGGAAATTATGCAGGTTCCAGAATCAATTACGGGAGCGTATCTTTCAAAACGTATTCAGATAGAAGTGCCGTCAGCCAGACGAATACCACAGGGATGGTTGACGATTCATGGGGCCAGAGAAAACAATTTGAAAAATATTGATGTCAAGATTCCCACTGGTGTATTCACTTGCGTGACTGGTGTGTCCGGTTCAGGAAAAAGCTCTCTAGTGAACGAAATTTTGTATAAAATTTTGGCTAAAAAATTAAATCGCGCTCGCACAATTCCTGGAAAACATGATTCTATCGAAGGAATTGAGCAGTTAGATAAGGTTATCAATATTGATCAGAGCCCGATTGGACGTACACCACGCTCCAATCCAGCCACATACACGGGCGTATTTGATATGATTCGAGATTTATTTGCTTCTACTGCTGATGCGAAGATGCGTGGATACAGCAAAGGACGTTTTAGTTTTAACGTAAAAGGTGGTCGCTGTGAGGCTTGTTCAGGAGATGGTATCATTAAGATTGAAATGCATTTTCTGCCGGATGTCTATGTACCATGTGAAGTGTGCAGCGGTAAGCGTTATAACCGTGAAACTTTGGAGGTTCTGTATAAAGGAAAGAATATTTATGATGTACTCAACATGACTGTGGAGGAGGCGGTAGATTTTTTTGAAGCTATTCCGTCCATTCGCAGAAAAATCGAGACGCTGAGAGATGTAGGATTAGGATATATTCGTCTGGGACAACCGTCTACTACTTTGTCGGGAGGAGAAGCCCAGCGAATTAAGTTGGCTACGGAATTAAGTCGTCGCAGTACAGGTAAGACCATTTATATTTTGGATGAGCCTACCACGGGATTACATTTTGCTGATGTCCATAAATTGACAGAGATTTTGCAGCGTCTGACTGAAGGAGGGAATACGGTAGTAGTCATTGAGCACAATCTCGATGTTATCAAGACTGCGGACTATATTATTGATATGGGACCAGAAGGAGGAGAAGGAGGGGGTACAGTCATTGCAGCAGGTACCCCAGAAGAAATTGCAAAAAAACCACAGTCTTATACTGGAATTTATGTCAAACGCTATCTGCAAGAACAAAAATAGAACTGCGAGTAAAAAAGCCAATTAACTTTGTAAGTAGATACAAAGTTAATTGGCTTTTTTAGAAGAGTAAGATGTTTTTCTTTGCTAAAATATATTAATACTAGTATTATAGTAATAGAAACCACAACAACAAAATTTATATATTCTTTAATCAAAAATAATAATCTACCGTTTTCAAAATACAATTAAATGCAATCATGAACTACCCAGCATCTAGAAATAATGGGTTCTAACGGGTTTTTATAAATAAAATAACACAAACCGAATCGAATTTAATACAATTTTCACAGTCTTACGTTATATTAGATAAAAACAAATTAGATGCAATAATCACTATTAAAGAAGTGATAGACTGGAGGAATTTAATTTTTATGAAAGAACGCTTCTATCGTTTTATGCAAGGTCGTTATGGCAATGATCAATTAAATAATTTCACTTTAATTGCAATGCTGATATTGATTGTACTCAGTTGGATTACCAATTGGGGACTTTTTTACACACTGGCACTAGTACTGTTAATTTGGAGCTATTTTCGTATGTTATCCAGAAATATTCCCAAACGTCAGGCAGAAAATCAAAAATTTTTACAGATTTGGAACAAAGTAACTACTCCCTTAAATAAAGAGAAATATTATATGGAGCAAAGAAAAACTCATCATATTTATAGTTGCCCAAACTGCAAGCAGAAGATTCGTATTCCAAAAGGCAAAGGGAAAATTCAGATTACTTGTCCAAAATGTAAGCATCAATTTATAAAAAAAAGCTGATATAGAGAATTGATATAGTTAGGAAATATATGTTTGGTTATATTGATGTAAATAAAAAAGAGTTAAAAATTCGCGAGTTTGAAGAGTATCGTTCTTACTATTGTGGATTATGCAATATTTTAGAGCAAAAACATGGTTTAGTTGGAAAAATGACTTTAACCTATGATATGACATTTTTATATTTATTGCTGAGTGGATTATATGAGCCAAAAGAAAAATGTCTAACAAAATTTTGTCCTGCACATCCGATGCAAAAATGTCAATTGACAATTAATCGTATAAGTGAATATGTAGCTGATATGAATATTATTTTGTTTTACTATAAATGTCAGGATAATATTCAAGATGAAAGAAGTTGGAAAGCAAAAACAGGCACTATTTTTTTGCAAAAAGATTTTGAGCGAGTAGCTGAAAAATATCCCGAAAAAATTTCTGTTATCAAGAAAAAAATAACAGAAAACAGTCAATTGGAATCTCAAGGTGAGACTAATCTAGATAAGATGGCTGGAATTACTGGTGAAATAATGGCTGAAATTTATGCATATAAAACCGATGAGTGGGAAAACATTCTACGCCGTATGGGATTCTTTCTTGGAAAATTTATTTACCTGATGGACGCATGGGATGATTTGGAAGAAGATATTGAGTCAAAAAATTACAATGTCCTTAAAAATTATCAAAAGCATGAAAATTTCGACAAATGGTGCAGAGATTTAATGATTATGATGATTTCAGAATGTACAAGAGCATTTGAAGAATTGCCAATTCTAAAAAATGCCGAGATTTTACGAAATATTCTATACGCAGGAGTGTGGAATCGATATAAAGATAAAATGAAAAAGCGGATGGAGGAAAAAAAAGATGGATCCGTATAAAGTATTGGGTGTTTCACCATCTGCTACAGATGATGAAGTGAAGAAAGCATATCGTACATTGAGTCGAAAATATCATCCAGATGCCAATGTTAATAATCCAAATAAGGAGGAAGCAGAGGCAAAATTTAAGGAAGTACAGACTGCCTATCAGCAAATTATTAAAATAAGGCAGGGAGGCGGTTCGACAGATTCGGGATACAATTACGGTAATAGCTATGGTGGTTTTGGCGGAGCATATCGAAATGGCTATCAAGGACAGCAGTCTCAATCTAATAATTATGGAGAAGAAGAAAATCTCTATCGAGCAGCTTCTAACTTTATCAATACGCGGAATTTTGATCAAGCATTAAATGTATTAAATTCAATTAAAAAACGAGATGCTAATTGGTATTTCCTAAGTGCTTGGGCAAATGCAGGTACTGGAAACAATGTAACTGCTCGAGAATATGCTCAAAAAGCAGTAGATATGGATCCAAACAATGCTCAGTATCGTCAATTTTTATACAATCTCCAATCTGGAAGTAATTGGTATACTCAACGCAGCACTCCATATGGAGGTTTTGATATGACAGGAAATGATTGGTGTACCAAATTATGTTTCAGCTATTTATGCTGCAGTTGTTGTTGTGGAAGTGGAGGAAATATGATGTTTTGCTGTTAAATGATAGATATTGTCGAGTGGAAGCTTTTTCCACTCGATTTTTATTTACATTTTTTCCTTTTATAGTATAATAAATAAAGATTTTGGAGTCAAACGTATTTTGACTCTGGTATCATAAAGTAAATTGATAATCGTTGCTGGAAAGAGTTATAAAGAAATTTATGCCGCCTTCATCGATGAAACGGAGAATTACTATGAAACGAAACAAATATTTAAATCGAGGAATTATCCTTAGTGTGATTACGTTTATTTTTCTAATTGCGTACATCGTGTATGGTCAAATTCAATTTAATCGGGGAAAAGAAGAAATTACTCTGTCTTTGAGAACATATATGCAGCAAATTGCTGAAATTGCATCAAGTGATTTGGATGAGAATGAGGCTTTAAATCAATATCTTATTTTAGCTGATCAGTATTGGACTAATGAAAGAGCTGGAAATTTCACTAACAGTCAGTTAAGCAAACAAACGTATTTGTCTGCTGTCAAACGCAGCTATCAGATGGATGAACAATCGAATATGAAAGGACATGCTAAAAATATTTCTTATGCAATGGATATTTTAGGAATTCGTCAAACCAGCGAAAAGACAGCCCAGGTTTCTGTCGGAATTAAGGCAACTGTTGTCATGAGCCAAAATGGCTATTGTATTTGGCCCGGCTGTGTCGGCGAATTAAAAATAACAGAATTAGGTGATAATATAGCAGTTCAAAATGCAGAAGAATTATATTTTAGCGGAATTTATGTCAGTATGGATTTGCAATATTTCTATACCAATGATGGTTGGAAAATCTCGTCCTCAGAAAGTTACATGATCGCCAGCGCAGCAGACAATAAAATTAATACTAATTCCGATGCAATCCGCTCAAATTCTGATGCCATACAAGAACCAGCGAAAATAGAGAAAATAAAGAATATAGAAATTCCTAATATTTATCGCTAACTACCTTATAATATGGAGGATTAATATATGGAATCAGCAATTAAGTTAACGCATGTTACAAAACATTTAGGAAAAAAATTAATTTTAAAAGATATTTCTTTTGAAACTCAATGCGGAGAAGTATTTGGATTTCTTGGACCAAACGGAGCAGGAAAGACCACAACGATCAAGCTAATGACAGGATTATTAGGCTTAGAGGAAGGAAGTATTGAAATTTGTGGCTATGATTTAGAAAAAGAATTTGTCTCTGCTATCAAACGAGTGGGAGCTATTGTAGAAAATCCTCAATTTTATTCTCATATGACAGGATATCAAAATTTAAAACAGTCAGCTCGTATGTATCATGGTATCAAAAAGGCTCAGATTCAGAATGTATTGGAACTAGTAGATTTAACAAACAGTATGCATAAAAAAGTCAGCAGTTATTCTCTGGGTATGAAACAGCGATTGGGTATCGCTCAATGTCTGTTACATGAGCCAAAAGTATTAATTTTAGATGAGCCGACCAACGGTCTTGATCCTGCAGGTATTCGAGATTTACGAGACATTGTGAAAAAGCTAGCTCATGAGCAAGGATGCTGTGTATTAGTTTCCAGTCATCTGATGAGTGAGATGGAACTCATGTGCGACCGTCTTGCTATTATCAAAGATGGTGAATTAATCAGTGTGCGCAGTCTTGGCGAATTAGTGACAGCTTCTCGTTACGCAGATGCACTTACTTATCAAATCGAAACTCCTCATGGAGAAAATGTGGCTGATTTAATTTACAATAAATTCCATTTAAATGCTACCCCAGTAGGAGAGCACAAAGTCCATGTATTAATTCCAGTTAACAATACTCAAGATTGGATTTGGAATATTATAAAATATATGGTAGTTTGCAATGAGCCAGTTTATTCTATGTCACTCTTTGAGACAAAGAAGTTGGAAGATGCATTTCTTGAATTAACGAAGAAAGAGGGAGCTATAGATGATAAAACTGATTTTTAATGAATTACAAAAACAAAATAGTAAATGGACTACAAAATTTTTGTTTTTTTTATGTATCACAGCAATTATTGGTATTCATTATTTTGTTTATGTAACGCAAAAAAATACAACTTATGTAGTATATACCAATGCAAAAAGCTGGGAAGAAAACCGAAACTATTATGAGTCTATCAAAGAACAAGATGAATATGCTGCAATCTTTGCGGAATATTACGGGTATCTATTAGAACAGTTTCCAGATGGACTCCCCGTGGATAGTTGGCGTCTGGAAGCTGTAGACTGTGCTTTTGGTATAGGTACCTACCGCATATTTCCAAACGACAAAGAAGGAAATATAGAACATTCAGTAAAAAGAAAATTGCTGCAATTTGTGGAAGAAAATGATTGGCAGGGATATTATCAATATTTGGCAGATTGGCAGCGAAAAAATACTTCCATCTCAGAAACAGTAAATGAGGAAGCGGTTATCTTATTTGAAAAGCTGGCACAGTTTGAAAGTGATCCAGAACAATTTTTATGGATACAAGATTTAGTACATGATTATTATGAAGCCTGCCTTTTACTAGGAAATATGGAGCAAACGATTTCTAGTAACGCCTATATAGAATGGCAATATTGGACAAATCAAAAAGAAGTGGCTCGTTATCGTTTTGAACATCAGTTAGAAAATGCTATTGTATTAGAGGATAACATGCGTATTTATCCTAACAATTTCTGGAAAAAAAGCGATACCATACGCAATGTTTTAGTACTTTTGATTACAATATTCACTGTATTTTTGGCAAGCAATTCTATTGCTGGCGAATTTTCAGCAGGTACTATTAAATTTTTGCTAATTCACCCTATCAGCCGCCAAAAAATTTTCTTCAGCAAATACATTTCTTTGATTATCCAAGGGATTCGAGTTAGTGTGATATTTTTTGCTGTTCATTTATTGTGCTGCGGTGTGCTATTTGACTGGGAAGGATTTGAAACTTTATATATCACTTACGAAGATGGAATGATTCACACTATGCCAGCTATTAAATTGGAATTGATGCTATATGGAATCAGTCTTATAGCTGTAGTGATTTATATCGCTATGGCACTCATGATTTCTAGTTTAATTCATAATACAGGTATTGCTGTTGTTTTAAGTTTAGTATGTATTTTTGGAGGAAATGTTCTTTCTCAAAAGATTGCAGCAGCAGGATTTAGTTGGGGACGTTACTTTCTGTTTTCCAATACCAATTTAGTAGACATTATGAGTGGAAATCCCCTTTTCTCTTATCAAACATTGACCGGAGCTGTAATTACGCTGGTTATTTATGGATTTTTGTTTTTGCTTACTGCTCATGATGGATTTGTGAGAAGAGAAATGAAATAGTACTTGACAAATTGTAAAATTTATATTATCATTAGTAATCGTGAGCGCCAACACTCAGTAGCTGGACAACTCCAAACCATTACTCAGTGTTAGGTGAGAATATTTTTAGGAGGTCATGAAACATGATTACAAAGGAACAGAAGGCAGCACTCGTAGCAGAATATGGCAAGAACCCACAGGATACAGGTTCTTCCGCAGTTCAGGTAGCTATTTTGTCAGCAAGAATTAATGAGTTAACTGAGCATTTAAAGAAGAATCCAAAGGATCATCATTCCAGAAGAGGTTTGTTGATGATGGTTGGTCAGAGACGTGGTTTGCTCGATTATATTGCAAAGAAAAATATCGAGGAATATCGTACTTTGATCAATAAGTTGGGCATCAGAAAGTAATTTTATAACGAGAGTGTCCATTGCAGGATGGCATGTTTGCCATCCTGCTTTTATTTAAAATGATACCAGGGTCAAAATACTCTTTGCCCCAACATCTTTAAGATATGATTATTTAAAACAGAAGAATACGCGAGACCACTTTTAAGCATATAAAGGAAAACTAAAATATTTATCAAAATATCTTTTGACGCTAAGATTATTTGTATGTTTAAAAGTAGTTTCGGTATCTTCTGAATATAAGAAAAGGAGAAAAACTATGTATAAACGCTATTCAATGGAATTAGCAGGCAGAACTTTGACTGTAGATATTGGCAGAGTGGCCGCTCAAGCAAATGGTGCAGCATTTATGCATTATGGCGATACTACAGTATTGTCCACTGCAACCGCTGCAAAGGCACCGAAGGAAGGAACTGATTTCTTTCCCTTAAGTGTGGAATATGAAGAAAAAATGTACGCTGTCGGAAAAATCCCCGGCGGTTTTAACAAGAGAGAAGGAAAAGCATCGGAACATGCCATCTTGACTTCCCGTGTCATTGACCGTCCAATGCGTCCATTGTTTCCAAAGGACTTCAGAAATGAAACAACTATCAGCAATATGATTATGGCTGTTGATCCGGAATGTTCTCCTGAAGTAACAGCAATGTTGGGATCTTCCATCGCTGTATCAATTTCGGATATTCCTTTTGATGGTCCCATTTCTGCTACCATGGTAGGCTTAATTGACGGAAAGTTAATTTTTAATCCAACTCAGGCTCAAAAGGTTGTGTCTGACTTGGCATTAACTGTGGCATCTACCAGAGAAAAAGTGATTATGATTGAAGCAGGAGCTAACGAAGTACCAGAAGATCAAATGATTGAGGCTATTTATGCTGCTCATGAAATCAATAAGCAGGTAATTGCATTCATAGACAATATTGTTGCCGAGTGCGGCAAGGAAAAAATGACCTATGAAAGCTGTGATACTCCAGAAGATTTGTATGATGATATGGTTGCTTTCATTACTCCAGAAAAAATGGAAGAGGCCGTATTTACAGATGACAAACAAACCAGAGAAAATAATATTGATATATTACAGGCTTCTTTGGAGGAACGATATGCAGAAACACATCCAGAGTGGATTCCACTTTTGGCCGATGCTCTGTACAAATTTGAAAAGAAAACTGTTCGCAAAATGATTCTCAAAGACCATAAGCGTCCAGATGGTCGTGCAATTACTCAGATTCGTCCACTGGCAGCAGAAATTGATACAGTACCTCGTGTACACGGCTCTGCTATGTTCACCAGAGGACAAACTCAGATTTGTAATGTTTGTACATTAGCTCCACTGTCTGAAGCTCAGAAGATTGATGGTTTGGATGATACAGAAATGACAAAAAGATATATGCATCATTACAATTTCCCATCTTACTCTGTGGGTGAGACAAAACCTTCTCGTGGACCAGGACGTCGTGAAATTGGTCACGGTGCATTGGCTGAGCGCGCATTGGTTCCAGTTCTCCCAAGTGAAGATGAATTTCCATATGCAATTCGCACCGTATCCGAAACATTCGAGTCTAATGGTTCTACCTCTCAGGCATCTGTTTGTGCATCTTCTATGTCATTGATGGCAGCTGGCGTACCAATTAAGAGTGCAGTTGCTGGTATCTCTTGTGGCTTAGTTACTGGTGATACTGATGATGATTATATTGTATTAACTGATATTCAGGGTCTGGAAGATTTCTTCGGTGATATGGATTTTAAGGTAGCTGGTACACATAAGGGTATTACAGCCATCCAAATGGATATTAAGATTCATGGCTTGACTCGTCCAATCGTAGAAGAAGCAATCAGAAGAACAAGAGAAGCCAGAATTTACATCATGGATGAAGTAATGAGCAAGGCAATTGCTGAGCCAAGACATGAAGTTGGCAAATATGCTCCTAAAATTGAGCATACCTCAATTAATCCTGACCGTATCGGCGATGTTGTCGGTAAGCAGGGTAAGGTTATCAATCGTATCATTGAAGAGACTGGTGTTAAGATTGATATCAATGATGATGGATTTGTTTCGGTATGCGGTAATGATGCAGAAGCGATCAAGAAAGCAATTGATATGATTCAAATTATTGCAACTGATTTCGAGGAAGGTATGGTATTTACTGGAAAAGTTATCAGCATTAAAGAATTTGGTGCTTTCTTGGAATTTGCTCCTGGTAAAGAGGGTATGGTCCATATTTCTAAGATTTCTAAGCAGCGTATTAACCGAGTAGAAGATGTATTGACTCTCGGTGATGTAGTTCGTGTTGTATGTTTAGGAAAAGATAAAATGGGTCGTGTCAGCTTTAGTATGAAAGATGTAAAATAATCTTCTTTACAGCTTTTTCCAAAAAAGTTATGATTTGGCAGAACAATTGAATAAAATAAGGGTGAGTGTTTATGGCGAAAAATAATGCAAATGCAGAGGACATCAAGAGCCGTTTGCAGCAGGTTGTTCTTCTGTACAATTTACCAGAGGATAAAAAGAATTATATTATTGGTTTATTATTAAAATTAAATATTAATTCTGCCCAAGTACAACGTGAAATTTATAATTTTCCATTGGAAGTAATTCTTGGAAAGAAAAATGCGGAAGGTTTAAAAGCCTATGAAGGTGCAGAGCTGAGAGAACCGATGATGATTATGCATGGACTGACTCCCGATCAAGTGGATCTGGTTCTTAAAAACTTTCGCGCAAATAATATCAATATTGGCTTAAAGGCAGTGACTACACCAACTAATTTGAAATGGACCTCTCTGCAGATGTATATGATGCTGCAGCGTGAACGTGCACAGATTGTCAAAATGAATCAAAATAAAAATCCCCAAAAATGATAATCATACTCGGCAAGCTCTCTTTTATTCAGTCTTGTCGTCTAAAGTGCAGAATAAAATAAAAAAATCTCCTTATACTAACTGAGTAAACTAGTTAGTATAAGGAGGTTTTTTATGTCTAAGATTGAGCAGGTACATGCAAGAGAAGTCCTGGATTCTAGAGGAAATCCTACTGTAGAGGCAGAAGTAATTTTAAGTGATGGCTCATCTGGAAGAGCCATCGTGCCAAGTGGAGCTTCCACAGGTCAGTATGAAGCAGTAGAGCTTCGAGACTATAATGAAAATCGTTATTTGGGCAGAGGTGTGTTGGAAGCGGTGAATCATGTCAAGAAAGAATTGAATGAGGCGGTTCATGGTTTATGCGCTTATCAGCAGTGTAAAATTGATGCGTGTCTAAGAGAAGCAGATGGCAGTGAAAATAAAGGAAAATTAGGTGCTAACAGTATTTTAGCAGTGTCTATGGCAACAGCTCGTGCTGCTGCAAACAGCTTAAATATTCCATTATATCGATATTTAGGTGGAACCTACAGTGTACAGATGCCCGTCCCGATGATGAATATTTTAAATGGCGGCGTTCATGCGGACAATACGGTAGATTTGCAGGAATTCATGATTATGCCAGTAGGAGCTAGCTGCTTTCGCGAGAGTATCAGGATGTGTACCGAAATATATCATACGCTAAAAGCAATTTTAAAAGATAAAAATTTGTCCACAGGAGTAGGAGATGAAGGTGGTTTTGCACCAAATTTATTCAGCGCAAAAGAGGTATTTAACCTATTATCGGAGGCTGTAGAAAAGTCTGGTTATCATCTCGGTACAGAAATTGGTTTTGCGATGGATGCAGCTTCCAGTGAGCTTTATTTACCATCCAAAGAAATGTATTATTTTCCTGGGGAAAGTAAAATGATTGGCAAGGAAATTTATCGCACGGTCGACGAGATGATTGATTATTTTGAAATTTTATGTAAAGAATTTCCAATTTTGTCAATTGAGGATGCTTTGGATGAAATGGACTGGAATGGATGGAAAAAATTGACGAGTAAACTAGGCGGGAAAGTACAGCTAGTAGGCGATGATTTATTTGTAACTAATGCCAAGCGATTACGACAAGGAATTGCAAAACAGGCGGGAAATGCAATTTTAATTAAAGTAAATCAAATTGGAACTTTAACTGAGACCTTTGAAACCATTGATATGGCTCATAAAGCTGGATATCGAAGTGTTATTTCTCATCGTTCCGGCGAAACAGAAGATACCTTTATTGCTGATTTGGCAGTAGCAGTTAATAGCGGTCAGATAAAAACAGGAGCACCCTGCCGAAGCGACAGAACAAGCAAATACAATCGGCTGATATACATTGAAGAACAACTCGGAAATGTAAGTGTATATCGAAATCCCTTTATGGGATGATTTCATCAGCCTATCACTTTATTGTACAATTAATAAGCAGTTATACAGTCAAATGGCTGTATAACTGCTTATTATTATAATGTATAAAAAATTAATTCTTAATTAATTTTATAAATTACACTGGCATGTGGTACCAAATAAATATTCAAAGTATTATCTGTACTGTTAATAATTTGACTGCTCCAAAGGTCAGTGAATGTATGAACCGAATTTGTATCCCATTCATCGAGCGCAAGTTCCATAGTCATTTCTTCATCAGAAAGATTAAATACTGCCAGATAATTTTCATGTGTATCTTGATTTTGAGCAGCCCAGATAGCTTTCTGATCATCACGACAAATCTGGAGCGGACAACAGTGAGGAGTAAGCAGCGCTAATAAATTTTTATTAGTAAGAAGCGATAAAGTCCAATCATCCAATTTAGTCAGCTCAGCTCCTATCATCAAAGGAGAACCAAAAAGACACCAAAGATTCATCATAGTGCGCTGCTCCTCCTTTGTGAAATTGGTATAGCGCTCATTTCCGAAACCTTTTCCGAGATAGCCGATAGGAAGCATATCACAGTCTGGATAGCAGCCCTCAGACACATGATTTTGCCAAAGTTCGCAGCGATAAAACATATTTTTCAACAACTTCCAATCATCCCAAAAATCATCCGTGATACGCCACATATTGCAGTAAGTTTCGTAATGCCATGCCTGCTCAATAAGAGCTGGACCTGGAGACAATGATAAAACAATAGAGCGACCACAGCGTTGAATCGCATTGGCTAACATCTCAATTTCATGTCGACCAGCATAAGCATTTTCCTGAAACAGACTTTGATTGTTTGTATTACAAATATCATCGCATTTAATATAGTCAACACCCCAACTGGCGTAAAGCTCTAATAAGGAATTATAGTAAGCTTGACCAGCAGAAGTATTGCGAACACCGTACATATCCGGATTCCAGCGGCAGATAGAAGATGGATCGGCAACCATATCAGCTGTGACCGTTGTATTCTTAACTGCACTATGCAGATGAGCTGCGATACGCGGAATACCTCGCATAATATGAATTCCAAATTTCAGGCCGAGAGCGTGAATATAGTCAGCAAGTGGTTTAAAACCAGCACCGTTTTTGGAGGATGGAAAACGCTCTGGATCAGGCAGAAGGCGAGAATACTCATCCATTTCCAATGTCGAAAATGGGATATACTGAAATTGATCTCTTAAGCTTCCCGCTTTATGAGCGTACCACTGGATATCCACTACAATATATTCCCAACCATATTCTTTTAAATGAGCTGCCATATAATCTGCATTAGCTTTCACTTGTTCTTCATTGACCGTGGTATCATAGTAATCAAAACTATTCCATCCCATTGGAGGAGTGACTGCAAATAAATTTTTATTCATAATAAGACTCCTTATAATATTGATATTTTCATGGCGAAATCCGCACAATAAACATGATTAATTGTTTGCTCGATAATTTGCTACATCCACTTTAAATTGTTCCCACGCATCTTCGTGTTCAACAAAATAAAGAGGACAGAGCTTTCCAGTGACATCATAGTGACGAATAATATGCTCCTCGGTCAAGTTGTAAATGTTCAAAAGATAAGCGGTTAATTTTACAACTGATTGATAAGTCGCATCATTAAATTTTCCTGTCTCATCTGGATGACATACTTCAATGGAAATGGTATCTCGATTTCGGTCATTGGTAGCTGAAGATTTTTCGTCCAGTGGAACACATTGAATAATTTCCCCTTCTAAACCGACAACAAAATGGGAGCTGACCGTAGAATCTGCATTCGTATAGTAATCGTGATTATTTTGAGCGGTAGTGCCAGGGTTTCCAACATAGTGAATTACAATATCATTCACAGCCTCCAGCATTTGTCCTCTGCGTGAAGTGCCATCTACAGGAATAATTTGTGAATCAATCCAATCGGGAAGATTGGCATCAATTTGTCCTGTTATGGATGATGAAGCCCCATTGTCATCCGATTGACAGCCATTCATACATATTACTCCTAAACTAATCATTAGTATCGTTGCAATATTGCGCCAGTGCTTTTTTTTATTTATTTTTCTTTGCATTTTCATCCTCCAAGCTGATTTTCAGAAAGCTTTTTTATTTCTTTCCCTTTATAACTATGTTTTTCGTATTTTTCCATTTGTATGAGGCTAGTATATCATTAAATGAAAGAGAGCGCAAGTTAAATAACCGCTTGTATTAAATTCTATTTTAGAGTATCATACGAGAGATGGTCATATTTTTGTTATAAATGGAGGATAAATGAACATGAATCAAACAGAAATTAACGGGGAAAGAGCTTATCAGTTTGTCAGCCTATTTCCTTATATTAGAGAAGCTGGTACAGCGGGAGAAAGCAAAGCAGCGAAAGAAATTCAGGAGTATTTGAAATCTTTTGGAATGGAGGGGGAAGAAGAATGTTTTTCTTTTTGGACTTATAAAAATAAAGAAGCAAAACTGCTGGTTACAGAACCATACCAGAAAGAATATCGCATCATAGCCTACAGCAATAGTCAAAGCACTCCAATCGAAGGTATGGAGACCGATTTTTTATATGTGGAAGATGCTGATGACATTAGTCTATCTAAGGCAGAAGGAAAAATTGTATTAGTGAACGCACCAGTGAGAAAGGATTTATATACGGCATTGAAAAGAGCAAAGGTAGCTGCTTTTGTTTGCGTGGCGGGTACTCCTATTGAAAAAGGCGAAGATTTGATTCCCCCAATACGCCATCTGCCTAAGATGTATGAGCAACAGCTTATTGGAGCCAGTATTCATTATCAAGATGCGATACAATTAGTGACTTTACAGGCAAGCAAAGCTAAGATATTGATTTGTCAAGAAAAAATTTGCTGTAAATCCAGAAATATTATTGCACGCATTACAGGAACGAAGCAGCCAGAAGAAGTGTTGACTTTAACTGCTCATTACGATTCTGTGCCAGCCGGTCCAGGAGCCTATGATAATATGTCGGGAGGGGCTATTATTATGGAACTATGCCGCTATTTTTCAAATCATCCTACAGAGCGAACTTTAGAATTTATCTGGTTTGGCGCCGAGGAAAAGGGCATGTGCGGAAGCAAATATTACGTCAATACACATGAAGAGGAATTAAAAAAACACCGATTCAACATGAATGTAGATTTGGCAGGACAAATGCTGGGAGGTAATATATTTGGTGTTACTGGAGAAGCACAAATCGGTAAGATTCTGTTAAACATGGCAAAAGAAGTAGGAATTGGTGCAAGCACACTCAATAAGGTCTGGTCTAGCGATTCCAACTGCTTTGCATGGAAAGGGATACCAGCAATGACACTCAATCGAGATGGCTTCGGAATGCACACTCACTATGATACGATTGAATTGATTTCGTCATGGTCCCTAAAACGCAGTGCAATCTTGTTGGGATATATAGCAGAATCCTTGGGTAACGCAGCCTATTTTCCTTTTGCCCGATGTATGCCAAAAATCTTTGAAGACCAACTGAATCAAAGATTTAAAGAAAACGATTGACAAACAAGAACGAAGATAGAAAAAAACTGTGAATACAAGAAAATTTGATAGTAATTACTTCCATATTTTTCCTGTATTCACAGCTTCATAAAAATATTAAATTGCTTCGCCGCTTATTTCTTCATTTTGCAGGTCATTTTGAGGTATCTCTGGAATTGTATAGTCTGGATCCTCCTCTGGTTTATTAAATTGTTCTGGCATATCATCAGGTACATGGAATCGGTCTTCAGGGAGTTCCATACTTTCATCGAAATTTTTATTAGGTTTTCCTGTCAAATTTCCATTTCCTCCGCCATGACCGCCCATACCGCCATTGTTCATCATGCCGCCAGAGCGCATGCCACTTAAACTGGCTGTCACACTCGTACTAGTACCACCTTCTACTGTAGAAGAGGAAGCAAAACCATTGGCATCTGCATTGGCTATAGTACCTCCAATCACCAACTCATATGCGCTGCCATCTATCATTTCTGGTGTGCTGATTACTACATTTTGATAATTTTTTGCTGGAATGAAAGAAGCGAGTACAGTCCCATTTTCATCACATATCGCAATAGATGTATTGGCAGAACCAGAGATATTGGCAGAAATCGATGCTTGCGTATTACTGCTGACACCCTCTGCCATACCCATTGAACCTGCTGCAATCAAAACACCACCATCAATGGTTACCCCTGAACCAGAGTCAATCGCTCCGTTGGCATTATCGGTTGGCCCACTGACTAAAGTGATGCCACCATGAATCTGAATATCTCCATTGGAATCCAAACCGTCTCCGCCAGCATTTACTTTTAGATAGCCGCCATTGATAATTAAATGTCTAGAGGAATCTGATGCAAACATATCTTGTTTTCTTCCTGATTCTGATGTAGTGTCATTTCCACCTGCTGCATTTAATCCATCATCTGACGATAGGATATCAATTGTTCCTCCATTAATGGTAATTTCTCCAGCTTCCAGTCCCTCATAGCTTGTACCGACGATGATTGTACCATCATCAATAGTCAAGACCGAATCTGCATGAACCCCATCATCTCCTGACATTAAATTCAATTCACCACCAGAAATCAAAATAGTATCATTACTGTGAATAGAGTCATCTTCTGAATCCACATTAATCGTTCCACCAGAAATAACGAAAATTTGACCGGCCTTGATTCCTTTAAGACTGACCGTTTCTTCATTTTCATCCTGCTTTTGAGACTGATTCCACATCTGCATCCCCTTGTTGCTGGTATGGGTTACGGATTCACTGCCATTTCCAGTGACGATGTGAATATTGCCGTCTTCCATCTTACAAACTTTTTCAGCCTGAATGCCGTCATGAGCACTTTGAATGTCTATATTTCCACCAGAAATCCAGATGAACCCCTTATCACTGTCTTCATCATTGTTGGAACGAATCCCATCTGTACCTGAAATAATCGACAGAATACCATCGGTAATACGCACACTGTCCTTTCCAACCATGCCGCACCCAATAGACTCAACTGTAATTACACCACCAGTCACAATTAAATCATCCTTTGACACAATGCCATGCTTGAAGTTACCTGTTACCTGCAAACTGCCTGTACCATTAATTGTCAAATCATCCTTGCTAAAGATAGCGGCATCCACTATAGAATCATCCACTGTCAACTCATATTCCTGCCCATCAGAAAGATAATTGGAAAATCCCTCTTCCAAGGTCAAAAATACTTTGTCTGCTTCCTCTACAATCAAGGGAGCTGCAGCAGAGGATAACTCCAATCCTTTCAATACCAATTGTACTTTCGCATCATTGGCATTGACAATAATCTGTCCATTCGAGCAGCTGCCACTAACCACATAAGTACCTTCTGCCGAAATCGTAACAGTGGTTCCACTGACTAATACATCATTTCGATCTGCTGAGACCGCAGAGTCAGAAAAGATAATATAGGTGGCATCTGCTGCATCATAGGAGGCATCCTGGTCACGGTTTGATACAGAAAAATCAAAATCACTAAGGGAAATCGCAGTAAGATTTGAACTGTTATCATCCATCTGAGCGTTATTTGAATTGGAAGCATCTTGTAAATCTTCACCATCTGCATTCGTAACAGCATTTGTATCACTATTTACAATAGTATTACTACCACCATTGGCAGATGGATTTTGAACACAGCCAGCAAAAGAAAGTGTCAAAACTAAGGCTGCAGCAATCATTAATTTATTTTTTCTCATAGATTCAATCCTCCGTTTTATTATGAGAATCCTGTCAAGCAGGTATCAATTAAAGAGAAAGTTCCTCACGAGCAGGCAAGGCTGCTATTCCCAACATAATTTCCAGATTTCCATTACGGCAGCGCAGAGCATTGATGAAATCCTGTTCTTCTTCCTGCTTCTTTAAGGCAATCCGATAATGCAATTTATACAGACTGCCCATATTAGTCGTCTTTGCGGAAAGCAGTTCATGACAAAGAGTGTACTGTTCAAATACTTCGTCAAAAGCATGAACATAATTTAAAGATTCTGGTATTGTAATTTTCAATTCTAATAAATTAGATTGCGTCTTTTTCTCCAGATGAGTAATCACAAGAAGAATGATACATATAATTAAGACAAAAAGAACCGCAACACCCAAATATCCCATAGCTGTAGCCAGACCAGTAGCCATTGCCAAAAAAATAGCTGTAATTTCTCGGGCACTCCCCGGCACAGAACGAAAACGAACCAGACTAAATGCACCAGCAACGGCTACACCGGTACCCACATTTCCATTTACCATCATGATGACAGTCTGCACAATAGCTGGAAGCAGAAACAATGCAAGCTGAAAACTACGACTGATATGCTGATGATAGGAAAAAGAAAAGGCAATAACACTGCCAAGAATAAGGGAGGCCAGAAGGCAAATCAGATATCCCCCTAAAGTAAATTCAGTAACAACCGAGTTCATAAATAAATCTGATAACATAATTATTTTACTCCTTTTTTCAATTTTAATCCATCAAAAATTAATATCAAGCGGATTTCCATGTAAAATTAGAAGAGTGTGCCTGATTTTCTATCCATTTTTGATAGCCCATAGCATATTTTGAAAATCCCGATGGAACGATATGAAGTTCGTCGATTACCTCAGTCAACCATAATGGCATGGAAAATAATGCTTTGATTTCCAAAACACAAGCATCATTTGGGACAATCGGTTCACCATAGCTTCCACTCGTTAGAGATAAATCTGTTGTACGATATTGAAGCTGTTGGTCAAAAGTAAATCGCAGTTCTGGGTCATTCACACAAAAATAGGCCTGCCTTTGACAGGAAATTAACATCTTCGGCTGCAACGGATGATAAAATTGAGATATATAATCAATTTCTCTCATAATCTGACTGTTTTTCGGGACTTCCTTCGTATTAATCCAATGCTCTGCCTGACTCAATGTCATTTCCTCTCGGCGTTTATAAACCACACCCTTATACTTTTTCTTCAATTCCAAAAAGACTTTTGATTCGTTGGAAGGAATACCATAGCTTCTCAATCGCAGCTTCTCTTTATATAACGGCTTTTCCATAGAATTACGAATCAATTGGTAGGATGGAGTGTCAAAATAGAGACTGTAAACCGTACTTTCTCCATGAGAGTCCTGCTCGATATAATCGGAAATCCTGTTTAAAAAAGCATCTTTCTGTGCGGGAGAAATGAGGTATTTTAGTTCCGTTCTTTCAAAAATATAGCGATTCATTCATTTCACCTCTCTGTCTTTATAGTGCCACTATAACAATCAAACCTTAAAAAAAGTATAAAAAATGTCAAATTCACGTAAAATTCACAAACAGGAAAATTTTGACAATTTTGATAAAATAAATTCTGTTTCAGTTTTTTTTAAGTTTCTTATGATATAATAAACAAACACCGAGTAAGAACCTATCTGATATCTTGAGATAGGCTAAGTCAAAACAGGATGATAGGAGAAAGATATGCGAATTTTAATTGTAGAAGATGAGAAGCATTTGGCTTTCGCACTGAAAGAAATTTTGGAGAGCCAAAAGTATATGGCAGATATTGCCAATAATGGATTAGATGGATTAAGCATGGCGCAGACCGGAAGCTATGATTTAATTATTTTGGATGTAATGCTGCCTTATAAAAACGGATTTGAAATTATTACCCAATTGCGCCAGGAAAAACTTTCAACACCAATTATTTTACTGACAGCAAAAGATTCCGTTGAAGACAAGGTGTTCGGATTAGATCGCGGAGCAGATGATTATATGACAAAACCATTTTCACCTGAAGAATTATTGGCAAGAATTCGTGTTCTTTCCCGAAGGCAGGGAGAAGTGATATTGGACGAATTGAATTATAAAGATATCACCTTTTGCTTTTCGACCAGCGAATTGCGCTGTAAAGACAAATCAGTACGTTTAAATTATAAAGAAACGGAAATATTAAAGTTATTGATGACACATCCAGAAATCATTTTGTCAAAAGAAGAGCTGATTATAAAAGTATGGGGATATGATTCTAATGCAGGAGACAGCAACGTAGAAGCCTACATTTCTTTTCTGCGAAGAAAATTGCACTTTGTCGGTTCACAAACAGAAATTGTGTCCGTAAAAAAGATGGGGTATCATCTATGTTAAAGCACCTCAAACGAAATATTATCTTAGTTAATATGCTTTTGGTAGGCAGTGTTTTTGTAGGTATTCTGATATTAAACGGTTTTCGCAGCATTAAGAGCGAAAAAGAGTCTTTAATGAACTCTCTTTCCCAAACTATAATGCAGGAAGTTGGTTTCAAAAATATGGTACAGCAAAATAAAAATAATGAACGTATTTTTGAAGGTAAAAAAAATCAGAAACCCGAAGATTTATTTTTAGTACAGTATTATAGTATTATCACAGTCAACACAGAGGGAAAACAAATTGAAGATACAATCAGTACCATGAAGTTTGATGAAACATTAGTAAATACCGTAATTAAGAGAGCTCTTTCCAATCCAAAGAATAGTGAAATATTATGGAAAGATAGTATTATTTATATGAAATTTTCAATGCCGAATAATCAAGGAATCCATATTATTCTCTCTGAAATCAGTCATCTGCGAAATTCTATCATCAGTACTATCGCATCCTCCACTGCCATCGGTATTGCAGCATTAACAATTTTATTTGTCATCAGTACTTGTCTGTCCAACTATGCCATCAAGCCAGTGGAAAAAGCTTGGGAGCAGCAGAAACAGTTTATTGCCGATGCGTCCCATGAGTTGAAAACTCCTTTGACGGTAATACTTGCCAACTATAACATTATCATGAGCCACCCAACCGAAACGGTTCAAAGCCAAATGAAATGGCTTGAAAGCAGTCAGGAAGTAGCAGAACATATGAAATATCTGGTCAATCAGATGCTGTTTCTGGCCAAATCAGATGCCAACCGTACATTGGTCGTAAAAAGTACCGTCAATTTCAGCGAAGTGGTAGAAGAAGTTATCCTTCATTTTGATCCAGTCGCTTATGAAAAAGGAGTCTTCCTCTCCTATGAAAATCATCGCGCCAATATTTTATTGCAGAGCGACCGTTCGCTGTTGATTCAGCTTCTCCATATTTTATTGGACAATGCAGTAAAATACAGTGAACCGAATACACAGATTGATATTACATTAAATCAATGCGGAGACAAAATTATCTTCTCTGTCACTAACACAGGACATGGTATCAGTAAAGAGGAGCTCCCACATATATTTGAGCGTTTTTATCGCACAGATAAAGCTCGCACTGAGGGTGGCTATGGATTAGGACTCGCTATTGCCGATAGTATTACTCGGCAACTGCAAGGTAAAATTCATGTCATTAGTGAGGGAAATCAAACAACCTTCACATTAGAATTTTAATGATTTCAGTCGCCATATATTTCCAGTGTATTAATTCTGTTTCAGCACATAATAGGAATGTAACAAAAATCTTTCATGAAAGACAAATCACTCCTCGAGGCGTGATTTGTAGTTACACTCACCAAACTTTAATAAGAAAAGGAGAATCGAACTATGGCAAACTCTACAAGTTCTAACCGTTTGGAAGTCCCAGAGGCAAAGTCCGCAATGGAGAGATTCAAAATGGAAGTAGCAAATGAGATTGGTGTTCCATTGTCAGATGGATACAATGGAAATTTAACTTCCGCCCAGAACGGCAGCGTTGGTGGTTATATGGTGAAGAAAATGATCGAGAACCAGGAACGTATGATGTCTGAAAAGAAATAATTAATCGGAAGAATATTTCAACATGAGTAAAAGTGCATCAAGAAAATGTTACAATATGTGTCATTTTCTTGGTGCCTTTTTTAGATGCACGCCTACATAAAATGATGGTAAAGTCAAAAATATTCCAATTCTGGTATTATAAAATCAACCGTCATTCGAAAATAAACTTTATTTTTTTTTAATACTACAGCACAAACATCGAAAAATAATAAGTTTTGTTTAATTTTCAAAAAATATTAAAAAAAAAAGAATTTATAGTTCTATTTTTGCCATTCTTATCATAGTAATATTTAGAAAAAAGAAAAAAGGAGAATATTATTATGAATAACAACTTGATATTAATTACCGATGAAAACAGAACATATTTAAAAGGTATTGATTTACTTTTAGCAGCAAATGGCTACAACACCCTTTGGGTGAAAGGAAATGGTACAGAAGTGATGAAACAAGCGGAGCGCATGCAGCCTAAAGCTATTTTAATGAGTACTTTTATGCCAGGAATTGACGGATTAGGTGTCCTTAAAATGTTGAAATCCCAAACTGAGCCGTCACCAGCTTGCTTTCTTTGTGGTACATTTGATTCTCCTCATATCGTACAGCGCATGATGGAGTGCGGAGCTGAATATTATTTTTATCTGCCAATGGAAGTCAAACTGATTGCTGACCGTATTATAGAACTGCTTGGAAATGATTCATCCGAAATCAAGCCATCTCTTTCAATACATAGTATGGACAATTTTAACAAAAACAATTCTGATATCGAGACCGTACTGACCAATTATATGCATCAACTTGGCATTCCTGCTCATATTAAAGGATATCAGTATTTACGTATTGGAATCATCCTTGCTCTCAATGACCGAAGTCTTTTAGAGGCAGTAACGAAAGAACTTTATCCAGAAATTGCTAAGAAAACCAATTCAACAGCCTCAAGAGTGGAACGTGCCATTCGTCATGCAATTGAGGTTGCTTGGAATCGAGGAGATATCAAGGCTCAAGAACATATCTTTGGATATACTATCAATACTCTAAAGGGAAAACCAACGAACAGTGAGTTTATTGCCATGATGGTGGACACTTTATATGAACGCTACACTCGAGCAGCCAGCTAAAAACAAATATCGAGATTGTCTGCAAAATAGAGCACTATGTTAGACGGCACAAAAGTATACTTGTCGTCTTGACAGAGATTCCTTTCAATTTTATAATAAAACAGATATAATTTCTGATTATAAAATGGAGGAAAATTATGGCAACAAAAATTGACGGAAAACGAATTTCAACCGAAATAAAGGATGAATTGAAGATGCAGGTTGCATCTTTGAAAGAGCAGGGAATTTCCATTTGCTTATGTGTCATTCAGGTGGGAGATAACCCAGCATCCACAGTCTATGTACGGAACAAAAAGCGCGCCTGCGCTTATGTGGGAATTGAATCTCGCTCTTTTGAACTCCCTGAAAGTACTACAGAAGAGGAATTACTTGGATTGGTAGACAAATTAAATCAGGATAAAACGGTAAATGGTATTTTGATTCAATTACCTCTGCCAAAACATATCGATGAAGATAAAGTAACACAAGCTATTTTGCCAGAAAAAGATGTAGACGGATTTCATATTGCCAATGTAGGTGCATTGCACACAGGTAAGAAAGGTTTGGTTTCCTGCACACCTGCGGGAGTAATTCAGTTACTGAAACGTTCAGGCATCACAATTGATGGAAAGGAATGTGTAGTTTTGGGGCGCAGCAATATTGTCGGAAAACCGATGAGTGCGTTGCTCTTAAAGGAAAATGGAACTGTGACAACTTGTCATTCTCATACTAAAAATTTGAAAGAAATTTGCAAAAGAGCTGACATTTTAGTTGCTGCCATCGGAAAACCTAAGATGATTGACGATTCTTATGTAAAGGACGGTGCAGTTGTGATTGATGTGGGAATCCACAGACAAGAGGATGGCAAGCTATGCGGTGATGTAGATTTCGAAAAGGTTGAACCGAAGGCAAGCTTTATCACACCAGTCCCCGGCGGAGTAGGACCAATGACCATTGCTATGTTAATGGCTAACTGTGTAGAGACTGCACAAAGCCAACAGTAAGTGCAGACCTTTTCGGAAAAAGCGATATTTTTGCTTGCATATATTAAAAAAAAATGCTATAGTTATAACTTGATTGATAACTTTACATTTAGGAGAGAGAAATAATGCATTGGTCAGAAGAGATTGCAAAGAAAATTATTGAAAGAAATCCAAACAAGAGCGAATACGTGTGTGCGGCAGGTATCAGTCCATCGGGTTCCATTCATATTGGAAACTTCCGTGATATCGCTACGAGTTTGTTTGTTGTAAAGGCATTGGAGCGTATGGGAAAGAAGGCTCGTCTCTTATTTTCTTGGGATGAGTTTGACCGTCTTCGCAAGGTGCCTGTAAATGTTGCAAAAATTAATGATGATATGGAAAAATATATTGGTTTTCCATACACAGATGTACCAAATCCATTTGAGGATGATGCAAAAACTTATGCACAGCATTTTGAACAAGAATTTGAGGAATCCATTAAGAAATTTGGCATCAACCTGGATTATCGTCACCAGACGGAAATGTACCGTTCTGGAAAATATGCGGAGTATGTAAAGCTTGCTTTAAGGAAACGAGGAGAAATTTTTGATATCTTGGACAGCTTCCGTACGCAGGATGCCCAGGAGGGTGAGAGAGAAGCCTACTATCCAGTTGGTATTTACTGTCCATGCTGTAAGAGAGATACCACCAAAATTACTGCATTCAACGAAGAAACCATGACTGCAGAATATGAATGTAAATGTGGTCACAAGGGTACTTTCAACTTCAATACTGATTTCAATTGCAAGTTGGCATGGAAGATTGACTGGCCGATGCGTTGGGTGTATGAAGGTGTTGATTTTGAGCCAGGCGGAAAAGATCATGCAAGCCCTGGAGGAAGCTATGATACTAGCCGCGTTATTGTAGAAAAAATCTTCGGCGGACAAGCTCCTCTGTTCCAGGGATATGAATTTATTGGTATCAAAGGTTCCACCGGAAAAATGTCCGGTTCTTCTGGATTGAATTTGACACCCGACACACTGTTAAAGATTTATCAGCCAGAAGTAATTCTTTGGCTGTACTCTAAGTCTGAGCCAAATAAAGCCTTTGATTTCTGCTTTGACGACGGAATTTTACGTCAGTACTTTGAATTTGATAAGCAGTATAATACTTATATGGCTGGACAGGCAGATGAATATAATACCTCAATCATGAAAGGTTGTCTGACAGAGGGCAAAGAAATCAAGACGGTTCCAATGTCTCATCTGGTACAGCTCGGCTCCATTGTAGACTTTAATGTTCCGATGCTGGAAACCGTTTTTGAAAAGATTGGAACGCCATACAAATATGAAGATTTTAAAGATCGTTTAAAGTTGGCTCAGTATTGGTTGGAGCAGTGTGCACCAGAAAATGCAAACAAGTTGCTGCCATATAGAGACTGGGACACTTATGAGACCTTAAATGATAAGGAAAAACAGGAAATTCGTCTTTTGTATGTTTATTTAAAAAATGAAACTTATACATTGGATGAGTTGAATACCAAATTGTATGACATTCCAAAGCAGGTATTTGCAGAAGAGTTATCCGCTCTTGACGAGAAGGGTCAAAAGAAATTTTTAAAGGATATTCAGGGAAAATTCTTCAAGAATGTTTATAAGCTTCTGCTGGGTAAGGAAGCAGGTCCAAGATTATATCTGTTTTTATATGCGATTGAGAAAGAGCGTTTTGTAGGACTTTTAGATTTCTCCACACCAAAAACACAAGAGGAAGCTGCTCCAAAGAAGGAAGAGATGTCTGTTGTTGAAGAATTACCAAAAAAGGAATTTGGTGAGCCGGATCCAGTTGCTCCAGTCAAGGATATCATCGACATTGATACTTTCGGAACAATTGATTTGCGTGTTTGCAAGATTTTGAAATGTACAGAGATTAGAAAATCTCATAGCTGCTACAAGCTGACTTTGTTTGATGGCTTAAAGGAGCGTGTCATTGTATCCAGCATTAAGCATGACTATACACCGGAACAGCTGATTGGAAGAAAAATTATCGTGGTGGCAAACTTAAAGCCAGCTCGTTTGACTGGTGTCACCAGTGAGGGAATGCTGCTTGCAGCGACTAACAATGCATGTGGCTGCCAGGTCATTTTCGTAGATGATTGTGTACCAGAAGGAACTTGTATTAAATAAGAAACTTGTATTAAATGATGTTGAGGTCAAAAGGTATTTTGGCCTCTTGATACTTATGGATTGCTTCGCACTTTTGGACCCTGGTATCATCAAATAAAATATTAAGGAAAGAGGAAAATACTTGATAAATTTTCCTCTTTTTTTGTTGATTTTTTGAGCATATGGTATTATACTTTAAGATAGTTAGCCCATTAATTATTAGTAGGTTGATTATTTGAGCTGCGTGGACATGGGAGAAACTATTTCCAAGAAAGGAGGTATGAGAATGAAAGATAAACAGCTCATTGGCACTATATTAAATATTAGTCGTATGCATCACACTTATATGGAAAAAAGTCTGGATCAAACAGGTGTTTTTCATGTCCAGCACCGAATTCTGATGTATCTGTCTGAGCATCCAGGTGTGGCACAAACAAAAATAGCAGAAAATTTTCATGTCAGCACAGCCACAGTAGCTGTCTCCTTAAAAAAATTGGAGGCAGGTGGCTACATTACGAGAAGCATCGACAAAAATGACAAGCGTTATAACTGTGTCTCTATTACAGAAAAAGGGTACAAAGTAGTACAGATTAGCCAATGTATTTTTAGAACGACCGATGCAAAGGTACTAGAAGTGTTAAGCCCAGAGGAACGTGAATTAGTTGGCGCCTGTCTGACAAAAGTGCAGAATCATCTGATGCAGCTTTTAGCAGAAGATGAGCCGTCTGTATCTGACGGACTAATAGCTCAAACAACAACCCCCTCGCAAACAGAATGATGATTCATCAAAATTTTTCATCAAAATCATTCTGACAAAAACATTTTTACACTCTTTGAAAGGAGAAAAACTGTGAGTTACTACAAAAAGTATATAACCCCATACCTGAAATTTTTTATTTTAGGTCCTATCTGTATGATTGTAGAAGTAATCGGTGAAGTACTGCTGCCAAAGATGACTTCTTTAATCATCAATGAAGGAATTGCCAATCATAACATTCCTTATATTGTGACCGTAGGTCTGCTGATGATTGGAATTGCTATTTTGATGGCGCTTGGCGGCATTGGAGGCGCCTATTTTGCTGCCCATGCAGCCATGTCTTTCGGTGCTGATTTGCGTCTGGATATTTTTAAGAAAATTCAAACTTTTTCTTTTAAAAATATCGATGATTTCAGTACCGGTTCTCTTGTCACTCGTTTGACGAATGATATCACCCAGATTCAAAATATTATTACCATGATTCTGCGTATGTGTCTGCGCTCTCCTGGTATGCTGATTGGTGCATTGTTTATGGCCTTGAATATGAATGCCAAGTTGGCACTTGTTATTATTGTAATTATTCCCGTGTTGGCTGCTTCGATTTCCTTTATTATTTATCACGCATTTCCTAAATTTCAAGGTATGCAGCAGAAATTAGATGCCTTAAACAATATGATTCAGGAAAGTTTGATGAATATTCGTGTTATCAAATCTTTTGTTCGTGATGATTTTGAAGGTCAGAAATTCGATGATCGCAATGAAGATTTAAGAAATGCGACATTGTCCGCCATGCATTGGGCGATTTTCACCATGCCAGTCATGACCCTCTGTATGAATGTAGCCACTATAGCAGTTGTTTGGTTTGGTGGAAATATGATTATCGGCGGTACTATGTTAGTCGGCGATTTGACTGCGTTTATTACTTATATCACACAAATTTTAATGTCCTTGATGATGTTCTCCATGATTTTCTTAAATCTGTCCCGTGCGTTGGTTTCCTTTAAGCGTGTACGTGAAGTGTTGGAGTGCGAAGTGGATTTAAATGATGATAATGCTGGTCAGAAAGAGCGCTTGGTGGAAAATGGTGATATTGAGTTTAAAAATGTTTCCTTCCGCTATTACAAA
>JBJELF010000024.1:0-6358 GCA_051879015.1 Lachnospiraceae bacterium
GTCATACCTGTTCATGCAAGCATGAAAGGTATGACCTTTTGACCCTGGTATCATTAAATAAATATAGGAAAAACACATTTTAAAATACTTGACAAATACCCCTATGGGGTATATACTTGTCTAGTAAGATATAGAAAGAAGGTATGAAAGTTGGTATGGAACAATATCATGTGACAGGTATGAGCTGCGCAGCCTGCAGTGCTCGAGTGGAAAAAGCGGTGTCGGCAGTAAAAGGCGTGACTTCTTGCTCAGTCAGTTTGCTGACTAACTCTATGGGAGTAGAGGGAACTGCCAGTGTGCAGGATATTATACAGGCAGTGGAGGCGGCTGGCTATGGTGCATCGCTCAAAAAAAGCGGCAAAGCACAGAGCAGTTGCAAAACTGCTTCATCAGAGGAGGATATGCTTCAGGACAGAGAAACTCCCGTGCTGAAGAAACGATTGCTCTGGTCCATTATTTTTTTGGCAGTATTGATGTACTTTTCTATGGGACATATGATGTGGAATTGGCCTTTGCCCCCGATGATGGAGAATAATCATGTGGCTATGGGACTTTTGCAGATGCTGCTGACGATTGCAATCATGGTCATTAACCAGAAATTTTTTATCAGTGGGTGTAAAAGTTTGTGGCATCGAGCTCCCAATATGGATACGTTGGTGGCGTTGGGCTCTGCAGCGGCCTTTGGGTATAGTACGTATGCACTGTTTGCCATGACGGATGCTCAAATGCGTGGTGACATGGCAAGAGTGATGGAGTATATGGACGAGTTTTATTTTGAATCGGCAGCTATGATTTTGACATTGATTACCGTAGGAAAGATGTTGGAGGCACGCTCAAAAGGAAAGACTACAGATGCTCTCAAGAGTTTGATGAAGTTGTCACCAAAGACAGCGGTGGTATTGGAAAATGGTGTAGAAAAGGAAGTGAGCATTGAGCAGGTAAAGAAGGGCAGCATTTTTGTGGTGCGTCCTGGCGAAAATATCCCTGTAGACGGTATCATTCTGGATGGCAGCAGTGCAGTGAATGAGTCTTCTCTAACGGGAGAGAGTATTCCTGTAGATAAGACGGTGGGAGATGTCGTATCGGCGGCAACCATCAATCAGTCTGGGTTTATCAAATGTGAGGCGACTCGCGTGGGTGAGGATACAACTCTTTCTCAGATTATTCAAATGGTTAGTGATGCGGCGGCAACCAAAGCTCCTATTGCCAAGGTAGCGGACAGGGTTTCTGGTATTTTTGTCCCGACAGTGATTGTCATAGCGGCGATTACAACATTGGTGTGGTTATTGGCTGGTCAGTCCTTTGGCTTTGCACTGGCGAGAGGAATTTCCGTACTGGTTATCAGCTGTCCTTGTGCATTGGGTTTGGCAACTCCAGTGGCGATTATGGTCGGCAATGGTATGGGTGCCAAAAATGGTATTATGTTTAAAACAGCCTCTTCGCTGGAGGAAACAGGAAAGGTTCAGATTGTGGTGTTAGATAAGACTGGAACCATCACAAAAGGAGAAATGCAGGTAACGGATGTAATCTCAGCGGAGTCTGGAAAAGAAATGGAATTGCTGCAGTTGGCCTGTTCTTTGGAGCAAAAAAGTGAGCATCCTCTGGGGCGTGCTGTCGTAATCCATGGAGAGCAGAAAGGGATAACTGGATTTGAGGTTAGTGAGTTTGAGGTATTTCCAGGCAATGGTTTGTCAGGAAAATACAGACAGGATATGTTATATGGAGGAAATCAAAATTTTATCCGCAGTAAGGCGAAGATTTCAGAGGATTTAAAAGAAGAGGCAAAGCGGTTGGCTGAGGAAGGAAAGACGCCATTGTTTTTTGCAAAGAACAAAACATTGTTGGGAGTCATTGCGGTGGCGGATGTCATTAAGGAAGAAAGTCCGCAGGCGGTTCAGGAATTGAAAAACATGGGAATTCGTGTGGTTATGCTCACAGGAGACAATGGGCGCACCGCCAGGGCTATCGGGAAGCAGGTCGGTGTGGATGAGGTCATTGCCGGTGTGCTGCCGGAGGGCAAGGAAGCTGTCATTCGCCAGCTGAAAGAAAAAGGTAAGGTAGCGATGGTCGGTGACGGTATCAATGATGCGCCGGCTCTCACGAGAGCGGACATGGGAATTGCCATCGGGGCAGGTACGGATATTGCTATTGATGCGGCCGATGTGGTTTTGATGAAGAGCCGTTTATCTGATGTGCCGGCTGCTATTCGTCTAAGCCGAAAGACTCTGCAAAATATTCATGAGAATTTATTCTGGGCATTTTTCTATAATATTATTGGTATTCCGCTGGCGGCGGGCGTGTGGTATCCATTCTTCCATATTTTGCTTAATCCAATGTTTGGTGCGGCGGCTATGAGTTTATCTAGTTTTTGTGTAGTCAGCAATGCACTGCGCTTAAATTGGCTGAAAGTTCATGACTTCAGCAAGGACAAAGTACTCAAAAATCAGGTTCAGCTGGAACTTGACCATATATCAGAAGCAGATTCTGAAGAAAACGATGAAAATCAGGAGGAAATGAAAATGACAAAGACAATGAAAATTGAGGGTATGATGTGCAAACACTGTGAGGCGAGAGTAAAGAAAGCCTTGGAGTCTCTTCCGGAGGTAGAGGAAGCAGTGGTAAGTCATGTGAGTGGTACGGCAGAGGTTACCTTGAATGTTGATGTGGACAATGAAGTTTTAAAGAGAGCAGTAGAAGCACAGGATTATCCGGTTTTGAGTGTAGAATAAGCAGGATAGATGCCTGAATTGTCAAAGATAATCTACAAAAAAGACAAAAGTGGGGTTTAAAACCTCACTTTTTGTCTTTTTTATAGATAAAACGGTTGACGAGATTTTGGGGCAATGATAAACTAGAGATAGTTCGAACTGAGAAGAAAGGATGCAAAAGAGATGAACAAAATTGGAATTATAACCGACAGTCATAGTGGTATTACGCAGGAAACAGCGCAGCAGTTGGGGATTACGGTGCTTCCGATGCCTTTTTATATTGGAGAAGAATGTTATTATGAAAATGTTACTCTGTCCAGAGAGGACTTTTTGGAACAGTTAAAAAATGGAGTACAAGTCAGCACTTCTCAGCCTTCTCCAACGACAGTGATGGAATACTGGGATAAGGGGCTGAGCGAGTATGAGCAAATTTTGTATATTCCAATCAGCAGTGCGCTAAGTGGATCTTGCGAAACTGCTATGATGTTGGCGCAGGAAGAACCTTATATCAATCGAGTTTTTGTGGTAGATAATGGTCGTGTCTCCACACCGATGCATCGCTCTGTTTTGGATGCGCTGGAACTGGTTGAGGAAGGATACAGTGCCCGACAAATTAAAGATATCTTAGAGGAAGCAAGGGCCGAGATGGTTATCTATATAGGCGTGGAAACCTTGGATAATTTAAAGCGGGGAGGAAGAATTTCTGCTACTACAGCTACAGTGGGAAACTTATTAAACATTAAGCCAGTGTTGAAATTTGATGTAGGTGTGCTGAGCAGCTATAAAAATTGTCGGGGGTTTGCAAAAGCCAGAAAGACTATGATTGATGCTATGAAACAGGATCTGCAGACAAAATTTAAGGAATCCTATGAAAAGGGAGAGGTATATTTGTTGGCAGCTTCCAGTGCCTCAAAGGAGGCAACGGAGGAATGGGTGGAGGAAATTCAGGCCGCATTTCCTGATATGGATGTGATGTGTGAAGATTTATCCATGGGAGTTTCCTGTCATATTGGTTACGGTGGTTTAGGTATCGGCTGCTCTTGCAGACCCAAAAGACCATAAATTAGAAAATCAAAAAGAATGAAAGGGGTAAGCTATGGGATTAATTAAAGCGGGTATTGGTTCATTGACAGGGACGTTAGCAGATCAGTGGAAGGAATATTTTTACTGTGAGGCTATGGAGAGTGATGTATTGGTAGTGAGAGGAAGAAAAAGAGTCAGTGGACGTTCTTCCAACAAAGGAAATGACAATATCATTTCTAATGGCAGTGTCATTGCGGTAGCAGATGGTCAATGTATGATTATTGTGGAGCAGGGAAAAGTAGTAGAGTTGTGTGCGGAGCCAGGTGAGTTTACTTACGATGCATCCACGGAGCCAAGTATTTTTTCTGGTGGTTTGGGAGAGGGCATCAAGCAGACTTTCAAGACCATCGGCAAGCGTTTTGCCTTTGGCGGAGATACAGGAAAAGATCAGCGTGTGTACTATTTTAATACGAAGGAATTGGTGGATAATAAGTTTGGTACTCCAAATCCCGTTCCTTTCCGTGTAGTGGACAGCAAGATTGGCTTGGATATTGATGTCTCGGTGCGCTGCTCTGGTGTTTATTCTTATCGCATTGCCGATCCAATTTTGTTCTATGCCAATGTATGCGGGAACGTGCAGCAGGAGTATACTCGCGATAAGATTGAGAGTCAGTTAAAGACGGAGTTCATCAGTGCGCTGCAGCCTGCTTTTGGCAGATTATCTGAGTTAGAGTTGAGACCAAATCAGATTGTATCTCACAACACAGACTTGGAGAATGCCATGAACGAGGCACTTTCGGCTAAGTGGGGCAAACTGCGTGGCTTGCAGGTGGTCAGTGTTGCTTTAGGTTCTGTTACCTTGCCGGCGGAGGATGCAGAGATGATTAAGCAGGCACAGCGCTCTGCAATTATGCGTGACCCAAGTATGGCAGCTGCTAGTCTGGTGGAGGCACAGGCCGATGCCATGAGAGCAGCCGCATCCAATACAGCAGGAGCCATGACTGGATTCATGGGCATGGGTATGGCAGCCAATGCAGGCGGTGTCAATGCACAGAGTTTATTTAATATGGGTCAGCAGATGGCTCAACAGCAGGCAGCTCAACAGCAGACAAAAGCGGCTGCAAGTGCTCCTGCCAATGCAGAAGAGAGTTGGACCTGCAGCTGTGGTACAGTAGCAACTGGAAAGTTTTGTCCAGAGTGTGGTGCAAAGAAGCCAGTGAAGATGGCAGCAGGTACATGGAAGTGCAGCAGCTGTGGAACAATCAATACTGGAAAGTTCTGCTCAGAGTGTGGTGCAAAGAAACCAGCAGCGGATGGATGGACCTGTTCCTGTGGAACCTTCAACAAGGGAAAATTCTGTCAGAACTGTGGCAGCAAGAATCCAAATTTGTAAGGAACGCCTCCAGTACCTTTTCCATAGATGATTGGAGTATGCAAAACAGGCATGTAAATTTAGGTGAGAGGTGATTTGAATGGCAAATATGTTGGAATATAAATGTCCCTGTTGTGGTGGCGCCATTGAGTTTAACAGTTCTGTCCAGAAGATGAAGTGTCCTTACTGTGATACGGAATTTGAGATGGAGACCTTAAAGGAACTGGATAAAGAATTGAAAGAAGAGCTGCCCGATGAGATGAATTGGGACATCGAGGAAGAAAATCAATGGCAGAACGATGAGAGCAGTGGTATGCGCTCTTATGTCTGCAATTCCTGTGGCGGAGAGATTATCGGAGATGAAAATACGGCGGCTACCTCCTGTCCTTTCTGTGGAAATCCAGTGGTTATGATGGGAAAGGTAGCTGGAGATTTAAAGCCAGATTATGTGATTCCATTTAAATTGGATAAGAAGGCGGCAAAGGCTAATTTAAAGAAACATTTGGAGGGGAAACGATTCCTGCCAAAGATTTTTAAGGATGAGAATCATATCGATGAAATTAAGGGTATCTATGTCCCGTTTTGGCTTTTTGATGCGGATGTTAATGCCAATATTCGCTATAAAGCCACAAAAATCCGCACTTGGAGTGACAAAAATTTCGATTATACAGAGACTAGTTATTTTGCAGTTCGCCGAGGCGGCAAGATTGCGTTTGACCATGTGCCGGTGGATGGTTCTTCCAGTATGGCAAATGAATTGATGGAGTCTTTGGAACCCTTTGATTTTTCGGAGGCGGTGGATTTTCAGACGGCATATTTGGCTGGCTATCTGGCAGATAAATATGATGCAACAGCGGAGGAATGCATTTCCCGTGCAAATGAGCGAATCAGAAACAGCACATCGGAGGCCTTTGCAAGTACAGTAAAGGGATATGCTTCGGTGATGCCAGAGGCGACCAACCTTCAGCTTCAAAATGGAAAAGCAAAATATGCACTGTATCCGGTCTGGATTCTCAATACCACTTGGAATGGCGAGAAATATCTCTTTGCCATGAATGGACAGAATGGCCGATTTGTAGGTGATTTGCCTTGTGATAAGGGCGCTTTCTGGAAAACATGGAGTATTTTGACTGTTATTTTTTCGATACTGATCTATGGTCTGTGTTGGTTATTGCATTAAGGACTAATTATTAAGTAACAAAATACATAGAAATAAGGATTTAAACATAGACAAAAGTGGACACATTAAGTCTTT
>JBJELF010000025.1:0-26861 GCA_051879015.1 Lachnospiraceae bacterium
TTCTTCCTCCTTCACCACAAGCTCTTCATAGGCGGTTCTGCTTCCAAACTCAATTCCATTCCAAAAGACAGAGAGTGCAATGACTCCGCCGCCGATTCCCAGCATTAACAGTCCGATTACGATCCTCTTTTTCAGTGTAGTATATTTGGGTCGGTCGATCAGTCGATCGATTCTTTTTGCGGTGTCTATTTTTTTCTTATGGTCTTCCTCTGACATGCCTACAGCTGGGGAAATCTGCTGTGCTTTTACTGCCTGTTGTTTTTGGGCATCCTCCTGGTAGGATAACAGCAGGCGAATCAAAAATTTCGTATAGCTGTTGCCAAGCCTCTTCGGAGAGGATACCGTACAATCGACATAAATTTCCGTCCATTTCTTGAGGAAAGGGGCGAGTTGGGGGATGATGGGGTTAAACCAGTGAATGACATGGAGGACATTCAGGAGGAATAACATCCACAAATCGTGGTGAAGGTAATGAGTCAGCTCGTGGTGCAGGGAATAGGTAATGTCTTGTGGAGATTGGATATTGGTAGGCATGAAAATACGAGGGCGGATAATGCCGCGCATAAAAGGACTCTGGCGTTCTTCGCCGACGTAAATTTCAATCTTTCGTTTGATATGTAGTTCAGCCTTTACTTCCTCCAACAATTGTTTATGGATATCGCTAGCTTCAAAGTAGGTATTTTCCATAACAGAATGTTCGTGTTCGTTTTTGACAATGCAAACCAAAGTTTTTATGGCTCCCACGACCCATACACAGGCAAGCGCACAGTTAAATGCCCGCGTCGCAATCGTTCCAAATTCCCAGGGCGAGGCGAAGGGATAAGGAAAGAGATAGGGCAGTAAGAGGAGTGGGATGAGAAAGAGCAGGATAACAAACTTTAGGGAATAGTACAACAGTGCGTCTAATTTATGGCGGTCAAACTTCTGCTCTAAGAAATACCAGATGGCGAAAGCGACGGAGCCTGTAAAAGTAGTAGTGATAAGGTACATTAGGATAAAATTAGATATCATAACAATTTTGTTATCCTTTCATCAAATTCTTTTGTACAGCATATGAAAAATAATACTGTCAATGGATAACACTGTATCATATTTTGGATAAAAAAGCAATAAGTTCGAGTAGAATCTGCACAAGAAGTGATAAAGTATTAAAATAACAATATTAATTCTTGGAACCTAAGAAAATGCAAAAAATATTAAGAAATATGCAAAGAAATATATTAACAAATACGCAGAGAAATATGCAGAAAAAGGATTTCAGGTTCAGGAATGTAATAAAATGGTAAAAATTATTATAAAAATTTTTTAACATTTCAGTAGAATCGTTTCTTTACAATTGATTAAAATGTAGTATAATTAAATATACTAAAAGAAAAAGAGAAAAGAGGACATTTATGAGAAAACGAAAATTGAGAGTATGGCAGGGGATTTTGATTGCCTTGTTAATTCTTATCCTACTCTGCATTTTAGGGGTATATTTGCTGATTCAACATTATTATTCTAAGAGTAATTTTATTTCAGATGATGAGGTAAGTATGTACATGACTAAGGATGACGAAGAGGATAACGAAGAGGAGACAAATGGGGACAAGGCTAAGGACGAGACCGAAGAAGCTACCTTATCTTCCGAGGAGGAGTCCAAGCTGATCAGTGAGCAGGAGGCAATTGATATCGCCGACGTACCTACGGAGGGAGTTTATAATATTTTATTAATTGGTACGGATAGACGAGACAGCAGCTGGTGGGGCAATTCAGACAGTATGATTTTGATGTCTATCAATTATAATACCAAGAAAATTACATTAGTTTCTTTTATGAGAGACTTGTATGCGAATATTGAAAATGTCGGTGTAAGAAAGTTGAATAATGCTTATGCTCGCGGAGGCGGTCCATTGCTTTGCAGTACGATTACAGCCAATTATGGGGTGCATATTGATAATTATGCCAGTGTGGATTTTGTGTCAATGGCTTCTATTATTGACATTTTGGGTGGTGTAGATGTTGATATGTATCAGGCAGAAGTTGATTATCTCAACCAGGGAACAAATTGGAATTTGTTTGCGGGAGTCAATCATTTGAATGGTGAGCAGGCTGTTGCCTATGCAAGAATCCGTTACGTTGGTTACTATGACTATGAGAGGACAGAGCGTCAGAGAAAAATTTTAGGTTTAATTTTTGAAAAGGCAAAGACAATGAATGTATTTTCCTTGAACGAAATTGCAAACTCGGTTCTTCCCTATATTACACACAATATTGAGCAGGTTCAACTATTAGAGCTGATGACGCAGCTTCCAAATATTGTAAGTTTCGAAATGGTGACCGATCGCGTGCCATATGATGGTTTGTACACAAATATGGGCGAGATTTTGGTACCTGATTTTGAAGCGACTATTTCTCGTTTGAGGTCAACGCTTTATCAGTGAACCATCACGGTAAACGTACGATTCGATTTTCTAGTATGATTTCAAATAGTTTGCGTTTACCGTGAGTAAACCATGAAACGGCAGGGGATATACATCTATAGAAGCTCATGGGATAGGATTATCATGATTCTGTTCCATGAGTTTTGTCATGTACAAGCCGCAGAAAAAAAGCAGCTGTTTCCCTATTTGCATCTTGCTCAGTGAGCAGAAAAATTCCGTTATGTTCGATGCACGTCCACAGAAGGAAGATGGCAATCTATCTATCTTTCTTCCAGATATTAATTGATTCTTGTCTTTGCTGGAGATATTTCTGTTTGGTAGCTAGTCCGCCCCGGATATGGCGCTGGGCTTTGTTGGTATCCAGTACATTTCTGACTTCATCATAAAGACTGGGCTGAAGAGCGGGAAGTCTTTGTGTAACATCTGCTGGTGTCCAATTAAGAATAAGTGTGAAATGTTTCCATCAATGAAGCAAACACGTCATCAAATTTCCATTTAATTTTAATGTGTTCCGCATCATAAACCAGAATCTGCTCTATAAAAATGCGCTCTAATTCTTTGGTTAAATGTGCAGTATTCTGATATGGATAAATCATTTCTGAGATGAACTGCATCTTATTGTTTGGAAATTGTTTGATTAGGCGATTATTCTCGATCGTTTGAATTTTATTCTGAAGCTCTTGAATCTGAACATTCAGCTGATTTCTTTCTGAAATATAGGCATCTCTTGAGAGGCTGCCCTCTCGATATTTTTCATATAAGCTGATTTTCTTTTTTTCGGAAATATCGATTTTCTTTTGAAAGGGGGAGGTATCCATGTCTGTCTTATTTTTGTCCAGATGTTTCTGATATACTTCCTCCCAGTGGAGAAACTGTTCAAAGTGCCACTGTAAGGCAGTCATCACTGTGTCTTGAAGCTTGGTCTGTGAATAGGATGCATGGGCACATACGGTCTGTGGATTGACATCTCCATATCTGCAGATCAATTTTTTTCGGTCCCGACTTAATGAGAGTTTTCTACCGCAGTATGCGCATACATAGGCATTTGTCCGGTCTATTTTTGTGGGCTGATTTTTGTGATAGCTGAGAAAGGTATCCTGTGTGCGGAGAAAGGTTTCATAGGATACGATTGCTTCGTGCGTGTTGGGAACTCTGACCCAATTTTCTTTTGGGGTGGTACTGTCTTTGCCATAAATGCCGTTTAAGGTGCGCTTCAGCGAAACCATATTTCCGGCATATCTCTCGTCTTTCAAAATGGCAATGACCTTTGAGGAATCCCAGCTAGAAGCAGGATTCTTTTTTCTCCAATCCATTCCTTGTTTTTTTTGCAAAGCATATTGCGCGGGAGATGGAATCTGGGATTCATTTAGTATTTGGGTAATTTTTCTTGCGGAAAGACCATCCAGCTTCAGCTGAAAAATTTTTTGAATCACACAAGCTGCTTCTTCATCTATAATAAGCTTGTGCTTGTCCCTGGGGGATTTTTGATAACCATAAGGAGCATTGGCACTGGCAAACTGTCCTTCCTTCGCCATCTCACTGCGCACATTGCGAAGCTTCTTAGAGGTGTCTCTGCTATAAAAATCAGCGATAAAGTTTTTAAACACCGTTTCCAATCCGCCTGCGTTGCTTTCCTTACTGTCGTAATTATCGGTGACTGCAATGAAGCGCACCCCCATAAAGGGAAATAGCTGTTCCAGATAGCTGCCGATTTCAATGTAGTCTCTGCTGAAACGAGAGAAGTCCTTGACGATGATACAGTTAATTTTTCCCTGTTTTACGCCGTCCATCATTTCATTGAACTGTGGACGGTCGAGACGTTTGCCGCTCAACCCATCATCACAAAATTCTCTGATTTCATGTCCTTGAAATTCCATATGTGTGTTGAGATAATCATACAGAAGCATACGTTGATTGGTAATGCTGTTACTTTCCTCTTTATCACTCAGAAGTCCAATATCATCATCTTCCTTTGACATTCGAGTATAGAGTGCTGTAACGAGAGAATTTTCATTCATTCGCATTCCCCCTTTTGAACATTGAACTATGCTAAATTTTTACTTTCTGCTCTTACTATTTTTAGGTTCCATTTGTTTTTGTACGGCATCAAACAATTGTCTATCCACAATCGGCTGATGTGTTTTTTCAACCGTCTGCCAGTCTTTTTCCGGAAGAGTATGCCTTGGAATCCCTTTGGCCAAGGAAGACTGTTCTTTTCCGAATACAATCATACCAAGATACACCTTGTTTCTCAGAAGGCGGCTGACTGTATTTGGGGTCCAAAAAGATTCTGCAAAACGTGTTTCTTTTGAAATACCTTTTAACAATAAATAACGTGCTGGGCAGGGAATATTCTTGTCATTCATTGTTTTTGCTATCATTTCCAATGTCATTCCCTGTGCGCGAAGCTGAAAAATTTGCTGTACAATATGGCAGGTATCTGGATCAATGACCAAATGATTTTTATCATTGGGGTCTTTTAAATAACCGTATGGAGGATATTTTGCCATAAATTTGCCTTGTTTTTTTCGGGCAGCAATGGCAGAGGAAATTTTAACAGAAATATCTTTGGAATATCCTTCATTGATCATGTTTTTCAAAGGTATGCTCAGTGCTTGATCCGTTCGGTTAGAAGAACTGCTGTCATATCCATCTGTGATAGAAATAAAGCGAACTTCGAAGAAAGGAAATATCTCTTCCAGATACTTACCGGTTTCCAGATAATTTCGTCCTAAGCGTGATAAATCTTTGACTACAATGCAATTGATCAGACCTTTTTTCATATCCTGTATCATTTCTTCAAACGCTGGGCGTGCAAAATTGGTTCCTGTAAATCCATTATCAATATACATTTTATAGAGATCTAGGTCATTCTGTTCATGAATGAACTCTTTCAACAAAGCCTGCTGGTTTTGCAGGCTGTATCCATCTATTTTGCCGCTGTCTTTCATGGAAAGCCGCACATATGCAGCGGTGCTGTATCTTAGGGAAGTTTCTTGCCTGATTACCAATCGTGTATTTGACTGTGGATTCAGCACAGCAGTTGGATTTAATCTTTTTTTTCGAGCCATCTGTTATACACTTTCTTTCTGTTTTTGTCCATAAACAAGCTGCGAGGTATGTACGAAAGTATCTTGGAAGTTAAATATAATCTTAATACGGGTATCTTCATATACGAGAATGCGATTGATCATGATGGCGGCTGCCCAACGTGTCAGCTTCTCTAATTTGTGAAATTTCTGAAAATAATGGAGCCATGCATCATGAGGAGAATGATTTTCTTGTAAAGCCGTGAGTTCTGTGTATAGATTTTGGATGCACTCCATCGTATCCTCCATTCGTTGTTCAAATTCATTTTTTAACTTCAAATATTCTGCTTTATTCAACAGACCTTCCTTTAAGTCTTCGTAGATATCCATTTTTAGTTTTTCTACTTTCCTAAGTTCGGTTTCTTTCCTTGAGATATGTTCTTTATATTTTTGAATCAGAAGTGGTACAGAAGGGACAGTGTCAACGGAGCTTAATGCTTTTTCGGAATCTAATAGATTTTTCATGTGAAAATTAACTGCCTGAAGCACTGCATCCAACAAATCTTTTTCACATATACGATGCCAGGAGCAGGATTGATTGGTACATTGTCCTTGACAGACAAAGTACGCATATGTTTGCGAGGAAAGTGCTTTGGAATCTTTTGACGAATAAGATGTTGTTTTTCGGATCATGGGCTGTCCGCAGTCTCCACAGTACAACAATCCTGCAAGAGGAAAAACGGATTCTGCTTTGGGAGATGTGCGGGTATCTCGTTCCATCAATATTTGTACAATATCAAACAAATCAGGATGAATTAATGGAGGATGAGCATGTTCTATTCGAATCCAGTCCTTTGCGTCAACTGTTCGGCGTATTTTGACTTTATGGTTTGGGGTGGTTTGTTTTCCTTGAACTAATACGCCGGTATAAACCTCATTGGTTAAAATTCTGGAAACCGCCTTCGCACTCCAAAGTGCCTTGGGATTTACTTTAAAAGAAGTTTCAAAATGAATGCCAATGCTGCGTTTATATTCCATTGGTGACAAGATTCCCTGTTTATTCAGAATATCGGCAATCTTATATTGGCTATATCCATTGATTTTCATACGAAAAATATTCTGAACCACAGAACCAGCGTAGGAATCAATGATTAGCTTATGTTTGTTTTGAGGGTCTTTTAAATAGCCATAGCAAGCAAAGGCTCCAATAAATTCTCCATTTTTGCGTTTAATCGCAAGATGGCTTCTGATTTTCACCGAAAGATCTCGACAGTAGGCGTCGTTGATTAAGTTCTTAAATGGCATTACAAGATCATATACCGTGTCGGTATGCAGGCTGTCATAATTGTCATTAACTGCGATAAACCTGACTCCCAGGATAGGAAACAATTTTTCAAGATAGCGGCCTACCTCAATGTAATTTCTTCCAAATCGAGACAGGTCTTTGACAATAATACAGTCAATGATTCCTTTCTTGATATCCTGAAGCATAAGCTGGAAACCTGGTCGATTGAAGTCAACGCCGCTGTATCCATCATCTTCACGAATGGATACAACCTGAATGTCATCCTTGTCTTTCAAAAAGTCCAGAATCAGATTTTTCTGGTTTACGATACTATTGCTTTCATTTTTCGATCCTGCTGTAACGTCGCCATCTTCCCTTGATAATCTGAGGTAGATGGCAGCATGATAACAATTTGCAGAGGGCTTATTTGTCATGATGATATGCTCCTTTGGGTAGTGGTGAAAGGTCATAGGCTTGTCTGGAGCATTAGGGAAAACAGATCGTTGATTGATTTACCGTTGTTTTGATATTCGAAGCTGACTACAATATCACCTATGCGATAGCAGTAAAAATTTTGAGTCTGACGCTGTAAATCATTGAAATCGAGCTGATTCTCCGCTGTTTTTTTTATCTGGATGTTGCGCAGTTCAGATAACGAAGACTTGTCAATCGTACGAATATCTACATCCTTCATACTCTTTAAATTCACGTTAAATACCACCTTCATTTCTTTACCACATGATTACGAAGATTTTCATGAAAATATGCTTAGAAATTATCTGCCTGTTCTTTTTTCGCTCTTTTTCTTAACAAATAGATGCAGTATGGAATCTCCAGAAGCAGCATTGCTATCCATCCAATCACACAGGCGAATGCCACACCCACGATTCCGATATATGGCACGAGCAAAAAGGTGAAAAGCACACGAAAGCTGATTTGTGTAATTGTTCCGTAGAGAGTCATTTTCATCTGTCCAAGTCCACGGAAGAAGCCTTGCATTCCATTTGTGAGGGCGGGCAGCCAATAGAAGAATGACATAATCATAAAGTAGCGTGAACCTTCTGACATCGTCGTGCGTTCTGTGCTGAATACAGACAGCATAGGGCGATGAAACAGCAGAAGGAAAATACAGATGAAGAACCAATAGCCGCATTCTAATAGCAAGCCTTTGCGGAGTCCCTCATGGATGCGTTTTTCCTGGTTGGCTCCGTCATTTTGGGCGGTAAAGGTCATCATAGCGTTGGAGATGCTCCGCTCGGGTACGAGGGCAAAATCTTCGATTTTTCCTACCGCGTTGAAGGCGGCAATGGTGCTGACTCCCAAGGTATTGACTACACCTTGAATGAATAGTTTTCCGATAGGCTGGCTGCACTGCTGCAGTGCAGTTGTGCAGCCATAGTGTATGGTTCGTTGAATCAAATCTTTATTCCAGATAAAGTGACGGCGATTTAAGTGCAGCAGAGGTACATGGCGATACACATGAAATACACATAAGACGGCAGAGATAATTTGTGCAAAGTCCGTGGCGAGTGCAGCTCCAAATGTTCCAAAATGAAAGATGGCAATGAAGAGAAAGTCCAGGCAGCCATTTAATACAGATGAAATAGCCAAAAAGCGGATAGGGGTCTTTGTGTCTCCCACACTCCGAAGGGCCGCAGCATAGATATTGTAGAGGCAGGTGAAGGGCATGCCAATAAAAATCATACGCAGATAAGTAAGCGCAAGAGACATAATTTCGTCGGGGACTCTCATAAGTGTGAGGATGAAATGAGACAGAAAGAGACCTATTCCCATTACTGTCAGTGAGAGAATGGCTCCGAGCGTAATCATGGTGGCCATCTCCTCACGCATTTTTTCATATTCCTGTGAACCAAAATAATTGCTCATGAGCACGGATGCGCCGATACACAGACCTGTGATGCCGAGAATGAGCAGGTTCATCACAGGGTCGGAGGTGCCAACGGCGGCGAGGGCATTGTCACCTGCACAACGGCCAATGATGATAGAGTCAACAGCGTTGTAGGTGAGTTGAAAGAGATTACCCAGTATGAGTGGGATGGTGAAGGAGATGAGATGAGTCAAAATATTGCCTTTGGTTAAATCAGTTGACATAGCAGTGCCTTTCCTATCATATCGGAATCATGCCTGAGAAGCAGGCATGTCTGTTTTGTATTGTGTTGTTTCATTATAGCACAGTTTTTTTCTTTATGTTGTCTTTTTACCATAAACATGAAAAAATGTCCGATTTTTACTCAATCTTCTGAGGAGTATCCGAAATTCCCCCAATTGGTTTGTCCATATCCAAAATTCGGACATTTGCGCTATTTTAATCATATAATTTTTTTTAGGAGTGTGGTAGCATTCTCATCATCAAACCAAAAGGTAAATCTTTTTCAGGAATGAATGAAAGGAAGTGGATGAAATGGAACGATTTGGACGCTTTGTAGTGCGATTTCGTGCGGCGATTTTTGCAATCGGCATATTTTTGTTGATTCCATCGGCAATTGGCTACTTCAACACAAAAGTCAACTACGATATTTTATATTATTTGCCGCAGGAAATTGAAACGATGCAGGGACAAAACATCCTGTTGGATGAATTTGGTACGGGAGCCTTTTCTCTGTGTGTTGTAGAAGGGATGGAAAACAAGGATATTGTGACCATGAAAGAAAAGATGGAGCAGATTCCCCATGTTAAAAAAATCATTTGGTATGACACTGTAGCGAGTCTCTCGATGCCCATGCAGGTGCTCCCAGAGGAAATTGAAACATTTTTTAATAATCATGATAAGGATGCAACCATGATGGCAATTCTCTTTGACACAGGAACTTCTGAGGATGAAACAATGACTGCTATTGAGCAGATGAGAAAGGTGGCAGGAGAGCAATGCTTCATCAGTGGTATGTCCGCCGTGGTTACGGATACCAAAAATCTTGCCAATCAAGAAACACCAATTTATGTCATCATTGCTGTCATTTTGGCAATTATCGTACTATCATTAACTATGAATTCAGGGTTGGCACCAGTTTTCTTTCTTATCAGTATTGGAATGGCCATTATCTATAATCTGGGAAGCAATATTATTCAGGGAGAAATTTCCTACATCACCCAGGCACTTGCTGCGGTATTACAGCTGGGTGTGACTATGGATTATTCCATTTTTCTATGGCATAGCTATGAGAGCTATCGAAAGCAGGGGAATAATGACGAGGACGCAATGGCACATGCGATTGCAGCCACGATTACTTCTGTGGTGGGAAGTTCCATCACAACCGTGGCAGGTTTCATTGCCCTGTGTTTCATGAGTTTCACACTTGGTATGGATTTGGGTGTGACCATGGCAAAAGGTGTCGTGCTTGGTGTGATTAGTTGTATTACAATCTTGCCTTCTATGTTATTGATTTTCAGAAAGGTAATTGACAAGACCAGACATAAAGTAATTATCCCCGAGCTGGGGAAAATTTCAGAGTTTGTCATCAAACATTCTCGAATGTTCTTGATTTTGTTTGTCGTGATTCTGCCTATTGCTTTGTATGGATATAGTCACACAGATGTATATTACGATTTGGTCGGTACATTGCCAAAGAATTTGCAGAGTGTGCAGGCAAATGAAAAACTGGATGAGGATTTTGGACTTAACGCCACTCACATGATTCTGGTGGACAGCAGTCTTTCTCAGAAGACTATCGCTGACATGGTGGATGAGATGGAAGCGGTTGATGGTGTAAAAGCGGTACTTGGAATTGACAGTTTATTGGGAGCAAGTGTTCCAAGAGAGCTTATTCCTGATGAGTTTCGGGAAGAACTGATGAATGATAACTGTCAGGTAATGATTATTTCCTCTGAGTATGCGGTAGCTTCGGAAGAGGTAAATGCCCAGTGTGATGAGCTGAATTTAATCCTGAAGCAATATGACGAGAACGGTAAGCTGATTGGTGAGGCACCTTGTACCAAAGATTTGATTACTATCACAGATGAAGATTTCAAGATTGTCAGCGCCATTTCCATCGTGGCAATCTTTCTTATCATTGCGGTGGTATTTCGCTCCATTTTGCTGCCAATCATTTTAGTGAGTGTTATTGAATTTGCTATTTTTATCAACATGGGAATTCCCTTTTACACGCATACGCAGCTGCCATTCATTGCTTCCATTGTGATTGGCACGATTCAATTGGGAGCAACCGTGGATTATGCTATTTTAATGACTAACAAGTATAAGGTGGCAAGGATAGAGGGGATGAATAAGAAGGAAGCGGTGACATTGGCATTGCAAGGCTCCGTACAGTCCGTGTTTGTCAGCGCACTAAGTTTCTTTGCTGCAACTTTTGGTGTGGGTGTCTACTCTAAGATTGATATGATTAGCGCACTTTGTCTGTTGATGGCGAGAGGGGCTATTGTCAGTATGATTGTAGTACTCACGGTGCTGCCATCGGCACTGCTTTTGTTTGACGGATTGATTATCCGAACCACAATGAATATGAAAAAATGTGTGAAAGCAAAGCAAGCTTGAGAATGAATATGAGGTGATTGAGAATGAGAAGAAATAGTAGAAATAAAAAAATGGTTACGAAACGCGCGTTTGCAGGAATTCTTAGCTTAACATTGGTGGGAGTAAGTCTGGCGGGATGTGCCGCTCAGACCAATACAACAGTCATCGAAACAGTGATGGCCGACAGCGCATCAAGCGAGGACGCGCAGGAAGATAATCTGCTCAGTGTTATGGAGTTAGGAGAGAGTCAGTCTAACCTGGAGGTTGGCAAGGAAGAGACAGTATATCTGTTTGCTGATAATACAGGTGATGTGAAATCTACCGTAGTATCGGGTTGGCTGAAAAATCCTCAGGCTAAGAATATCATTACAGATGTGACTAATTTGAGCGATGTCACCAATGTCAATGGTGATGAGACCTTTGAGAAAAATGGTGATGAGTATACATGGAAGAGCAATGGAAAGGATATTTACTATCAAGGTACAACCGAGGAGGAAGCTCCCATTCAGGTAACGCTGAGTTACTATTTGGATGGTGAGAAGATTGCGCCGGATGAATTGGCAGGAAAGAGCGGTCATGTAAAGATTCGTTTTGACTATGAGAATCGTGAGACAGTGACGAGCAGCATCAATGGCGGGGAGGAAGAAATTTATGTGCCATTTGTTGCGGTGACGGGAATGATTTTAAACAGCAGTTTCCGCAACATTGAAGTAACGAATGGTCGTCTGGTGGCGGATGGTAAAAACAATATTGTGGTGGGATTTGCACTGCCGGGATTAAAGCAGAGTTTAAAATTGGATGATACGAGGAAGGACAGTGATTTAGATTTTGATACCGATGTGCAGATTCCGGATTATGTAGAAGTAGAAGCGGATGTGACAGAGTTTGCACTGGATATGACCTTGACTGTGGCTGCTTCGGTTTCTAGCTTGAATTTTGATGATACATTGGATTTTTCTGATTTAGATGAGAAGATTGGTACACTCTCCGACTCATCCACACAGTTGAAGGATGGCATGGAGGAATTGACCGATGGTGTAAGTACGTTGAAAGACAGTCTGGGAGAGTTTGCTGATGGAATTCTTACACTCCAAAATGGGGTAAAAGATTACACGGATGGAGTAGAACGATTAGGAGATGGCATTGGTGATTTGAAAGATGGTGCAGAAGCTTTGGACAGTGGTGCAGATACACTAGTGACGGGTATCTATTCACTGGATGATGGAGCAGGAACGCTTCTTGAGGGTTTGTATTCGCTGAATAATGGAGCAGAGACATTGTTGGATGGAATTTATTCGGCAGATAACGGAGCAGCTGCTTTGAAAGCAGGCATTGATTCAGCGGCAGAGGGAGTACAACAGCTTGCTGATAAGCTGAATCGTGATGTCAAGAGCGGAGCACAGCAGCTTGCTGACGGCAGCGCGCGGGTGGCAGAGGGAGCACAGCAGTTAGATGCAGGTGTGAACGGAGAAAATGGCGCAAAAAATGGTGCTGCACAGCTGTCAGCCGGTGCAAGCGCTTTGAAGGCTGGATTCGAGGGCGAGCAGGGAGCTGTCTCGGGAGCGGCACAGGTGGCAGGCGGTGTAGCTGTCTTGGCAGAACAGACAAAGGAAACTTTGCAGCAGATAAGCACGATGAAGAGTACACTTCTTGTCTCAGAAGTGTCTGTAGTACAGGGGGTGTATCAATCCGCTGGACAGAGTGAGGTGGCAGCAAATATTAATCCTTCCAATGTTAGTCAGTATGCAGAGGGCATTGAGCAGATTAAGATACAGGTGGAGACACGGATTTCTCAGTGTGTGGCAGCTATGCTGAGTCAGGGCGTGAATACAGACAGCGCAAATGCAGAATTGCAGCAGGGAATGGACAGTCTGGTGAAGATTGGTCAGGCGCAGGGAGCAGTACAGTCTATTCAGATGGTTTTGAGTCAGCTGGAAAGCTCAGACGCTTCCATGAGTGCAGAGCAGGTAGCTGCGCTTGAAACACAGGTGGATACGCTGGTGGCAGGTGCCAATGCTTTATCAGCTGGTGTGCAGCAGCTTTATCAGGGAAGCGCTCAGCTTGCAGAAGGAGCTCAAGGTCTGGAGGCAGGATTAGAGATTTTAGGTGAGGGAGCAAGCAGCTTGGCAGTTGGAAGCAGTACATTGGCAAACGGCGCGGGCAGTCTTTTGGATGGCACAATCCAGTTGGGAGAAGGTGCAAACACATTAATGGCTGGCATGGAGCAGCTCATAAGCGGCAGCAGTGACTTAAAGAATGGCACGAGCCAGTTGGCAGTTGGGGCAGAGAGTCTTAAGGATGGAGCAAGTCAATTAAAGAACGGTGGAGAAAGTCTGAAGAGTGGAACCAGCCAACTAAAGGATGGAGGTCAAAATTTGAAAGATGGAACCAGTCAGCTAAAGGGCGGAGCGGCTCAGCTAAACGATGGCGTGAATGAGCTTGAGGCAAACTCTGGCAGATTAAATGACGGTGCATCTGACCTAAAAGATGGTACGGACCAGATTGCAGATGGAGTAGATCAATTGAATGACGGAGCAAAGACTTTGTTTGACGGAATGCTGCAGTTTGATGAAGCGGGGATTCAGACCATTGTTGATGCTTATAATGGGGATGTGAAAGCTCTGACGGAGCGTGTGAAGGCAGTGCTGAAAGCAGGTGCGGATTACGATAACTTTACTGGAAAGGAAAGTGGAATGAAGAGCAGTGTAAAGTTTATCTTGAAGACTGCCGCAGTAAAATAATAACGTAGAAACAACAATGCCGCCGTCCCTGTGGGACGAGGCATGAGTATGATTAAGGTGTCAGAATTCGTTGATTTTTCAGGACTTTGTGGTATACTTAATTCTAATTAGAATTAGAAGAGAGGAAAGTAAAGTGGCTCAATTCACGAAAAAAGCAATCATTGCAACCTTTTTGGAGTTGCTGGAAACAAGGTCACTGGATAAGATTACCATTACTGATATTACAGAGCGTTGTGAGATCAATCGAAAAACATTTTATTATTATTATGAGGATTTGTACGATTTGATAGAAGATATTTTTCGAATAGAAACCCAGAAAGTACTGGATGATACCAAGGAATGTGCCTCTTTTTATGAGGAATTTAAGCGTGCGATTATGCTGCTGTTTGAATATAAGAAGGCTATCGCGCATGCGTTCAATTCTAAGAGCAAGGATATTGTGGAGCAGTATCTGCAGAAGGTGACAGCACGCTTTATTAAACGCTATGTCGAGCAGTATGCGCAGGAAGTAAATGCGACAGAAAAAGAAATTCAATTTGCCTGTAATTATTATTGTTGTTCTATCATTGCCACCACACTCGATTGGATTAAAAATGGCACACAGGAAGAGAGCGAAGCGTTTGTGCGCACGATGTCAGAATTGTTTGAGCGCACGGTAAGGATTGTGTTGCAAGTGTCTCAGCAAACAAAGTAAAAATATTCCGTCAGAAGAAAACACGCAGATTCAGCAAGCCTTTCAGAAAATGGCGAAACGGTATCGTTTGTTTTTATCAGATATTTAGAAGAAGCCCCACACCATTTTTAATCCGTGTGGGGCAATCTCGTGAGTCATGTAATTCGTGATTTCTAATTCGGAATGTAAGCAGACTTAGATAGGTCCAATCAGCATTACACCTATTCCGGTCAAAATTTCCATCCCTCTGCTTCCGATTAATTATGGAGTTAGAAGCGTTTCAAAATTAAAAAATTTTTTCCTGAATTTTTGAATAATAAATGTCCGTGTTTTCGTTTATGTAAGCAGGGTTTATATATGGACACTTGACGGATATTTATATTAAATGATATCATACTAGAGTCAAAAGGCAATTTCATGCTTGCATGAAATTATAATGCTTTGGGAATCACTAAAATATGAAAAAGAGGGCAAAACAGGGCAGATTTCTCATGTTTTTCGGATTGCGAGAGTACGAAGTGCAGAGCAATCCGTAGATATTAAAATATATTTTGACACCAACATCATGAGATACGATAAGCAATAAGTTGAGTAATACTAAAATAATAGAAAAGGTGTGATTGTGAAGATTGAATAAGAACAAAAAAGATACATGGAGATGGATTCTTAGATTAGCGAGACGAATTTTGGCAGCAGGCATAATTTTGATTGTACTTGTTAATATAATTGAGCCTGCAATCCATCCTGAAATAACGGATGAGATGAAGCTAATTATGGATGAAACAGAATATAAATCTGATTCTGTTAGTCAGGAAAGATATCGATGTATTGATGAAAATGAAGAAGCACTTATATGGAGACTTCGTATGATTGAAAGTGCCGAGCAATCGATTATACTTGCTACGTTTGATTTTCGTGCGGATGAAAGTGGGAAGGATATCATGTCTGCTTTATTTTGTGCTGCACAGCGGGGGGTCAAAGTCCAGCTTTTGGTGGACGGAATTGATCAAATATTGTATTTGAGTCAAAACGATACATTTAATGCATTATGTGCCCACGAAAATGTAGAAGCAAGATTTTATAATGTTCCGAATTTGAGAAATATTTTGAAGGTAAACTATCGAATGCATGATAAATATTTAATGATAGATGAAAAAATGTATTTGCTTGGTGGGCGAAACACAAATGATATTTTTTTAGGCAATTATCAAAGTGGAGTTAATATAGACAGAGAAATACTGGTTTATGAAAATGTGCCTGGTGAAGGAGATTCCTTTCTTGCACTGAGAGAGTATTTTGGTGAGATATGGGATGATTCTTGTGTTCAGAAGAAAGAAAAAAGAGCGCAGATAAATGTTGAAACAGAATATCAGATGCTGGAAGAACGATATCAGCAGTTGTGTGAGCGATATGAAAATTTGAGACAATATGATAGTTGGTTAGAGGATACATTGCCGGCAGATAAAATTACTTTGCTGACAAACGGCATTCATGCTGAGAAAAAGGAGCCGCAAATGCTTGCATATCTGGAACAGCTGATGACAGATAGTGAAGAAATTATTATTCAGACTCCATATGTGATATGTGATAAGCAGATGTATCGTGTACTTCAGAATATTAGTAAGACTGCGGATGTGAAAATAATCTTGAATGCAGTTGAACGGGGCTCTAATCCCTGGGGATGTACGGATTATCTTAATAATAAAAATAAAATTTTAGATACAGGGGTGGCTATCTATGAACTCATGAATGTACAGGCAGTCCATACCAAAACAATATTGGTGGATGACAGGATTTCTATTGTTGGGTCTTATAATCTGGATATGAGAAGCACTTATCTTGACACGGAGCTGATGCTTGTGATTGACAGTGAAGAATTAAATACACATATCCGGGAAATGTGCTCCACTTATATGGATAGGAGTATTGAAGTGTTGGACGATAAGACAGAAATCATAGGGGAATTTTACAATCCAAGGGAATTAACCTGGAAAAAGCAATTGTTTTATGGTTTATTGAGAATCATTATCAGACCATTTCGATATTTGCTTTAAATTTGGATGATAGTTTTTGGTATCATAATGGAAAGATAGATTGAGGATAGGAGATATCTTATGCTGCAAAAAGAATATTGGTTAAAATCTCTGAAAATTACTTTGGGTGCGATTCTTGCCATCGTACTTGCAACTTTGCTGGGACTCAAATACAGCGCTACAGCGGGGATTATCACAATATTGAGCATTCAGAATACCAAGCGTGAGACATTGCAGACTGCGCTTGCGCGTACACTTGCATTCGGATGTGCATTATTGTTGTCTGCTGTCTGCTACTATTTATTAGGATTTACAATACCTGCCTTTGGTTTTTATTTGCTGGGCTTTTCGCTTGTCTGCCTGATTGCAGGATGGACAGCTGCGATTGCGATGGATTCGGTGCTTATCACGCATTTTTTGGCAGAAGCCTCGATGAGTCCTTCTCTAATTATCAATGAATTATTACTTTTTGGTATTGGTACATTGATGGGGATTCTGCTTAACATTCATCTGCATCCCAAAAAAGAAGTATGGCAGCAAAAAGTACAGGAAATTGATGAGAGTATTCGTTCTATTTTACAGCGTATGGCAGTGCGTGTGCGTTCACTCGACCGCAGCAATTATGATGGCTCTTGTTTTGAGGCACTTGACAAAACACTTGAACAGGCAAAGCAAATTGCTCTTACCAACATGGACAATCGTTTTTCTTCCACTGATACCTATGAGTTGGATTATGTAGAGATGCGCAGCTGTCAATGTGGGGTATTGAAAAATATTTATCGCAGTATTCACATGATTGCTTTTTTGCCAAAACAGGCGCAATTGGTTGCTTCTTTTTTTGAGCGCATTGTAGGGGAGTATGATATGCAAAATGATGTGAGTTCTCTGCTTGATGAATTGAAAATATTGATGCTTTCTATGAAAAATGAGCCATTGCCGAAAAGTCGTGAGGAGTTTGAAAGCCGTGCAGTTTTGTTCTATATTTTAAAACAGCTGGAAGAATTTTTGATGTTGAAGCAGAAGTTTATGCGGGATGGAAATTGATACCATTTTCTTTCAATAGGATTTGACTCTCCTCTTAGGGGATGAAGTAAGATAGAAGCGTGGAGGTGATAGGATTCTTCTTCCGTAGATAATCAAAATCTGCGGAAGAAGAATCCTATTTTATACTGATGTTTGATGATCAGGATTGATCACTCTTTATTAATTGATTTTGATTTCTCCATTCTCTTGGAGAAATTCCATAGATATTTTTAAATGCTCTTGAGAAATGTAAAGAATTGTCATATCCTACTGCTTTTCCAATATCGCCAATAGAAAGCGATGTCAATTTCAACAGCTCTGCCGCTTTTGACATTCTGAAATTTAAGAGAAATTCCTGCGGTGTTTTTCCAATTGCCTCCTTGAAAATTTTCCCAAAATAGCTTCGATTTAATCCACATACTTCTGCTATATTTTCTACAGTAATATTATTCTGAAAATTGTGTTCAATGTATTCCAAGGCTTCATGGATATAAAAGTCTCTCAGGTTACTTCCAGTGGTTATTCTTAAACCAGCAGCGGAACGAACCAGATAGTCTAAAAACAAATAGGAATGTCCAATAAGATGAAATGGTGAGGAGTTTGCGTTGTTAATGATATAAAGCATCTCGTCTCTCATCATTTCTCTTAAATCTTTCATTCTTGCATGGTAAATAGGCGTATCTTCAGTAAGTCCTGCCATTTCTAGCATTCCCTTTACACGTAAGCCATCAAATTCAATCCAGACATACTCCCACGGCACATCTTTGTCTGCAATATAAGTTGTGATTTGATTGGGAAAAATCATAAACCCCTGCATACTCTTGATGTGATACGTCTGTGTTTCCCCCTTTTTATTATCTGCCATTAAAGTTCCTACACCGGAAAGAACATAGTGAAATAGAAAATGATTTCTGGCAGCTGGTCCGAATGAATGTGCGGCCTTACAGCGCTCTCTGCCAAACTGAAACAATCCTAAATCAACAAAATTCTCATTTGGAAAAACAGAAAAAATCAGATCATTCATCAAAATATCCCCCCTTGATATCATCTGTATTTTTTTATTACAACATAAAATATACCAAAATGCAAGGTGATTTTATGATATGGACACATAAATAGCAATTTGGTATAAAACTCATTACATAGTGCCATTTATTAATAGCATTATGGGTGGTATAATCTGAATAACAATAAAAAAGCTTCATCGAAAGCAAAGAAAAAGGAGGAATTTAAATGAGTTGCAGAAAAAGCATTACTTTTGCTACTTCACTACTCGCACTGGCAGTGATGTTATTTGCCAGTGGCTGCAGCATGATGGATGCCAATCATGGTAAAACGGTAATCAAAATGCTGCAGTACAAACCGGAAGCCGTTGACGCTTTTAAAGAAATAGAACAGCGCTTCAACGAAACTCATGATGATATTGTTCTTAAAATTGAATCGCCAAACGAAGCGATGACAATTCTAAAAACAAGACTCATCAAGGAAGATTATCCTGATATTGTTGGTATTGGCGGAGACATTAACTATTCCAATTTTCTTGACGCAGAATTATTTATGGATGTTTCTGATTTTGAAGGTATTTCAGAGATTAAGCCTTCCTACATGCAGATAGAAAAGGACCTGGAGTTTATTCCGCAGGATGGCATATATGCACTGCCATATGTGGCAAACTGTGCGGGAATTCTTTACAACAGAGAAATGTTCCATGAAAATGGCTGGGAAATTCCAACTACGTGGACGGAATTTATTACATTATGTGAAACGATCCAATCCAGTGGGATAACACCATTGTATTTCGGATATAAGGATACTTGGACAACGCTTGCACCGTGGAATGCTTTGGCAGTCGGACTTGTGGATGCGGATATTTGTACACAGGTCAATGCAGGAAATACAACTTTTTCGGAAGGTTATTTGGAGGTCGCAGAAAAGATCAAAGTATTGTTGGATTACTGCGAACCAAATCCTTACGCATACAGTTATAATGATGCCTGTACCGCATTTGCCAGAGGGGAATCTGCAATGTACCCTATCGGAAGCTATGCTGTGCCACAAATTTTGTCGGTAAATCCAGATATGGATATCGATTCGTTTCCGTTCCCTGCAAACGAAAAGGAAGAGGACAATGTCCTGAATTCTGGTGTGGATTTGCAATTTTGTGTGATGAAAGAGTGTAAAAATAAGGAAGCCGCTTATGAGGTATTGAAATTTTTGTATGAGGACGAAACGATACAGATTTATCTGGATAATCAGAATGCAGTTCCTTGTAAGCAGGGTGACTTTACCATACCATCCATGCTTGATGGTATGAAAGCATATATCGAAGCAGACAGAATGTCCGATTACCACGACCATCACTATCCAAGTGAAATGAGTGTGGATGCAATGATTCAAACCTATCTCATGGATGACAGCAGTAATGCAACAGAAACATTTTTGAATCGCTTTGATAAGGAATGGACTCGCTACAATAGAGATTTGATTGAAAAGGTCAAGAAGTACGAGGAGGGACTGCAATGAAAAATGCTCAGAAGACAAGAAAATCTATGTCTAAAAAAACAAAAACATACTTGTTCATGGTAATGCCGGCTTTGATTCTTTTTGTGGCATTCAATACCATTCCATTGATTACCGGTGCATTTTACAGTCTGACGAATTATCGTGGTTATGGTTCTTATGATTTTGTAGGTTTCAGAAATTTTGTGGATTTGTTTCAGGATGCAAGAGTTGGAAAGTCCTATCTGTTCACCTTCAAATATGCATTATGCGGAACTATTTTGGTGAACATTCTTTCCTTAATGTTAGCATTGGGATTGAACAGTAAGATCAGGTTCAAAAGCGCTCTCAGAGGATTATATTTTCTCCCGAATATTCTCGGCGGTTTGATTGTGGGTTATATTTTCAGTTTCCTGTTTACTTATATTATTCCAACTGCTGCAAGTTCTTTGGGAATTGATTGTTTAAGCAGCAGCATTCTGGCAAGTGAGAAATGGGCGTGGGTCGGAGTTTTGATTGTCGGTGTATGGCAGGCGGTTGCAATGAATACCATTATCTACATATCTGGTTTACAGACAATACCGGCGGATGTTTATGAAGCGAGCTCTATTGATGGTGCAAGCAGTTGGTATACATTCCGAAAGCTTACGTTGCCGCTGTTATTACCATTTATCTCTACTAACCTCATTCTCAGCACCAAAAATATGCTGATGGTATTTGATCAGATTATGTCTTTGACAAAAGGCGGACCGGCACAGAGTACAGAATCTATTTCCTATTTAATTTATAAAAACGGAATGGACGGTGGACAGTTCGGCTTCCAAAGTGCAAACGCAGTAATATTTTTTATCGTCATCGTAACATTCTCTGTCATTCAATTGAAACTGACCAGTAAAAAGGAGGAACAGTTATGAGTTCAAAAAGACATTTTGTATCAAAATTGACGGAATGTCGCAGCAAAAATGCTGATGAGATTCAAGGAGGAAAAAAAGAAAAATATAATCTTGTCGTGACAGTCCTTTTGATTCTTGGCTGTGTCACCATTCTGTTTCCACTTTATATGACCATTATTATTGCATTGAAGTCTCCTGCAGAGATGACCAATGATGTAGCAGGTGCGCTAAGTTTCCCGGAAAAGTTCAGTCTTGCTAATTTTGCAGAGGCAATGCGTGTTACCGACTTTTGGCATTCTCTTGGAAATAGCTTGTTGATTACTGGTATTACCATTCTGTTATCGATGGCAATTCACTCTATGGCAGGTTATGCAATTGGAAGAGGCATGGCAAAAAATAAAAATTTCAAGTTTATCTATTTTTATATTGTAAGTGGTATGTTTGTACCTTTTGCAATCTTGATGATGCCGCTGGTCAAAGAAACTGCTATTTTGGGAATTGATAATATGTTTGGTGTCATTCTTCTGTATGTTGTATTTTATATGCCGATGAATGTCATGCTGTACAGCGGTTATCTGAAAAATGTGCCGCTTGCTATGGAAGAAGCCGCAGATATTGACGGTGCATCCACATGGAAAACATACTGGACCATTATTTTTCCAATGATGAAGCCTATGCATGCTACCGTTGCAGTTTTGACGGCACTTGGCACATGGAATGATGTTATGACGCCTCTAGTTATTATGTCAGGCTCTGAGCACACCACACTTCCGTTGGCACAGCTTAATTTCCAGACACAGTTTGGCACAAACTATAACTTGGCATTTGCTTCGTATATGCTCGCCTTAATTCCAATTTTGATTTTCTACATTATTTGTCAAAAGCAGATTATCGGTGGTATTGCAAACGGTGCCGTCAAGGGATAATAAACATAAAATTTTTTGTACCCCGTAGGTGTCCTGTGCGGATAAGATTTATCTGCACAGGACACCTGTTGATAAATAAAATTTGTTAAATTAAAATTAAAAAATGAAATTATGCTGATTACTTATGAGGATATCAGTGTATAATATTCCATTCTGAATAAGCATTGCAATATATGTTACAACTTTAGAATTGTTTCATTTCAGGAGGTCACTATGGCAATTTATATAGAAGAAAACACAAGGTTTTTCCGGATTCAAACTCTGCACACAGAATATCAGTTTCAAGCAGATATTTACGGTGTATTAAAGCATCTTTGGTATGGAAAAAAGGTAGATACTAACATGTCCTATCTGCTCGAGTATCCTGATGTTGGATTTTCAGGCAATCTCTATGATGCAGGAAACGATAGAACCTACTCTCTTGACACCCTGCCCTTAGAATATGCTTGTGAGGGCATCGGTGATTATCGCATTTCGGCAGTTTCTGTCTGCCACGAAAACGGAAGCAACGCATTGGATTTACGATATAAAGGATATCATGTAAAGCGAGGAAAATATTCTTTACAAGGACTTCCAGCCGTGTACGCAGAGGAGTCAGAAGCCGAAACCTTGGAAATTATTTTACAAGATGCGGCATCTGCAGTGGAGATTGTTTTGCGGTATGGTGTGATTGAAAAATATGATATTATTACAAGAAGTGCCGTCATACGAAATGGTGGAAATACAGAGATTACTTTAGAAAAAGCAGCAAGTCTTTGTCTTGATTTGCCTCATGGCACGTGGGAATGGATTCACTTTCATGGAAGACATACAATGGAACGTCTTCCGGAGCGAATGCCTTTGATACATGGGATTCAGGAAAGTTCCAGTACCCGCGGTACTTCCAGCCATCAGCAAAATCCGTCCGTAATTCTTTGCTCTTCGGATTGTAATGAACAGTATGGGGAATGTGTAGGAGCATTTTTGGTATACAGCGGCAGCTTTCAGACACAGGTAGAATGTGACCAGCTGAATCAGGTGCGCTTGACTATGGGGATTCATCCGGATTTATTTCAATGGACTTTGAAGCCGAATACGGAATTTGAAACGCCGGAAGCAGTTTTGACATACAGCAGCCAAGGATTTTCTACGCTTTCCCACAATTTTCATAAAATCATTCGAGAGCATATCTGCCGTGGAAACTATAAGATTGCAGAGCGTCCTGTTTTGATTAATAACTGGGAGGCAACTTATTTTGATTTTGATGCGGATAAAATTTTTCACATTGCAGAAGAAGCAGCAAAGCTTGGGGTAGATATGCTGGTTTTGGATGACGGTTGGTTTGGAAAGAGAAACAGTGACTGTTCAGGACTTGGAGATTGGTTCGTCAATGAAAATAAGCTTGCTGGGGGGTTAAGAAGGCTGACCGAAAAAATTAAGGCACTCGGAATGCAGTTTGGGTTATGGTTTGAACCTGAAATGGTATCAGAGGACAGTGAGCTTTATCGCAGTCACCCTGATTGGGCGATTCAAATTCCAAATAGAAAGCCTATGCGTGGACGTTATCAGCTTGTGTTGGATGTCTCCAGAAAAGAAGTACAGGACTATTTATATCAAACGATAAGTAATATTTTGCATAGTGCTGATATCTCCTATGTTAAATGGGATATGAACCGCAGTATCAGTGACTGGTATTCCTGTTGCCTTTCTTCCGAACAGCAAAAGGAACTTCCGCACCGTTATATGCTTGGACTTTATGCGCTGCTTGAACGATTGACCTCTGAATTTCCCAATGTTTTGTTTGAGGGCTGCAGTGGCGGCGGCGGAAGATTTGATGCAGGAATGCTGTATTATTGTCCGCAGATTTGGTGCAGTGATGATACCGATGCCTATGAGAGAACAAAAATACAATATGGTACATCTTATATTTATCCGATTTCTTCCATGGGTGCTCATGTTTCGATTGTTCCAAATCACCAGACAGGACGAGTAACACCAATAGAGACAAGAGCTGTGACAGCAATGTCAGGAAGTTTTGGATATGAGCTTGACCTTGGAATGCTTTCAGAAGAGCAAAAAGCGGAGGTTTCCGTTCAGATTCAGAAGTTTAAAAAATATGGCTCACTGATTCATAACGGAAGATACTATCGCTTGAGCAATCCGATGAAGGATAATATAGCCTTATGGTCTTATGTCTCCGAGGATGCTTCTGAAATTCTGATTCAGGGCATGGTATTTCGCACAGAACCGAACATGAAACGAAAAGCAGTCAAATTGTACGGATTGAATCCAAATGAAATATATCAGCTGGAATCGACATCGAAGGTGTATACTGGGGCGGCTCTTATGCAGGGAGGATTGCTTCTTCCAGCAACGTGGGGCGATTATAGTGCAATAGAATTTTACTTAAAAAAGAAATAACAGTCAACGCCCAGCTGCCTAAAGGCAGTTGGGCGTTGACTGTTCCTATTATGACACCAGCATCCTTATGTACGGTAGATTTGCTTACACCAAATTTTTTGGCGGTGCTGCGGACGGTGGATTTAGTTTCGATAATGTAATGAGCGATAGTAATAACACGCTCTTCAATATAATCGTTCAAGGAGAAACCTCCAGAAGATGCTGTTTTTATAGTATATGCGAGAAAATTTATTTGTATGCAGTGGTATTCTCTCTTCTAAAAAATTAAAAAGAGAAATGTTGTCGGAATTATTTTTTTTGATATCGTTCTGCCTGTGTGGAAAATAAACGATAATAAATTCCCTGTTTTTCCATCAAATCATGATGGACTCCTTCTTCTACAATTTTGCCATATTCTAATACAATAATTTTGTCAGCAGTGGTAGCGCTGGAAAGCCGATGTGATACAAAAATCGTTGTCTTGTTTTCGCTTAATGTTTCAAATTGGTTATAAATTTCTTGTTCTGCAATCGCGTCTAAAGCAGCAGTTGGTTCATCCAAAATTAGGATATCTGCGTTAGTATAGAAAGCTCTTGCGATGGAGAGTTTCTGCCACTGACCAATGGAAAGTTCTACGCCGTTCTTTTCAAAGTAATGAGTCAGTGGGGTTTTAAATTTGTGTGGTAACCGTTCAATGTAATCTCTGGCATCGCTAAAATCAGCCGCCTTTTGAATCCTTTCTTCATTAATTGGAATGGTGATATCTCCAAATGCAATATTTTCTTCTACATCCACTGCGTATTTTCCAAAGTCCTGGAAAATAATGCCATAAATACTATATAGATCATTTACATCATATTCGCGAATGTCTATGTCATCCAGTAAAATGCGCCCTTCGGTTGGGTCATACAGACGAATCAAAAGTTTCAAAAAGGTTGTTTTACCTGCGCCATTTAAACCGACAATCGTAACTTTTTCTCCTGGTTGTAGAGTGACATTGATATCCTGCAAAGTATATTGCTCTTGTCCGGGATACTTAAAATAAACATGCTGAAATTCGATTTTATGGCCGATATGTTTCTGTACATTTTGAGGGCTGGAATGTTCAGACAATTTTGGCACAATGGTTGTCTCTTCATTCATAAAGATGAGCATGTTATCAATAAAGAGCGTGCCTTCATAAATGGAAGAAATATTATTGATAATGGTGTTGACTCCGTTGGAAATACTATTTAAGGCACCGGTGTACAGGGAATAATGACCTACTTGTAGGATACCTTTTGCTACTTGGCTTGCAATATAGAAAAATAAATAGCAATTTACTGCTGCACTTATCATGGTCATACCTAAATTGCAGGCACCTTCCACAAAGAAAAGCTTTTTGAGACCTTTAAAATATTTTTTGAAAATCTGACTGTATCGGTCCAAAATAAAATCAGCCAAACGAAAGATTTTGATTTCCTTTGCCATATCTTTATTGGTCAGCAAATCCTTATAATAAGTTAATTGTCTTCTATCCTTGGAATTGCGACGAATATACATAAAATTTTTCCTTCTATAGTGCATGGAGACTAAAGCAGATGGCACGGAGACTGCAATAATCAAAATGGGTGCTGCTGGATTGACAGCACACAAAATTACAATAAAGGAAATCATGCTAATGACGGCGGAAATGACAGAAAACAAAGCTCTTATGATACGAGTTGGACTGTTGCCGGACTCACGGCTGGCATTTTCAAGCTTTGCATAAAAGTCTGGACTGTCAAAACTTGCAGTATCTAATTCTTTAGCTTTTTCCATAATTTTCATGTTGACATGGTTTACCACAAGTTCCCCCGCAATATGGTCCATAATGTTGTTAAGTGTATTAACCACATTTAATCCAATGATACAGGCAAATTGTAGAATTAATAGGCTCATAATTCGTGAAAGATAGGTTTCATAGGCGGCAGCTCCGTGGATAAATGCATCTGCAAGCAAATTTAAAATTTGTGCAGCTACATAGGACTGTGCCACTGGAATTAAGCCCTGTAAAATGGCAATGACGGTGAACCCAATAAAAATCCAGGGACTGGTCTCTAATACTAAGTGAAATATGTATCCAAGACGTTTCAAAAATGCTAAAATTTCCTGGTTCCAGGGCAGTATTTCATAATAATACCCTCCAGGTCCTTGATGCTCTCGCGGAGTTTTTTCCCCTTTCACACCGCCGGCTTGTTTCGTGGTTTCCCCTATGATTTCTTCTGCATGGTTTTCCGGAGTATTAAAAGCTCCTTTTTTTGGTGTTTTTCCTGTACAATGATTCATTGCATCTTCTCCTGTTCTTTTTATTAAACATCTTTAGTTTATCATAATTGTACGTAAAAAACACCAATAAAATTATTTTTTCAATTTGGAATTTTGATATTAAAAAGAATACAATGCTCCTCCCACGTCCTATTCCTTTTAGGGATTAGGTCGTAGGAGAG
>JBJELF010000026.1:0-6042 GCA_051879015.1 Lachnospiraceae bacterium
TCACCCATGTTACCAAATGCCATCATCTGTACGTTTACAGCAGTACCCCAGGAATATGGAATATCATTGTCACGACGATATACATTTGCTCTTGGGTTGTCCCAGGAACGGAATACAGCCTTAATAGCCTCTTCCAACTGTACTCTTGGATCACTTGGGAAATCGGAACCAATTACACTCTTGTACTCAGCCTTGAACTGATTTGCCAACTCCTTCAAGTCCTCAGCAGTAAGCTCAACGTCCTGTGTAACCCCCTTAGCTTCCTTCATCTTGTCAATCAATACCTCAAAGTACTTCTTGCCAACTTCCATAACTACGTCAGAGAACATCTGGATAAATCTTCTGTAGCAGTCCCAAGCCCAACGTGGATTACCAGACTTAGCAGCCAATACTTCAACAACATCCTCATTTAAACCAAGGTTCAAGATTGTATCCATCATACCTGGCATGGAAGCTCTTGCACCAGAACGAACAGATACCAACAATGGGTTCTGCTTATCCCCAAACTTCTTACCGGTTAACTCCTCCAACATTACGATGTTCTCATTAATCTGAGCCATGATTTCATCATTAATTTTTCTTCCATCTTCGTAGTACTGTGTACAAGCTTCTGTTGTGATAGTAAAGCCCTGTGGTACTGGAAGACCCAAATTTGTCATCTCTGCAAGGTTTGCACCCTTACCACCGAGAAGATTACGCATCTTAGCGTTACCTTCGCTGAAACGATAAACCCACTTAGTCATAATTGACCTCCTAATTTTGTATTTCAAAACCACCTTTTGATTTTGTGTGCTATCAAGCACGCTGTTTGTATTATAACATAGATTATGAACCTTGAAAAGAATTTTTTCCACAATTTTTTATTTTTTCCATATTATGCAACCAATAGCTATTTTTTTTCTATTATTTGTAGGTTATTACTCTATGTATTGCTTAAAGAATGCACACTCCGCTTCATTGCATTCCTCCGCCTCTGGCAAACAAATATTGCAGTGGAATACATGCCCCAACTGATTTTCCTCCGTGCCATATAAATGATACTCATAGGGTATTTTTTTCTCATCAAAGACCTGCATGAGCAATGTCGGCTCATCCCTCAAAAAATCTCCCGTGGAAGTCATCACATAGGCAGGAGAAAAGTTTTCTGTTATATGCCGATAAGGACTAAGCTCCTCCAATTTTTCTTGACTATATTGTTTACCCAGCAGATCTTTCATTAAACTCTTATTGGATCCCTCTTTATTGTCCAGCTTGTACACGCCGCAGTTTAAGGCAACTGCCTTAGGACAAAATCCTTTTGGAGTCTTAAAAGGAAACTTTGCAGCATAATCTGGATTTGTACAAATGCAGCTGTATATGCTTGCCATATGTGCTCCCGCTGAATCACCCACAAGAAAAATATTTTTCTTATCCAATCCATAGGATTCATCTGATTTCATCACCCAGCGCATCACTCGGTTAATGTCTCTTAGCTGAGCTGGATAACGATGCTCCGGTGCCAGACGATAACTAAAATTGACTACAGCAAAGCCCTGCTGTGCCAGACTCATACAATAAAACTGATACACTTCTTTGCTTCCATACACCCAACCGCCACCATGAATACTTACAATAACAGGCAATTCACCAACCATAAATTTCGGACGATAAACATCCAATCGATTCCACTTTTTATCCTTTCCATAAAGAATGTTGTCAAAACGAACAACATCATAGGGAGTGGTTAATCCTTTATCTCTCTTCTTATCTCCTCTGCCTGCTGCTCTTCGAAAAATCATACTTGCTATTGACATAAAAATCCCCCTTTCACCATTTTTTATAGTATAACATAATTACAGACATTGCGCTACTCATTCCTCTAAGCCCCATCCGAAAAATACATTTGACGAATTCAAAAAATATTCTTATAATAGACCCATACTTTTTAGATAACAATTTAGCCTTCATCCTTTTATAAACGAAAACATATCTGCTTTCAGCTGGCTAAATGGTTCCATAATTCTTATTGAAAGGAAGTGTTATTTTTGAATCATATCATGCCCCACAATCATGGCAACATTGACAATGTTCTCGATGTTATGCCCACCAACGAACAGTGCATTGAGGCAGCCGAAACATTCAAACAGCTTGGTGATGGTACTCGCCTGCAAATTTTATGGCTCTTATGTCACAGCGAAGAGTGCGTCCTCAACATTGCCGCTGCCATTGACATGAGTGCTCCCGCTGTATCCCATCATCTGCGTTTTTTAAAGCAGGCAGGTCTCATTAAAAGCCGACGCATTGGCAAAGAAGTTCACTACTCTCTTGCTGATTCCAAAGAAGCACAGTTAGTGCATGAAATGATTGATGCACTCTTTCATATTAAATGTCCCTGTCACTGCAATGAACAAGTTCAAAACTACAGTGCGGACGAACAGTGATTTTTTAATGATAATACTTATCCAAAGGAGATTTTACTTATGATTCCAGAAGAACCAAGCATTTTACTTAGTTACGTAAACACTTTATTGCGTGATTTTTATCCTACACTCGATGAATTCTGCGATGCAATGGATTGTTCCAAAGAAGATATCATAGAGAAATTGAAATCCATTGATTATGAATACGAACCAGATTTGAATAAATTTGTGTAACTATTATTAATAATTTATCGGTGAACTACCACAGACCGTAATACCCAAAGAGTACAGGCGGTCTGTGGCTTCTGTGAAATGATTCACCAGACTAAGTATTCAGAAATAGATACTATGATAGTTCATTCATGACATCTATAGTTGACACAACAAACCATTGCAACTGTCGTATATATTTCAATCGGTTCACTATCACGAAAACATTTATGTTACTGCTTCTGAACAGAAGATAACACTATATTATCACTTTTATCACAACAGAATACTCAAATCTATTAGAAAGGAATAAGGCTGCTCTTCTCATTGCCTAATACCTAAAAGCCACAAGCGGCAATGGTCTTCTGCACCTAAAAAAATATGAATCAAAATTTTCAGTGGAATAAAATGACTATGGGCGTATGCTACTACCCCGAACATTGGCCTAATTCTCTGTGGAGTGAGGACTTAGATCGCATGAAGGCAGTGGGCATCTCCACGATTCGCATCGCTGAATTTGCTTGGAATCTGGTGGAACCAACCGAAGGTGTATTCGAGTTTGATTTCTGGGATAACTTTCTCCAACTTTGCAGTGAAAAACAGATGTCTGTCATCTTCGGTACCCCTACCGCCACGCCTCCTGCTTGGCTGACAGAGAAATATCCCGAGGTTCTTAATGCGGACCGAAACGGCACTCTCTATCGCCATGGAGCTCGCCGACATTACAACTACAATTCCCCCATCTACCAAGAACTGAGCGCCCGCATTGTAACTAAACTGGCCGAACACTATGCTGCCCATCCAGCTATCGTAGGTTGGCAGATTGACAATGAATTTAACTGTGAGGCAGATGAATTTTATTCAGAAGCCGATTCGACAGCGTTTCGTGCCTTTGTCAAAGAAAAATATCAAACGCTCGATGCCCTAAATCAAGCTTGGGGGACCATCTTTTGGAATCAAACTTATACCGACTGGAATCAAATTTATGTTCCAAGACCTATCCCCTCCCCTGGCTACAATCCTCATCTGAAACTAGATTATTATCGCTTTATCTCCGAGAGCGTCATTCACTTTTGCAGAATGCAGGCGAACATCCTTCGAGCTTACAAAAAGCCTACTGATTTTATCACCACCAATGGCATGTTTGGAAACATTGACAATCCTCGCATGGTCAAAGAATGCCTCGACGTTTACACCTATGACTCTTACCCTGACTTTGCCTTTGGTTTCCACGAGCATCCAAGGACTTCAAACAATCTCAATGACCGAAATTCAAGCAAAAATTTGATTGAAGTACGCGCTATCTGCCCCCATTTTGGCATCATGGAACAGCAATCAGGAGCCAATGGCTGGACCTCCCACATGGAAGCTGCTTCTCCTCGCCCTGGTCAGCTTACTCTCTGGGCCATTCAGAGTGTGGCACAGGGAGCTGACTATATTTCCTTCTTCCGCTGGCGCACCTGTACCTTCGGCACAGAAATGTACTGGCATGGCATTTTAGACTATGACAACCGAGATAACCGAAAATTAGCGGAAGTCAAAGATTTTTATCAAAAATTCCAAACACTCCAACCAGTCTGTGGTGGCAAAAATATAGCTGCATTCGCTCTTTTAAGAGATTACGACAATCTATGGGACAGCCAGACAGATGTATGGCATTCTCATACCACTTATCCAAGTGAACAGGAAATTTTTATTGCTTCCGAACTTACCCACACTCCATATGACATTGTGTTTCTCAATGATACTACTGCCTTAGATGAAATTGCCAACTATCCAGTCATTTTCTATCCCCACCCAACTCTCATCAACAAAACTCGTGTAAAATTGCTAAAATCTTATGTAGAGCTGGGAGGTACTCTCATTTTAGGCTGTCGCTCCGGCTACAAAGATATGAATGGAAAATGTATCATGCAGCCCCAGCCGGGTCTATTCCGCGAACTAACTGGCACCGATGTGCGCGACTTTACTCTTACCAGTCCAAACGAAGACCCAACCTATGCTATTTGGACAAAGACCGCTGGTGAAATATCCAAGAATAGAAACCATTCCATGTACATCTGTGAGGATACTCCTATAGAGACTCCAATTTTCAATGATATCTTTGAAGTCGCTGATGATGTCACCGTCCTCGCAACTTACGCCAACAGTTACTATGCTGACAAACCAGCGCTCACTGAGCGCCGCATTGGACATGGAAGAACAATTCACTTTGGAAGCACGTTCAGCCGTGAAAATGTCAAACAACTTTTGACTTACACAGGCATCCTTAATCTATTTTCCGATTACATTGATGCTCCTGAGACACTTCAACTGGTACTAAGACGGAATCAAGGAAAAGATTATCTTTTTGTTCTGAATTATGAAAACATATCTGTCAGCTGTGAATTAAAACAGCCCATGAAACTTTTATACACAGGAGAAACTCAGATAGGCAGTCAAGTCTTTGCCCCCTATGCAACTGCCGTCTACGAACTTTTGAGTGATGCCAGACTGCGCTGAGCAGTTCAAACGACAACAAGGAAACAAGGAAGCTGACTGCCGCTCTTGAACGACAGTCAGCTTCCTTGTTTCCTTAATCCACGTTCTTAGACTGTTGGTACCTGCAAAACAGGCGTAAACATTTATGATGATGTCAAAGGAAAAGGCATGACCTTTTGACATCGATAACATCATATTAGAAGGTAAATTTATCTGCAAAGTAATTCTCAAGCTCTGCAATTGGCATACGCACCTGCTCCATGGTATCACGGTCACGCACGGTCACGCATCCATCGGTTTCCGACTCAAAATCATAGGTCACACAGAAAGGTGTACCAATCTCATCCTGTCTACGGTATCTCTTACCGATATTTCCTCTATCATCAAATTCACAGTTATATTTCTTGGACAACTGAGCGAAAATCTTCTCTGCGCCAGCATTGAGCTTCTTGGAAAGAGGCAGCACACCAATCTTCACTGGTGCTAAAACCGGATGAAAATGCATAACTGTTCTCACATCATTCTTTGCTGCATCAATGACTTCCTCGTCATAAGCTGCACATAAAAAGGCCAACGCTACACGGTCTGCTCCCAAAGATGGCTCAATTACGTATGGAATGTACTTTTCCTTCGCCTCATCATCGAAATAGGACATATCCTGACCAGATACATTCTGATGCTGGGTTAAATCATAATCAGTACGGTCTGCAATACCCCACAGCTCGCCCCAACCAAATGGGAACAAAAATTCCAAATCAGTGGTTGCCTTGGAGTAAAAGCAAAGTTCCTCTGGAGCATGATCCCTGGCTCTCATCTCATCTGGTTTAATGCCCAAGCTCTGCAACCAATCAATACAGTACTGCTTCCAGTAAGCAAACCAGTCTAAATCTGTTCCTGGCTTACAGAAAAACTCCAGCTCCATCTGTTCAAACTCTCTTGTACGGAATGTAAA
>JBJELF010000027.1:0-26484 GCA_051879015.1 Lachnospiraceae bacterium
CACCTCGCATGGGGTGCGTGAGTAGAAATTATTTTTGAGGGGCTATCTATTACAGACTGTGCTAGTCGCACCTCGCATGGGGTGCGTGAGTAGAAATGGCAATAAAATCATGTTTAAAGAAAGAGAGGTAAGGTCGCACCTCGCATGGGGTGCGTGAGTAGAAATGGATAAAAATAGTTTGGATTGTCACACGCAAAACGTCGCACCTCGCATGGGGTGCGTGAGTAGAAATACGAAAATAAAATCTATTATAGCGGCTACATTGTGTCGCACCTCGCATGGGGTGCGTGAGTAGAAATGTATGCGTTTGACATTGAGACTAGCACGATTAATCGTCGCACCTCGCATGGGGTGCGTGAGTAGAAATTTCATCAGGAATCTGTGCTTCCAGGCGTGCTGAGTCGCACCTCGCATGGGGTGCGTGAGTAGAAATCTTCATGGGATTCCAAGGTCAGGCAATTATTGTGTCGCACCTCGCATGGGGTGCGTGAGTAGAAATATCCATGAGTTCATGCATACGTTTATAGTCTTCGTCGCACCTCGCATGGGGTGCGTGAGTAGAAATGTTTTAATCATCTGTTTTGGTGGTTCGGTGTTTGAGTCGCACCTCGCATGGGGTGCGTGAGTAGAAATGACAAAAGTGCATACCATGATTACAAATTTTAAGTGTCGCACCTCGCATGGGGTGCGTGAGTAGAAATCTGCGGTAGCTGGGATATTAAATTGCTGCATTACGTCGCACCTCGCATGGGGTGCGTGAGTAGAAATTTCTCTTGTCATTTCCACATAAATACAGGATAACAGTCGCACCTCGCATGGGGTGCGTGAGTAGAAATACAGCTATATCCGTCGAACGCATATCTGCCTTTAAGTCGCACCTCGCATGGGGTGCGTGAGTAGAAATTAAAAATCGAAATAAAAGACCACCGCAGGATTAAGTCGCACCTCGCATGGGGTGCGTGAGTAGAAATTCGGAATGTCAACAACAACGGCAACGCGAACAGGTCGCACCTCGCATGGAGTGTGTGAGTCAGTTGTAAAGGGATAACAAATAGATATCCTTGAATTTGTATGTTCAAAATGAACTTCAAGTAATTTCCCTCTAACTTCCCTACGGATTGAAATTGCATTTTCCTTTAATATCGTATATAATAATAACCGAAAGAAAAAATGTTAATCTAGGAGGATTAAGTTATGGCAATTTTAGTTACAGGTGGTGCTGGTTACATCGGCAGTCATACCGTAGTAGAGCTGCAGAATGCAGGTTATGATGTGGTAGTTGTGGACAATCTTTGTAATTCCAGTGAAAAATCTTTGGAAAGAGTAGAGAAAATCACTGGCAAACCTGTCAAGTTTTATAAGGCTGATATTTTGGATCGCGAGGCATTAAATAAGATTTTTGATGCAGAGCAGATTGATTCTTGCATCCATTTTGCTGGTTTAAAAGCAGTAGGAGAGTCCGTAGCAAAGCCATGGGAATACTATGAGAATAATATTGCAGGTACTTTGACTTTGGTAGATGTGATGAGAAAGCATGGCGTAAAAAATATCATATTCTCTTCTTCTGCGACAGTATATGGTGATCCAGCGATGATTCCTATCACGGAGGAATGTCCTAAAGGTCAGTGTACCAATCCATATGGCTGGACAAAATCCATGTTGGAGCAGATATTATCAGATATTCAGAAAGCGGATCCTGAATGGAATGTGGTACTTCTTCGTTACTTCAATCCAATCGGCGCTCATCAGAGTGGAACAATTGGTGAAAATCCAAATGGTATTCCAAACAATTTGATGCCATATATCACTCAGGTTGCCGTTGGAAAACTTCAGCAGTTGGGAGTATTTGGTGATGACTATGATACTCCAGATGGAACTGGTGTGAGAGATTACATACATGTAGTGGATTTGGCGCGTGGTCATGTAAAAGCATTAAAAAAGATTGAAGATAAGTCAGGTCTGAGCATTTATAACTTGGGGACTGGAATTGGATATAGCGTATTGGACATTGTCAAGAATTTTGAAGCTGCTACAGGAGTAAAGATTCCTTATGTCATTAAGGATCGTCGTCCGGGCGATATTGCGACCTGTTATTCTGATGCATCCAAAGCAGAAAAGGAATTGGGATGGAAGGCAGAATTTGGTATTAAAGAAATGTGCGCTGACTCTTGGAGATGGCAATCCAATAACCCAAATGGATATGAAGCTAAATGAATTTGATTTTTGGTAGCTTTTTTTCGAAATCTATGTTATGATACCAGAGTCAAAAAATTTTGACCCTGGTATCATGTTATATTATTATTGATGTGGCAACAACGACTTCCATAACTTATAGTTATACCTCTTCTATCAAACCGATATAAACGAAAGATTTGAAAAGAGATTGACAAGGAAAGTCAAGATTGTTATTATGTATGAAATGAAGAATGAGGTGAAATAGATATGAGTAAGATTGTACTTTCCCTGTTGGTAGACAACCAAGCTGGTGTATTGAGCCGTGTAGCAGGTCTGTTCAGCCGTCGTGGTTACAATATTGATAGTTTGACCGTAGGTGAAACAGAAAATCCAAACCTGTCCCGTATGACCATTGTGTCAAGCGGTGAGCCTGAGGTACTGGTTCAGATTCAGAAGCAGCTGAAGAAACTGATTGATGTCAAGGAGATTAAGGTATTACCAAATGATATGTCTGTTTGCAGAGAGCTGATTTTGATTCGCGTGGAAGCAGGTTTTGAAGAGCGTCCTCAAGTAACTGCAATTGCGGATATTTTCCGTGCAAAGGTAGTAGATGTGTCCGACACTTCCATGATGATGGAGTTAACTGGTGGACAAGCTAAATTGGAAGCATTTATTAAGCTCCTGGGTCAGTTTAAGATTACAGAGCTCGCACGCACGGGTGTAACTGGATTAAGCAGAGGTTTCTACGGAGATTGATTGTTGAAATCTCAAAAAGTAAAAAGGATTGAAGAAACATTTTGAAAAGTTCAATCTAAACATTTAAAATCAAACCACGTATCGATAGAAGATGGAGTGAGACTCTGTAAAATTACCGAGCATGGATTGAAATAAATAAACCAATAAATATGAGTAATCATATATTTTATTTTGGAGGAAATGAAAATGGCAAAGATTTATTATCAGAAGGATTGTAATTTATCTTTATTGGATGGTAAGACAATCGCAGTTATCGGTTACGGCAGCCAGGGACATGCACATGCATTAAATGCAAAGGAATCTGGATGCAATGTAATTATCGGTTTGTACGAAGGCAGTAAATCCTGGGACAAGGCAGTAAAGCAGGGATTTGAAGTATATACCGCAGCAGAGGCGGCAAAGAAGGCTGATATCATCATGATTTTGATTAATGATGAATTGCAGGCTGATATGTACAAGAAGGATATTGAGCCAAACTTGGAACCAGGTAATATGTTGATGTTCGCTCATGGTTTCAATATTCATTTTGGCTGTATCAAGCCACCAGCTTATGTTGATGTTACTATGATTGCGCCAAAGGCACCAGGTCATACCGTTCGTTCTGAGTATCAGGCTGGCAAGGGTACTCCTTGTTTGGTAGCTGTTGAGCAGGATGCAACTGGTAAGGCTTTGGATATGGCTCTTGCTTATGCGTTGGCAATTGGCGGCGCTAGAGCAGGTGTGTTGGAGACGACCTTCCGTACTGAGACTGAGACTGACTTGTTTGGTGAGCAGGCTGTATTGTGTGGTGGTGTATGTGCTTTGATGCAGGCTGGTTTTGAGACTTTGGTTGAGGCTGGTTATGATCCAAGAAATGCTTACTTTGAGTGTATTCATGAGATGAAGCTCATCGTTGATTTGATTTATCAGAGTGGTTTTGAAGGAATGCGTTATTCTATCTCTAACACTGCTGAGTATGGTGATTATATTACTGGACCTAAGATTATTACTGAGGATACCAAGAAGGCTATGAAGAAGATTCTTGCTGACATTCAGGATGGAACCTTCGCTAAGGAGTTCTTGTTGGATATGTCCCCAGCTGGCCGTCAGGTTCATTTTAAGGCTATGCGTAAGTTGGCTGCTGAACATCCATCTGAAATTGTGGGTAAGGAAATTCGTAAGTTGTACAGCTGGAATAACGAAGAGGATAAGTTGATTAATAACTAATTAAGATACTAATATCACAACATACATAGCAGTATGTAGGTGTCATGGTCAAAATATCTTTTTAAAAATATCATTTTGTACATGTATGGGAAGTCGCTGGAAGGTGGCTTCCCTTTTTTGATATGTTTTGATATTGCCGTTTTGTCGGCTGTCATGAAACAGTAACAGTCAATTTTGTGTCTTGTGAGTTCATAATTTAATGCTTGCGTGAAAGCTCAATTTTCTGTATACTATAGAGAAGCTTTCTTAGACTGTTGGAGTCTGCAAACCAGGTATAAGTATTAATTCAGCGATACTGCCTGGATACTGCTGCTCATCCCATCGTTGAAAGAAATAAATCAGATAAGAGAAATAACAGGCAATTTTGTTTTTGGGCAGATTAAGAAAGCAGGTAAAAATAGAAAGAAAGGATGTAATGATTGGTTCACTCGAAGTAGTGCTTGATGGACGAATCGTTAGGAAAGGATATTAGAATGGCAGAAGAAAACAAGAATAATCCATCGGATAATGATAAGAAAAATAAGACAGAGAAATATTGTTATGTATGTCGTCGCCCGGAACGCAAAGCAGGTCCGATGATTACAATGCCAGGAAATATGCATATTTGTAATGATTGTATGCAAAAGGCCATGGATCAGGCGGAGCGTTTTGGATTTCCTTATGGAAATATGAACATGAATATGATGCACATGGGACCAATGAGAGAAGCAGAGGAAGGAAAAAAGGCGAAGAAGAAAAAGCAGGAAGAGAAAGTAAAGCCTGTTTTTGATATCAAGTCAATTCCTGCGCCTCATAGAATTAATGCCAAGTTGAGTGAGTATGTGGTGGGGCAGGATTATGCGAGAAAAGTACTTTCCGTAGCTGTCTACAATCACTATAAGAGAATCTCTTCCGACAATGCCGATGGAATTGAAATTGAAAAATCAAATGTACTCATGATTGGTCCGACGGGAAGCGGCAAAACGTATTTAGTAAAAACTTTAGCGAAATTGTTGGATGTGCCTCTTGCCATTGCAGATGCTACTTCTTTGACTGAGGCAGGTTATATTGGTGATGATATTGAGAGCGTGCTGAGTAAGCTGTTAGCAGCTGCAGACAATGATGTGGAGAAAGCAGAGCATGGGATTGTCTACATTGATGAGATTGATAAGTTGGCAAAGAAGCGCAATACGAATCATCGTGATGTCAGCGGTGAGGCGGTGCAGCAGGGATTGCTGAAATTGTTGGAGGGTGCTGAGGTAGAGGTACCTGTGGGTGCGAACAGCAAAAATGCGATGGTTCCTTTGGAAACAATCAATACAGACAATATTTTGTTCATCTGTGGAGGTGCTTTCCCGGATTTGGAAATTATCATTAAGGAGCGTTTGAATAAGGCGTCTTCTATGGGATTTATGGCAGAGTTAAAGGATAAGTATGACAGTGAAAAGAATTTGCTCAAACAGGTACAGACAGAAGATTTAAGGAATTTTGGTATGATTCCTGAGTTTTTGGGACGTCTTCCCATCGTAGTTACTTTAAACAACATGGATAAGGAGATGCTGATTCAAGTCTTGAAAGAACCGAAAAATGCGATTATTCATCAGTATGAAAAGCTGTTGGCTTTAGATGAGGTAAAGCTAGTATTTGAAGATGAAGCATTGGAGGCGATTGCGGACAAGGCTTTGAAGAAAGAGACGGGAGCACGAGGTTTGCGTGCCATTATTGAAGATTTTATGTTGGATATCATGTATGAGATTCCGAAAGATAATAACATTGGTCAAGTGACAATAACAAAAAGTTATATCGAAGGGACTGGTGGACCTCTGATTGAGATGAGAGGATATCAGCAGCTGCCATTGATAGATAAAAAGTAACGATATAATTGGTTGAATGATTATAATAAAAAATGCAATTAAGGGGGATAAGAACATGGCAAATGAAGCGCTTTCCAAGCTGAAAGCAAATATAGAAAGAGTTATTGTGGGTAAGTCCCAGGTTATTGATTTGGTGCTGACTGCTCTATTGGCGGAAGGACATGTGCTGTTGGAGGATGTGCCGGGCACTGGCAAGACGATGTTGGCCCGTTCCCTGGCAAAGTCCTTGGATATGACTTTTTCTCGTATTCAGTTTACGCCAGATTTACTGCCGACGGATGTAACTGGATTAAACTATTTTAATCAAAAGCAGAGTGAGTTTGTCTTTAAACCTGGACCAATCTTTGGTAATATTATTTTGGCAGATGAGATTAACCGTGCCACACCTCGTACTCAGTCCAGTTTGCTGGAATGTATGGAGGAAAAACAGGTAACTGTGGATGGAGTAACACGCTTGCTTGGAAAACCTTTTTTGGTTATTGCAACGCAAAATCCCATTGAGACAACAGGTACTTTTCCGTTGCCAGAGGCACAGTTGGATCGTTTTCTGATGAAATTGTCGATGGGACTGCCGACACAAGCGGAGGAGTTGGCAATTTTAAATCGTTTTATAAAGGATGCTCCTTTGGCTGATCTGCAGCCTGTGTGCAGTGCCGAAGAGATTGTGACTTTACAAGGGAAAGTGAAGGAAATTTTTGTTCACCCAGAGCTGCTAAATTATATGGTGCGTTTGGTGCAGGGCACAAGAAATCATAAGGATGTGTTGTCGGGAGTGAGCCCGAGAGGTGCTTTGGCTTTGCTGCGTGCTTCTCAGGCCTATGCTTTGGTGCAGGGAAGAACTTATGTGGTACCAGAGGATATTAAGACAGTGGCAGTGCCAGTATTGGCACATCGTTTGATTACTACAAGACATGGTGGAAGCAAGGTGACCAGTATTACCATTATAGAGGATTTGCTGCAGTCCGTGACAGTGCCGACGGAAGACTGGGGACGCGTATGAGTATTGTACTGTTGATTGTAGGAGCTGCGCTGTTGTTTTGGCTTCAGAATCGAATTTATCAAAACTATTGGGAGGAGGGACTCAGCGCAGAGATTTATTTTCAAGGACAGCCGGCAGTAGAAGGGGAGCGAGCGATTGTGACGGAGACGGTGACGAATCGTAAAATGTTACCTCTGCCAGCTTTGACTGTAAAATTTCAGTTTCAGCGTGATATTGAGTTTGAAAATATGGACAATGCAAGCGTTTCTGACCGCTGTTACCGAAGTGATATTTTTTCTATTTTATTTTATCAAAAAATTGTCCGCACGCTAACCATTAATTGTAAAAAAAGAGGTTATTTTACGATTGAAAGTATGGACTTGATTGGCAGTGATTTACTGATGAGTACTGAGCTCGTGACTTCCAGAGAGCAGTTTACTCAGCTTTATGTCTACCCAAAGTCAGTAAATGTGGAGGCGTTGGATTTGCTTTTTCAGCGTCTGATGGGAGAGATGGTACTGCAGCGCTATCTCTATCCAGATCCTTTTGAATTTCGTGGAATTCGTGAGTATCAGATTTCAGACCCAATGAATAGTATCAATTGGAATGCCTCTGCCCGCAGTGATGAATTGATGGTCAATACATACAATACAACGAATTCGCAGGAAATTATTTTTTTGTTGGATGTAGAGGATGAGACCGTCTGGAAATATGATGCACTTCATGAGGAGGGGATTCGTTTAGTGGCGGCTTTGGCAGATAAATTTTTGGCAGAAAATATATTGGTCAGTCTCTTTAGTAATGGACGTGATGTGATTACAAAAGAGACCGTCAATTTGACCGCAGGTACAGGAAATCAGCAGATGACAGCCATCTACGAGGCGTTGGCTCGTGTGGATTTAACGCAGGAGCCAATGCGTTTTGTGGAGATGGCGGCAGAATTATTGACGGAGAAGGTTAACGATGCGGTGCTGATTTTTATTTCTAGTTCTCAAAATAAAAGCACGGTGCAGGCATTTGAAAAATTAGCATTGCGTTTTCCTGGGGCTCGATGGATTCTTCCCTTGCACTACGAGATGGAGATGAAGATAACTGATAGCGGCGGTTATGAGGTGATTCGGTGGGAGGTGGCATATGAGTCGTAAGGTCATATTTTTTACAAAAATGATGCATGGAACTTTGATTTTTGCTGCTGTAATGAGTTTTTTTACCGGATTTTTTCCAGAGGCTCAGTTATTGCCAATGTGGATTTGCTATGGTATTTGTATTCCAATTTTGATAGGTTATCTGTCGGTGGAATTTTTGCCTCATCTATGGCAGTATTTGACGATATGTACTGCGACGGGGATGGCTATTTGGTACGGAGTACCAAATGTATACTATCAATACTTATTTTTGATTTCATCGGTGGTAGTGTTTTTTATCTATTTAGTGGCGAGAGTGAGAGAGGAAGAAAGTTTTTTTGAGAAACCTCATTATCTTTGTATGATTGTTTTTTTCATCATCTATGTGTTGGGGCTATATATGCAGAGGGAGAATGTACGAGAATTTGTCTATCGCAGTGCATTTCTCTATATGATGTGCTATGCGGTTTATGTCAATCAAGTGAATTTTTTGCATTATTTGTCTTTAAATAAAGAGACATCCAATTTTCCGCTGCAGCAGATGACCATGGTAAATAATGTAATGTTGGGATTATTTCTGTTAATTTTAATGTTAGCCATGATTTTTCTGCCAGCATCGGGATTAGATAAATTGCTGATGCAGTTTGGCAGTCTGTTGTTGGCGGGTATTCGCTATTTGGTAGGGTTGCTTAGCAAGGAGTCGGAACCGCAAGGGGAACAGATAGAAGAGACTGCTGCTTCCAATGAGACGGGACTGGAAGGACTGGGCGAGCAAGAGCCTCCTCCAGCTTGGGCGGAGGTTCTCTCTAACTTGATTACCAGTTTGATTGTAATTGCTTTTTTTGTGGCAGTAGTGGGTGGCATTTTGTATGGCAGTTATCGTTTGTATAAGGCTTTTGACCAAAAATTATCCGATAGGAATGGGGATAAGAGAGAGTTTTTGCCCACCCAGACCAAGTCAGAATGGGCTTTTGATGGACAGAGCGATTTTCTTTTTAAGAAGAAAACATTGTGGTTTGATTTTTCTGTAACTGCTAGTATTCGCCGTCTGTGGGTAAAAGGACTTAAAAGCCACAATCGAGATAAGATTGAGGATACTTTCACTCCGAGAGAGCTTCACGACGCGACAGAGTGGGATTCAAGGGAAGCTCATTTTCTGTATGAGAAGGCACGTTACAGTAATGAAGAATTAACAAAAGAAGATTTGGAACAGATGAGACAGGCTGTGCGGGAAGGCGGAAAAAAAGCGTAGAAGATAAAAAAGAGTTATCCTCCAAAATATAAGATTTTTTTGAAAAATGGCAAGATAAAAGATTGCATTATCTAAATCTGAATGATATAATAGTTTTTACGTGAAAACTAAGAAACTAATATATAGGAGATGGCATTCAAATGAAAATTTTTATGGGTTCAGATAATACAAATAGAGGTGAGGTACCCGCGGTAGTGGAGCAGATTTTATCACATAAATGGAGTGAAGATATTGATATTACCTACGAGTGCATGGAAATGGGAAATCTCCATTGGATACTTTCATGGAAACGATATTTAGAAAATTGTTCTACAATTCGAAAAGGTGATTTTGATATCATTTATTTTCATGTTGCCGATGTGAGCTATTTGAGTGAAATTTGTAAGCTGGTGAAGAAATCAAAGGAGTATGATAAAAAAATTATTTTGCATATGCATAGTACGCAATGGATGGAATTTTATAGAAATCTTCTTGTTGACAAAGAAGAAAAAAAAGAATTTAAAAGATGTCTTGAATTGGCAGATCGAGTCATTGTGATTGGAGAATCCGCTATGAATTTTGCAAAGAGAGAGTTTCCGGACATCAATGTGACAGTTTTGCATTATGGAGTAAAAATGCCTAAGGATATAGACTATACAGTTCAGGAAAAAAGAGTATTTGTGTATTCAGATGAAATGATAGCTTATAAAGGAATGGGCGGATTACTGGAGTCTATTGAAAAATTAGATGATGAGCATAGAAACAGAATGCAGTTTATTGCGGAAGGTAAAGGCAGAGATGTTGATTTGATGGAAGCATACTGTAAGTTGGCTTATCTGGAGGATACAGTACAGTTTGTTGGTAAATTAAGTGCCAAAGAGAAGGATGAATTGATGAAAAAAGCGAGTGTGGCAATACTTCCATTTTATACGGAGGAACTGCCGAAAAGCGTTTTGGAAGGAATTAGCTATGGTCTGCCAGTCATCAGTACAAGAGTGGGAAGTATCTCAGAGGCTGTTAAGGAACATGAAAATGGTTGGTTGGTTGCCGGAAAAGATTTGGAAAACAAAGAGATGGTTGCGGCATTGAAGATGATTATTGATGAAGATGAGGAAACTTTAAAGAAGTATTCCAAAAAATCCCGATCTCTTGCAGAAGAGTTGTTTGAGGAGCGTTATTTTTTTGAAGGCTTAGAGAAGATTTTCCGAGAAGTGTATGAGGAAAAAAATAATTAAAAAGATTAACATGAAGGCCACCGCTTCGGAAGGGAGCGGCGGCACTCTAGATGGCTCGGTCGTGGGATGGATATAGCTGAACATTCAGGGGCATCGTAGCGTAGGATAAGTGATTATTTGGAAAATTGCTTTCCGGTGTGATCTAGATAATAATTTTCAGTCAATACAAGCTGGCTTAGAGGCACAAAGGTGTAGCCCTTTTGCTTGAGTTGAATGAGCATGCGTTCAAGGGCTTGTGCAGTGTATTTGGTGCCATTGTGCATCAAAATAATAGCGCCATTTTCTAATTCTTTATGATTGATTACGGTATCAATGATAGATTCTACTCCATAATTCTTCCAGTCGAGAGAGTCAACGGACCACTGAACGGAGATATAACCTGCACTTTGAGCAGTCAAAATGACGGCATTGTTATAAGCTCCGTAAGGTGGACGAAAAAATTTCATTTCTACTTGGAATTTTTCTTTTACTTTTTGATGTAATGTATTGAGTTCTTCGAGCTGTTCTTCTACCGATAAGGTTGTCATATCTTTATGTTTATTTCCGTGGTTGCCCAATTCATGCCCTTGATCCAGTATTTTTTGTACTTCCTCAGGATATTGGTCGAGAAATTCTCCTGTAATGAAAAAACAGGCGGAAACCTGGTGTTTGCTTAAAATGGCGAGGATTGCATCTAAATCTTCATTTCCCCAAGCAGCATCGAAGGTGAGAGAAATCTGAGGTTTGGATGTATCTACACAGTAGACGGGCAGCTCACGGTTTCCGACGGTGTGGCTGACTTCATTGACAGTGGGAAGAACGGCGAAGAGTCCAATGAGCAGAATCATGACAAGGCAGCCTATTAATGCCTGCTCTAAAAAAGATTGCAGTTTGTGATTCATATTTAAAATCCAAAAACTTTTAGTATACCTTATGCAAGGTATAAAACAAAAATGAATGACATATAGTGTGATAAAGTGTAAATAAATGGACAGTGGAAAAATGAAATTTACCAAGATGGAGGCCCTTGGAAATGATTACATCTATGTAAATGCCTTAGAAGAATCAGTAAGTAGTCCAGAAATTTTAGCAAGAGCAATATGCGATAGGCATTTTGGAGCGGGAGGAGATGGATTAATTTTACTGTGCCCTTCATTAGTGGCAGATTTTCGTATGGAGATGTACAATGCGGATGGCAGCAGAGGCAAGATGTGTGGAAATGGTATTCGCAGTTTGGCAAAATATGCTTATGTGAAACATATTACAGAGAAACAAAAACTGCAGATTGAGACTGATGTGGGCATTCGAGAGGTCTGGTTGGTGGAGCAGCAGGGGAAAATTGAGCAAATCAGAGTTAATATGGGAAGCCCCTGTCTGGGAGGGATAAGGATTCCTGTGTTAGCCGAAGGTCGAGAGTTTAATTATACTTTTGTTTCCATGGGAAATCCTCATGGTGTTATTTTTTTGAGAAAGTTAGAAGAATTAGAAGAATTGGATTTAATGAAATATGGAGCGGCCATTGGTGCAAATCCTATTTTTCCTGAGGGTATCAATGTGGAGTTTGTCTCTATTTTGGATCAACATCATTTAAGACTGCGAGTGTGGGAACGAGGCAGTGGGGAGACCATGGCTTGTGGAACTGGAGCCTGTGCTGCAGTAGCAGCTGCCAATTGTTTGTTAGCCTGCGAGAAGGAGATGGAGGTGGAGATGACTGGAGGAACGCTGTCTGTTATATGGAATCAAGAGAAAGATGATATGTGGATTTGCGGCGGTGCCGAGTTGGTCTATGAGGGGGTATGGTTAAGGTAGAACAGCTGCATTTTGGTATAGTTTTATAAAAGAGTTGAAATGAATTGAAAAATATGTTATGAATAAATACGTTTAAAGAAAGCGTAGTGATTGGACGGACTGTTACAAGACGGCAAAGCTTTCCTATATGAAAATGGGAAATAACAAATGACGGAGGAAACAATTCAATGGAAAATATTTTAATTATTGGTATGGGACGATTTGGCAAAAAGCTAGCCTTAGATTTAGTGGCACGCGGCAATGATATTATGGTTGTTGATATTAATGAAGATAAATTGGAGGATGTGCTTCCTTATGTGTCAAATGTAAAGATTGGCGATTGTACTAATCCGGATGTGTTGAGAAGTTTGGGAGTAAGAAATTTTGATGCAGTGGTGGTTTGTATCGGAACTAATTTTCAGAGTAGTCTGGAAGTGACTTGTCTGGCAAAAGAACTGGGGGCCAAGTATGTTATCAGTAAGGCTACCCGTGATATTCATGCCAAGTTTCTGGCAAGAAATGGGGCGGATGAGATTGTTTATCCAGATCGTGATGTGGCAGAGCGCTTGGCAGTGCGTATCAGTGCGGCAAATATTTTTGATTATATTGAGTTAAATGAGGATTATTCGATTTATGAGATTTCGGCCTATACACCATGGATTGGAAAAAGTATTCGACAGCTCAATATTCAGGCAGTATATAATATTAATGTGTTGGCAACGAAGGTGGGAGATGAGGTGAGACCTATGCCATCTGCTGACCATATCTTGACTCAGGAGGAGCATTTGATGGTGCTTGGAAAAAATACCGATGTGGAAAAGCTTCTAAAGAGAATGTGAACAGCTTAGATTTATGACAAGGAAAAAGTGATATTGAAATAACGACAAGAGATAAAGTAATTTGCAGGAAGAGAACTCAAATTTGGTCGAAATATGAGAGTTTTCTTCCTTTTTTTGGCTAAAAATAGACAAATAAAGGTGAAATGGACGGTCAAAATAATTTATTTGGCACCAGTTTTTGACATATTTCTTAATGATTTAATAGTATAATTGGGCTATGATTTACATAGATAGTTATTTCTTTTTAAACGTATGGATGAATCTTCTTGTTTTGATGATATATGGAAGTGTGCGGCAATATAAAATCAAGATGAGAAGAATTTTCATGTCTGCGGCTTCTGGAGGAGCAGGGGCATGTATTCTATTGTTTTTGCCGGCATCAGTGTACATGATAGGTGGAATTATTCTGGGAGTGTTGATGAGCAGAATTGCATATCCCATTCATGGAGTGAAACAGACATTTAGTGAAGGAATTTTATTGTTTGTGTCAGCATGTGGGCTGGGAGGAGTGCTTTATGTAATCTATTATCATGATTTCCATACAGGTATGAAGGTACTTTCTACAAAATGGCTGATGTTTCAGTTGTTTTGGTTAGTTCCAGTAATATTGATTGGAATATTTGTTGTGAGACGAATAAACAAAAAGCAAAAGCCTATTTACCGTGTGATTTTAAGTTATCAAGGAAAAGAGATTGAAACTCAAGGTTTATGGGATACAGGGAATCGATTAGTCACAGCAGGCGGAAGTCCAGTTAGCTTAGCAGAAAGGAGATTACTTTGTCAATTAGTGCCTGAAGAAGTATATCAGGCGCTAGAGGAGTGGCCAAATCATTCTACGCTAGAAGGAGTCTTGATTATTCCAATTCTTTATCAGTGTATTGGAACAGAGCAAGGGTTATTACCAGCGATTCGTATCTCGAAAATGACGATTTTTAGGGAAAATGGGACAATCACTGTCAAGAATCCCGTAATCGGAGTGGGAAATCATAAATTTTCAAACCACAATCAATATCAAATGATATTAAATTCGGAGGTATAAGGTATAATGTTTAAGGTTTCTGTTTCTAATCAAATTCAGTTTTATGGCACACAATCATTGCACAGCGTTCTTTTTAACAAAGAAGGGGAAGTACACTACATAGGTGGAAGTGATGTATTGCCACAGCCACTCTCGATGGAAGAAGAGGAGAAGGCGATTGCAGCCCTCACTACGGATAAGGCAAAGGAAGCTCGGTCAAAATTGATTGAGCACAATTTAAGATTAGTGGTCTATATTGCCAAAAAATTTGATAATACTGGCGTAGGAGTCGAAGATTTGATTTCGATTGGCACGATTGGTTTAATTAAGGCAATCAATACTTTTGATGCGGACAAGAAAATCAAGCTGGCCACCTATGCGTCCCGCTGTATTGAAAATGAAATTCTGATGTATCTAAGAAGAAACAATAAAAATAAAATGGAAGTTTCTATTGATGAGCCGCTAAATGTGGATTGGGATGGAAATGAATTGCTGTTGTCAGATATTTTAGGTACCGATGATGATATGATTTATCGTGAGATGGAGGATGAAGCAGAGAAAATGATGCTCAATCGTGCTGTCAGCAATCTTCCTAAAAGGGAACGGCAAATCGTGGAGCTGCGTTTTGGATTAAATCAGCAAAATGATGAAGAGATGACCCAGAAGGAAGTGGCGGATTTATTGGGTATCTCTCAGTCTTATATTTCTCGATTAGAGAAAAAGATTATCCGTCGTCTGCGTAAGGAAATGGTGCGTTATAATTAATGGAGAAATGGGCTTGACCGTTTTCGGATGAATCGGTATAATAAGGAAAGTTGGAGCTGTCGCTTGCGACGGCTCCTTATTTTATCATACCAGAGTCTATGCATAAAAAGCATGATTTAAAATGGAAGAAAGCAGTTTGAATCGAGTAAATTTTATAAAAAGGAGTAATCGATGTAATAAGCAAAACGATTACGAAAAGGAAAGAAAAAGATGCCACAGTGGGAATGTAGAAAGTGTTTATTGGAGAAACTAGGAAATAAGGAGTTAAAGGAAAGGATTTTACTGACCATCGAAGCAATTCCGGTGCAGGAGCGGGCAGATGAGGTAAAGTATCAAAAACGCTTGAAGTCTTGTCAGGAATGTGAGTGGCTGTTTAATGCTATGTGCAGGCGATGTGGATGCTTTGTGGAGGTTCGTGCTGCCAAAGATAAGCAGTATTGTCCAGATATTCACCCAAAATGGTGAGGAGTAGGAGGATGAAAACAGTGCAAATTTTGGGTGTCTGCGAAGCAAAGGTCAATCGACTGTGATAGATTGTTGATGCCTGAAAAGCAGGCATGAATATTTTAATAGGAGATTGTGATGAAGAAGAAAGAAAAAGGCCATCTGATTACAGAGGTGGCAGAAGGGTCCATTGCCCAGGAACTGGAACTCGAAGCAGGGGATCGTCTGATTGCCATCAATAATAATGAAATGGAAGATATTTTTGATTATCAGTACATGACTGAAGAGGAATATTTGGTATTGTTGATTAAAAAGAAAAATGGAGAAGAATGGGAACTGGAAATTGAAAAGGAGGAAGACGAGGATTTAGGATTGACCTTCGAGAATGGTTTGATGTCTGAATATCGCTCCTGCTGCAATAAATGTATGTTTTGCTTTATTGACCAAATGCCGCCAGGTATGAGAGAAACTTTATATTTTAAAGATGATGATTCCAGACTGTCTTTTTTGCAGGGAAACTATATTACCTTGACTAATATGCGGGACAAGGATATTCAGCGAATTATCCGATATCATCTGTCACCCATCAATATTTCGGTGCATACGACTAATCCGGAGCTGCGCTGCAAAATGCTCCACAATCGTTTTGCGGGCGAGGCATTGAAAAAAATTGATATGCTGTATGAGGCAGGGACGCAGATGAATAGTCAGATTGTACTATGCAAGGGAGTCAATGACGGAGAGGAACTTAGACGTACCATTCAAGATTTGATGAAATATATGCCCTATATGCAAAGTTTGTCGGTGGTGCCAGTAGGACTGACTAAGTATCGAGAGGGACTGTATCCTCTGGAGCCCTTTGGCAAGGAAGATGCTGCTGCTGCCATTGATATTATTGAGGAGTTTCAGAAGGTTTGTTTTGAGCAGTACGGTACGCATTTTGTGCAGGCGAGTGATGAGTTCTATATTTTAGCCGAGCGAGAGATACCAGAAGAGGAGCGATATGATGGATATATTCAGTTGGAAAATGGTGTGGGTATGATTCGGCTGCTTTTGGAGGAGTCCAAAGAGACATTGGAAGAACTAGAGCCAGATGATACATTAAGACGCCGTATTTCTATTGCCACAGGAAAGTTGGCAGCTCCTTTTCTAAGTCAGATTGTCGGTTGGATTGGAAAGAAATTTCCAAATTTGCAGGTGGATATCTATCCAATTGTCAATCATTTCTTTGGAGAACTCATTACCGTATCTGGATTGGTTACGGCTCAGGACTTGATTGCGCAGCTGAAGGGTATGGATTTGGGAGAAGAATTGCTGTTGCCAGCAAATATGCTTCGCAGCGGAGAGGATGTTTTCTTAGATGATTTGACGGTATCCGATGTAGAAAAAGCTTTACAAGTTAAGGTAAATATTGTAAAATCAAGCGGGCAGAGTTATGTTTATGGGCTTCTTGGCATGGAGCAGGAGGAGTCCGATTGGAATCATCAGCCTTATGAATTAGAGTAATGAAATACCAGAAAGGAAAAAAATATGAGTAAACCAATTGTGGCCATTGTAGGCCGTCCAAATGTAGGAAAATCTACATTATTTAATGTACTTGCGGGGGAGACAATCTCCATTGTCAAGGATACACCGGGTGTCACGCGCGACCGTATTTATGCAGACTGCACTTGGCTGGATAAGACCTTTACCTTAATTGATACGGGTGGTATTGAGCCGGAGAGCGGAGATATTATTCTTTCTCAGATGAGAGAGCAGGCGCAGATTGCGATTGATACTGCTGATGTTATTATCTTTTTGACAGATGTACGTCAGGGATTGCAGGATGCTGATTCCAAGGTAGCTGATATGTTGCGCCGTGCTCATAAACCGGTTGTTTTAGTGGTTAACAAAGTAGATAATTTCCAAAAATTCATGGGAGATGTCTATGAATTTTATAACTTGGGCATTGGAGAGCCAATACCAGTATCTGCAGCCTCTCGCTTAGGTCTGGGTGATATGTTGGAGGAGATTGTCAAACATTTTCCAGAGAATGCTGACACAGAGGAGGAAGATGAGAGACCCAAAATTGCCATTGTTGGAAAACCAAATGTAGGAAAATCTTCTATTATTAATCGTATTTTGGGAGAAAATCGTCTGATTGTCTCTGACATTGCAGGGACTACTCGAGATGCAGTGGATACCACGGTGGTGTGGCAGAACAAAGAATACATTTTTATCGATACAGCGGGACTGCGCAGAAAGAGTAAAATTAAAGAAGATTTGGAGAGATACAGTATTATTCGCACGGTCAGTGCAGTGGAGCGAGCGGATGTAGTGGTCATTGTTATTGATGCAGTGGAAGGTGTGACAGAGCAAGATGCTAAGATTGCAGGCATTGCTCATGACCGAGGAAAGGGCATTGTGGTAGCAGTCAATAAATGGGATGCGATTACAAAGGACGATAAGACGATTTACCGTTTTTCTGAGAAAGTGCGAGACACCTTATCCTTTATGCAGTACGCAGAGATTGTATTTATTTCTGCAAAGACGGGGCAACGTGTGGATAAGCTTTTTGAGACCATCGATATGGTTATCCAAAATCAAACTTTACGTATTGCCACTGGCGTGCTCAATGAAATTTTGATGGAAGCGGTTGCCATGCAGCAGCCACCGTCAGACAAAGGTCGTCGTCTGAAAATTTTCTATATGACACAGGCTGCAGTCAAGCCGCCTACCTTTGTGGTATTTGTCAATGATAAGAAATTGATGCACTTTTCTTATACTCGTTATATTGAAAATAAGATTCGTGATACCTTTGGATTTAAGGGAACCGCTTTAAAGTTTATCATAAGAGAAAGAAAGGAAGAACAATAAGATGTTAAGAATTTTGATGCTTTTAATTGGATATTGCTGCGGCTTGATGGAAACGGGAGCAATCTATGCAAAGATGAAGGGAGTCGATTTGCGCTCCCAGGGCAGCGGAAATGTGGGGGCTACCAATTCGCTGCGTGTGTTGGGTAAGAAAGCTGGATTAATTGTATTGTTGGGGGATGCCTTAAAATGCTTTATTCCAGCCATGATTGTACTGATGATTTTTAAGGACAGCCAGCCAGAGATGGCACATCTGTATTCTCTTTATTTGGCGGCAGGTGCAATTTTGGGACATAATTTTCCTTTTTACAATCATTTTAAAGGCGGAAAGGGTGTAGCTTGTACTGCTGGTTTGATTTTAACTTTGGGCTGGCAGATGATTGTAGTTGAAATTATTGTATTTTTTGGTATGGTTTTTTTGACTCATTATGTGTCTGTCTCTTCGTTGTGTGTGATGGTTGCACTGGTTATTGGCACAATTTTCTTTGGACTTCAGGGTGTATGGGGCGTGTCAGGAGCAGCCTTTGTTGAGTTCGAAGTTGTAATTATCATTTTGGCACTTTTAGGATTTTATCAGCATCGCAGCAATATAAAACGTCTCTTAAAAGGGGAAGAAAAGAAAATTTGGTAAGTGATTAGGAGGTACAATATGGCAAAAATAGGTGTAATTGGTACAGGTACTTGGGGGATGGCTTTAGCCGTGCTTTTGCAGGAAAAGGGACATGAGGTATGTGCCTGGTCAAAATTTGAGGCAGAAGTGGCGCAGCTGATACATGATAGAGAGCATCGCAGTTTGCCGGGAGTACATATTCCAGAGGAGATTATGATTACTACCGATTTAGAGGCTGTCTGTACAGGACAGGATATCTTAATTTTGGCGACTCCTTCGGTGTTTACAAGAGAAACAGCCCGCAGTATGAACCCTTTTATTTGTCAGGGCCAAATCATTGTGAATGTAGCGAAGGGAATCGAAGAGAAAACTTTAATGACTTTGACGGAACAGATTGAGCAAGAAATACCGCAGGCAGATGTGGCGGTACTCTCTGGACCAAGTCATGCGGAAGAGGTTATTCGTAAAATTCCTACTACTGTGGTGGTAGGTGCCAAGAGTAAAGAGACAGCTACTCTGATTCAAAATGAGTTTATGTCTGAGGTATTTCGTGTCTATACCAGTCCTGATATCATTGGTATTGAACTGGGGGGATCCTTAAAAAATGTTATTGCTTTGGCGGCAGGTATTGCAGACGGTCTGGGTTGTGGAGACAATACCAAAGCAGCTTTGATTACGAGAGGAATTGCTGAGATTACCCGTTTGGGGGTTAAAATGGGCGGCAAGGTGCAGACTTTCAACGGACTTTCCGGTATTGGCGATTTGATTGTAACCTGTGCTAGTATGCATAGCCGCAATCGCCGAGCTGGTATCTTGATTGGTCAGGGCAAAAGCATGAAAGAAGCTATGGATGAAGTGAAGATGGTGGTGGAAGGTGTCTATTCCGCTAAGGCAGCTCTGGCACTTGGGCAAAAATATGGCGTGGAGCTTCCAATTATCGAGCAGGTTAATCAAGTGTTGTTTGAAGGAAAATCTGCCAAGGAAGCTCTGAGTGATCTGATGCTGCGTGACAAACAGCAGGAAAGCGCATGGGATTGTTGATATTTCAGCATGAAGAGAGTAAAAGACCTTTTACTATTGGTATTATGATGTTGGGGTCAAAAGATATTTTGACCCTTGATACCTAAGAATTGCTTCGCACTTCGTGCTCTTACAATCTGAAAATATTCGAAATTATATAAGAAGGAAAGATATGGAAGATCAATATTTATATCTCATTGGTATTGCAGTCATTTTAGTTATTTTGGGCGTGAGTATATGGCGTGGACGAAAAGAGCAAGAAGAGCGTTTGCTGCGTAAAATACGAAAGGGCTGGGGAAATGTTCCAGAGAGAGAGTTTAGTTATGATGAGTTTGAGACAATTAATCACTATTTTAAGGTAAAAAAGGCAGAGAATGATTTTGTCTTAGATGATATCACCTGGAATGATTTGGGTATGGATGATTTATTTTTACTGATGAATCAGACGATGTCTTCTGTCGGCGAAGAGTATTTATATTATCTGCTGCGAACGCCCAGCACGGATCAAAGTATATTAAATGAAAGAAGGCGATTAATTGATTTCTTTGGAGCCAATCAGGAACTTCGAGAGCAGGTTCAGAAAAAATTGTCCAAATTGGGCTATACACGTTATTTTTCTTTGACGGATTATTTGGAAAATTTGAGCAATTTGGAAGCTGGAAGCAATATATCCCATTATCTGGGAATTTTGCTTTACGTGTTGTCCATTGTTATCTATTTTTTGGAGCCATCCATTGGAATTGTTGCCTTTGTGGGAAGTCTTATTTTTAACGCCATTACTTATTTTAAAGAGAAGGCGGCTGTAGAAAATTATTTTGTGTGTATTTCTGTAATTACTCGATTGAGTGCTGTCAGCCAAGAAATGCAGACACTAAATATACCTGAAATTAAAATTTATTGTGAAAAATTAAAGCAGGCATCGGATAGCATGAAGTCCGTGGCATCGGATGCTCGCTGGATTGGCAGCGGCGGCGTAAAGTTGAGTTTAAATTTTGCGGAGTCTTTGATGGAGTATGTGCGTATGTTTACGCATATTGATTTGATTAAATTTAATCAGGTAATAAGCAAAGTTAAGAAGGAAAAAGAAAAGATTGCATCTATGTATGAGTGTCTGGGTCTGCTTGAAAGTATGATTGCGGCGGCTTCTTTTAAAAAGATGATGCCCTACACTTGTCAGCCACAATTCACTAATAAGAAGCAGATTCAGATGGATGAGATTTATCATCCAATGGTAGAAAATCCAGTGGCAAATTCTATTTCCGAGACAAGGCCTGTGCTATTGACAGGTTCCAATGCATCCGGTAAATCCACTTTCTTAAAGACAGTCGCTTTAAATGCAGTGTTGGCGCAGGAATTTAATTTTGCTTTGGCAAAGAAATATCAAGGTAATTTTTATCATATCTATTCCTCCATGGCATTGAAGGATAATCTGTTGGGAAATGAGAGTTATTATATGGTGGAAATTAAGTCATTGAAGCGAATTTTAGATGCAGCTAAAACGTCAGATGCGGCAATTTTATGTTTTGTGGATGAGGTTCTTCGAGGAACCAATACAGTGGAGCGTATTGCTGCCTCTTCAAAAATATTGGAATGCTTGGCAAAGGCAGGGGTTACTTGTTTTGCAGCCACTCATGATATTGAGTTGACTCATCTTTTGGAGGATTACTATGCAAACTATCATTTCCGTGAGGAAATTGGGGAGAAGGATGTAATTTTTAATTACCATCTCTATCCAGGTAGGGCAACTACAAGAAATGCCATTCGTCTGTTGGAAAAAATGGGATATGATGTTAACATTACTAAGGAAGCGGATGAGACTGCAAAGCATTTTTTGGAGACTGGTGATTGGAGGTTAATGTCATGACTGAGGTAACAATCTATACAGATGGTTCTGCGAGAGGAAATCCAAATGGACCGGGTGGCTATGGCACGGTGATGCAGTTTATAGACAGCCAGGGGAAATTGCATCAGAGAGAATTATCAGCGGGTTATCAAAAAACCACCAACAATCGTATGGAGCTCATGGCGGCCATTGTGGGATTGGAGGCTTTGGTTCGCCCCTGTCATGTAATTCTCTATTCTGATTCACAGTATCTAGTCAATGCTTTTAATCAGCATTGGATTCAAAGTTGGCAGAAAAAGAATTGGATGCGCACAAAAACAGAACCAGTGAAAAATATTGATTTGTGGAAGCGACTATTGCAGGCAAAACAACCTCATGAAGTGGAATTTGTGTGGGTGAAGGGGCATGCAGGGCATCCTATGAATGAATTATGTGACCGTCTGGCGACTGCGGCAGCGGATGGAGATAATCTGCAAGTCGATGCAGGATGTGAAATAGAAATGAGATAAAATAGTTGAAAAAGCAAAAATGCTGTGTTATGATGGCAAAGAATGATAATAATTAGTTTAAAGAGATTGAAATAAAAGTATAACGGAGGAAAAAACAGTGGAAAAATATGGAGTAAATGACCTGAGAAGAATGTATTTGGATTTCTTCGAGAGCAAGGGTCACTTGAAAATGAAGAGTTTTTCTTTGGTTCCACACAACGATAATAGTTTGTTGATTATCAATTCAGGTATGGCACCTTTGAAACCATACTTTACAGGACAGGAGATTCCGCCGCGACGCAGAGTGACAACTTGTCAGAAATGTATTCGTACCGGTGATATTGAGAATATTGGTAAGACTGCTCGTCATGGTACCTTCTTTGAAATGTTGGGTAACTTCTCCTTTGGCGATTATTTTAAACATGAGGCAATTGCATGGTCTTGGGAGTTTTTGACACAGGTAGTAGGCTTAGATCCAAATCGTCTGTATCCATCGGTTTATGAGAAGGATGATGAAGCCTTTGATATTTGGCAGAATGAAATTGGTATTGCGCCCGAACGTATTTTCCGTTTTGGTAAAGCTGATAACTTCTGGGAGCATGGTTCTGGTCCATGTGGTCCATGTTCTGAGATTTACTATGACAGAGGGGAAAAGTATGGCTGTGGAAAGCCTGGCTGTACTGTAGGTTGTGATTGTGACCGTTATATGGAAGTGTGGAACAATGTATTTTCCCAGTTTAACAATGATGGCAAGGGTAACTATACTGATTTGATTCAGAAAAATATTGATACCGGTATGGGCTTGGAACGTCTGGCTGTTGTTGTACAGGATGTGGATACCATTTTTGATGTAGATACTTTAAAGGCTTTGAGAGACCATGTATGCCGCCTGGCTAAGACGGAGTACGAGGCAGATCCAAAGAAAGATATGTCAATTCGTTTGATCACGGATCATATTCGTTCTGTGTCTTTCATGATCTCCGATGGTATTATGCCATCCAATGAGGGACGTGGCTATGTACTGCGCCGTTTGCTGCGTCGTGCTGCTCGTCATGGACGTTTGTTGGGCATTGAGGGAACTTTCCTGGCTGATTTGTGTGGTACTGTCGTAGAAACTTCTAAGGACGGATATCCGGAGTTGGAAGAAAAGAAAGAAATGATTTTCAAGGTTATTACCGAGGAAGAAAATAAGTTTAATAAGACCATTGATCAGGGATTGAGTATTTTGGCTGATATGGAAGCGGAGATGGTAGCTTCTGGTAAGACAGAGCTGTCTGGTACAGATGCCTTTAAGTTGTATGACACTTACGGATTTCCGTTGGATCTGACAACAGAGATTTTAGAAGAGAAGAATATGACTGTGGATGAGGCTGGATTTAAGGCTGCTATGGATGAGCAGAGAATTAAGGCTCGTAATGCGAGAAAGACTACAAATTATATGGGTGCTGACGCAACCGTTTATGATGAAATTGATCCAGCTATCACCTCTGTTTTTGTAGGTTATACTAAGTTGGCAGAGAAATCGGATGTATTGGTATTGACCACAGAGAGCGAGCTGGTGCAGGCTTTGGCTGATGGTGACAATGGAACGATTATCACAGCTGAAACGCCGTTTTATGCTACAATGGGTGGTCAGCAGGGCGATATTGGTGTTATTAAGACAGAGAACGCTGAGTTTATTGTGGAGGACACGATTAAACTTAAGGGCGGCAAGATTGGTCATGTGGGCAAAATGGTTAAGGGTATGATTGCAGTTGGTGAGAAAGTTACTTTGCAGGTCAATGAAGAGAGTCATGCATTAACTTGCCGCAACCACAGTGCGACTCATTTGCTGCAGAAAGCTTTGAGAACTGTTCTTGGCAATCATGTGGAGCAGGCTGGTTCTTTGGTTACTCCAGACAGACTTCGTTTTGATTTTACCCATTTTCAGGCAGTAACTCCTGAAGAGTTGGCAAAGGTGGAAGAAATTGTTAATCAGGAAATTCAGGCTGGACTTCCTGTTGTGACTGATATCATGACTTTGGATGAAGCAAAGAAGACTGGTGCTATGGCATTGTTTGGTGAGAAATATGGTGACACCGTGCGTGTGGTGCGTATGGGCGATTTTTCCATTGAGCTTTGCGGTGGTACTCACGTGTCAAATACGACCGTTATTTCTTCCTTCAAGATTGTATCTGAAGCAGGTATTGCGGCAGGTGTACGTCGTATCGAAGCATTGACTTCTAACGGTCTGTTGAACTACTATAAGGAAATGGAAGCTGCTTATCATGAGGCTGCTAAGGTAGCGAAGGCTACTCCAGCAAATTTATCTGCTAAGATTGCTGCAATGCAGGAGGAAATTAAGAGCTTACAGGCAGAAAATGAGAAACTCAAAGCAAAGTTGGCAAATGATTCTGTTGGTGATGTTATGAGCAAGGTTGTTGAAATCAAGGGCGTCAAGGTTTTGGCTATTAAAGTAGAAGGTGTGGATATGAATGGACTCCGCAACTTAGGCGATCAGCTCAAAGAGAAACTGGGTGAGGGCGTGGTAGCCATTGCATCCTCCCTTGACGGCAAGGTAAACCTGATGGCAACTGCTACCGATGGGGCTTTGAAGAAAGGTGTCCATGCAGGTATGTTGATTAAGAATGCAGCAGCATTGGTTGGCGGCGGTGGTGGCGGCCGTCCAAACATGGCACAGGCTGGTGGAAAGAATCCTGCTGGAATTGATGCTGCTTTGGAGAAAATCAAGGAAGTTGTGGAAACACAGATTAAGTAATTTGAAGGAAAACAAAAATACCACTTGACAAAATAATTTCATCATGTATAATAAATGGGTGTGTGCCGATAAGGCATACATCCAAGGCATTATCACAGCAGAAAGGGAAATTGACATGTTGATAGAGTTATCACAGTTATATACCCAGAATGGGAAGCAAATGACGTTTGATGTTCCGATTGAGATGGATGAGTTTTCAAGTAGTTTTGGAAATTATCTTGTCTTGGAGAAGGCACCAGTCCATTTGGTGATTTATCACTCCCAGAAAAGAAAACTGCAGATTACAGGAGACCTTCATATCGTACTGGAAATTCCATGCGACCGTTGTCTGGATCCTGTTGCCTATCCTTTTGATTTGTCCATAGAAAAAGAGTTGGACATGAATGAAAGCGATGAGCAGCGTAACCAGAACTTAGACGAGCAGGCATATATTCAGGGGAATGAACTGGATGTAGAAATGTTAGTCCGCGGAGAGCTCATCGTGAACATGCCTATGAAAGTCCTCTGTGCAGAAGAATGTAAGGGGATTTGCAATAAATGCGGCACCAATTTAAATCATGGCAGCTGCAATTGCGACGCCACTGAGCTTGACCCACGAATGTCGGTTATCAGTGACATATTTAAAAAATATAAGGAGGTGTAAACCATGTCCATCTGTCCAAAGAATAGATCTTCTAGAGCTAGAAGAGATAGCCGTAGAGCAAACTGGAAAATGACTGCTCCTAACTTAGTTAAGTGCAGCAAGTGTGGTGCTTTGATGGTACCTCATAGAGTATGCAAGGCTTGCGGTTCTTATAATAAGAGAGAAATCGTTTCTGTTGACTAATTTAAGAGAATTAAAGTCACAAAATGATGCAAATGCATTCAAAATGAGCTTTCACAATAAACGTGAGAGCTCATTTTTTCGTAGAAAAAGGGATTGATTTTATTCGCATTATTTAGTATGATAAATCCGATTAGATTGTGATCAAGAAAGGAGATTGTCTGATGGTTAGAGTTGCAGTAGATGCCATGGGAGGTGATAACGCTCCAGTGGAAGTTGTCAAGGGGGCTGTGGAGGCTATCCAGAAGAGCAATAATATTTCCATTGTTTTAACTGGAAAAGAAGATGTAATAAAGCCAGAACTTGATAAATATACATTTGATAAAGAGCGTATCAAGGTGGTCAATGCCACTGAGATTATTGAGATGGCAGAGCCTCCTGTTATCGCAATTCGCAAGAAGAAAGATTCTTCGATTGTGGTTGGTTTGGGCTTGTTAAAAAATAAGGAGGTCGATGCCTTTGTTTCCTCCGGAAGCACGGGGGCTGTGTTGGTTGGCGGACAGTTATTGACAGGTAAGGCAAAGGGAGTTAAGAGAGCACCGCTTGCTCCATTGATTCCGACTGCAAAGGGAATGAGTTTGTTGGTGGATTGTGGTGCCAATGTAGATGCCCGCGCTGAGCATTTGGTTCAGTTTGCTCGTATGGGCTCCATTTATATGGAGAATGTTATGGGCATTCAGAATCCAAAAGTTGGTTT